>JAPLUO010000349.1 GCA_026397595.1 Caldifarciminota bacterium
AAATCTGCAAGTCCGGTTCTGTGAGGGGCCTCGTGGTGGACTCCCAAAAGGGGTTGGCCACGAGGCCTACTCGACCCTCGTGGTGGACTCCCAAAAGGGGTTGGCCACGAGGCCTACTCGACCACCAGTCCGGAGGGGCTACACCACGAGCACGCGCCGTGTTCGGGGCACGCGGGCGAAGGCCGGTTTGTCGTAGCCAAGCGCCCGGGCCTTGGTTGCCGCCGCGGCGAGTGTCTTGGCTTCGGCAACGACCTTTCTCGGTGTGGCGGCCAACGCCACCCAATTCCCGGGTCTGCCGGCAATAAGCGGGGCTGCGTCGGGCGTTCTAGCTCGGATTCTGCTCTCCTGCATCAATAGGATTGTAGCTCGGCGGCATCCGGCCGTCAAGAGCTGGGCCAGCGCAGGTGTTCCAGCAACTCCCTGCGTTTCATACCATCAGGGGTTCTTCGCTGTAATGGGGCGACGCCGCCTGAATGGCCTCTTCGCGATTGAACTGAAGTGCTTCCTTCAAGGTGGCGCGCAGGCTCTCAAGCAACTCCTCCCGGGTGTGTTCCTGGCAATTCACTCCAGGAACTTCCTCAACCCAGCCTATCCACCAGTCTCCGTCCTGCTTCGTCACTGCGGTGTAAGTGTTCGGCATAGTCACCTCCAGGCTGACTTGCTGCGCACGGCCGATGCCGGTTCTATCGTCGCGGTACTGCCGACCGTGCGCTCATTTCCTCGGGTCACTTCTTCAGTATAGCTCTGAAGGCGGAATCGTCAAACCCGGCCGGTGGGCGACGGGCAGAGGTCAAAGCCAGAGGAGGAACTGGGAGTCAGCGGCCCGTGATGTTCTGAATCAGGCCGCGGCGCTGTTCGGGTCGGAGGAAGCGGCGACCTGAGCGACCGAATTCACTGGGTGCGCCGCGAAGTAGACGGCGAGGGGTGGAAGGCGTCGCGCCGGGGGAAGCCAAAGCAAGAGGCGGCAATGTCCCACAATCCGTCAGCATTCTTCGGTGGTTGTGGTCTTGGAACCTAGTCGTGAGACTCAGGGCCACTTTGCCCGGTCCAGGAGTTTCATGAGATTCCGTTTGGGCTTGTGGCGTGCACGCACGTCGGCCACGAAGTCGTGGAACTCCGCGGTCCGGTCCATCGGTGCCATGAGTTTGTGCACCTTGTGTAGCAGGCGCACAGCCGCCTCGTAGGAGGCGTTGCTCTTTCCGTTTATGATGTGCTCGACCTGGCGTTGGTAGACGGCAACCGCGTCCGCCGGATGCTCCTTCTCGCGCTTGGCCGCCAACTCCATCCATAGTTCGCCCGAGCAACCACCGGCCTGCCCTTCCTGCCAAGCTGCCTCCACGTTCTTCTCCCAGAGAAAGATGCGCACCAGGTCCGAGTGGTCGGCCCGGTCCCACGAGCCGTATTCGTGCCGATGTCGCCCGTCCTTTGCTGCCCGGATTCGCTCGCGGAACGCGGTCAGGGCGTCCTCGCGCCAGCTCGGCCACTGCCCGGCCCGGTCGGCGTGCCGCTTCAGAAGCTGATAGCTCTCCAATCCCGGGTGGTCGCCGAACTCGTTCCAGACCAGGGCCATCGCTGCGTCGTGGCGACCCCGGCGGTGATATTCATCGGCCAGAAACTCGCGCAGGCGGGAATCGGTCCGTTCCGGGAAGGCCTTCACGCCCTTCTCGGCCCACTCGAGGGCCTTGTCGTTCTGACCGTTCCGCCGGTAGATCTCGGCAATCTCCAGGAAGCCGTAGGCACAGGAGAGGTCGCGGCTCCTGACCGCCACCTGCTCCTCGATGTCGCCTGACAGCTCGGCCAGCACTTCCATGATGCAGGTGACTGCAAACCGTTTGTGCTCGAAGCTGTCGCGCTTGTCGTCCGGCTTCAGCGCCGGGACCTTGGCCCAGATTGGCTCGGCCAGCTTGCGGTACATCGCCAGGCCCTTTCGACCGAGTACCCGGGCATAGGTGCGGGCAGCGCCGTGGAAGACGTCCCATTGCGACTTCATCTCCCAGTCGAAGAGCTTCTGAGCCAGGGCTTCCGGTTCCGGCTTGGCCTCGCGACATGCCGCCAGATGCAGTTCCTGAAGCCGGTCGCGGATTCCACCGACCTCTCCATCCGAATCATCTACTTCACCGAGCGCGCGCTCGCACTGCCGCAGACCGAGTTCGACCAGTTCGATGACCTGGGCGGCATAGCCTTCTCGCAGGAGTTCCTCAACGCCGGCGATTGCCTGATGGATGCGCTGCGCATAGTCGGAGGCTCCTCTCCAATCTACGAAGCCGCCGGTGCGGAACGCGCTGGTGAGGACGCGGTGGTAGGTCGCGATGTCAGGGCCGCCTTGACCACGGCGTGCGGCTTTCATCACGAGCCGTTCGGCCAGCGCGTTGTCTACGGCAGCTTGGTTCATAATCATCTCGACCAGACAGCCCTTGCCCTCGGACTTGAGCATGGCTCGGACATCATCCGACGTTATCCTGGGCTTGGCCGGCGTCTTTCCGGTCTTGGTCTCTCCGCCGTCCGTCTCTGAATCCTGCTCGATCCACGCCAGCCCGACCGCGACGCAGTGCTTGCAGAAGTTGCCCTCCGCGGCCCAGGGACAGGAGCAGGAGGACGCCAACTCGCCGTCCTCGACCCAGAGCTTGACCTGATAGTTCTCGGTGCCCTGTACTCGGCCGGTGACGACGTTCAGGTTCTCGGTCAGTGACAGCACGCATCCGTCCGCGAAGTACGCCTCACCGCGCGCGTAGGACCTCTCGTCCGCAAGCTCCAGTAGCGTGTTACAGGTGAGTACGTCATCGAGTTGAGAACCCGGGCGGGGCGTGCGAAGCATGGCAGAATCTATCACGCCGAACGTGGTGGGTCAAGGACTTGGGGGCTAACGGCCGATGACGCGGCGGACCAGGCTGCGTAGCGCCCGAGGCACGACCATTGCCCGTTCCGGGCAAATCTCCACACAACAGTAGCAGGTGATGCATTTCCTGGGGTTGATGGTCGGGTAGGGCGACAGGCTGATTGCCTGAACCGGGCAGTTGTTCGCGCAACGGCGACAGCGGGTGCAGAGCTTCTTGTCGCAAAGCGGGCGGCGTTGGATGAGCTTGTAGAACGTCGCGCCGGCGATGCCGGTGATGCTTCCTGCCAGTCGGGCTGAGGGCAGGCGAAATCCCGGAATCACCTCGAAGTCGCCGACCACCTCGATGTTCTCCGGCCGGGCCGGGCCCAAGCCTCGTTCTGCGGCAATCCGGTTCGTGTGAATCCGGTCCGGCCTCACGCCGGCCATCAGTGCCATGACCGAGTCGAGCGCGACCGCGTTGCGGGCAGCGAGGATCCTGCCGAGCTTGAGTACGCGACCGCCGTTCGGGCCGTTCTGGCCGTCCATGCCGCGCAGCGCATCCATAATGCTGAGAACCGGCACCGGCAGCGCCTGGTAGATGTCAACCAGCAGTTCGGCGAATTCCTCTCCGTTCTTCACTAGGGTGTGCATGTGGGCTTTCTGGAGGCCGGGAATGACGCCGAACAGGTTCTTCACCGCCCCGGTGAGGACGGTCAGGGCGTGAGTCTTAAGAACGGGGAGATTCAGGATTGCGTCGGCTTCTCCGACGATTGACGAGACCAGTATCTGTGGTGTGAAGCGGGACTTCAGCGGCAGCATAATGGAGTGCTCGGCAATGTCGAGGAAGCAGCCTTCACTTGCTTCGACGACGCCGGTCACCGCGATGTAGTCAGCCAGCCGTTCCGCGTGTCTTCCGGCAGGATTGTCGGCGACCCGGACGGTCGCGACGCCGCGGCGCTTCAACTCCCGGACGATGCTGCGGACCAGTTCGGGGTCGGTCGTCACGCCGGCTGCGGGCGGGTGGGGACCGAGCAGATTGGGTTTGACCCAGACTCGCTTGCCCGTGAAGTCGTAGTCGAGGAAGTCGAGCGCCTCGGTGACGGCGGCGCTCAGGTCAGTGACTTTGCGGACGAGGACGCGTTCCATCAAAAGTTGTTCGGGTCTGACTGGTCCGACGTGTCTGACTTGTCCGACTGCCGGAAGGCGCTACAGCCTACCCGGCAGGATGTAGAGGACATTGGCGAGCGAGACAGCGAATTCGGCCGGCTTGGATTTGTCTTCGGGAATCAGGGCTGTGTCTTCAACCAGGCAATCCATGGCTTTGACGACGCCATCCTTGATTGTATAGCCGGTGCAGGTCACCGTGCCACCGGATTTCATGAAGATAACGGGCATTGTGTTCCTTTCAGCGAATTACAGTCACCCCGAGCGAGTCGGACGAGTCGAGGGGTCTCTCAGAAGAGATTTCTCGATTCCCTACGGTCGCTCGAAATGACAACTGGTCAAAGTGTACATCTACTCGGGTATGGGCAGTGTGCATCGGAGTGGCTTGTCCTCGCGCAGCCCGAGAGCATAATCGCCCTGCAGGAGTTTGTGAATCTCGCGTGTGCCTTCGTAGATCTGGGCGCCCTTGGCGTTGCGGTAGAAGCGCTCGACGTTGTACTCGCTGGAGAAGCCGTAGGCGCCGTGGATCTGAACCGCGTTTGACGCGGCCTCCTCGGCCGCAGCGCAGCCGTAGAGCTTGGCGAGCGAAGTCTCGCGGGTGTTGCGTTTGCCTTCGTTCTTGAGCCACCCGGCTTTGAGCCATAGCAGGCGGCAGGCTTCGTAGTCGCCCGCCATCTCGGCGATCATCTCTTTGACCAGTTGGTGCTCGGCGATGGGTTTGCCAAAGGTCGTACGGATCCGGGCGTATTCGACCGAAGCGTCAAGGCAGGCGCGGATGAGCCCGGTTGAACCGGCCGCGACCGTGTAACGGCCCTGGTCGAGAGCGGACATGGCAATCTTGAAGCCTTCGCCTTCGAACCCAAGCCGGTTGGCTTCGGGCACACGCACGTCGTCAAGCGCAATCGAGCCGGTATTGCCGGCGCGCACGCCGAGCTTGCCGTGAATGGAGGCGGTCGTCAGGCCATTCATCCCGCGCTCGACGATGAAACAGGAGAGGCCGGAATGGTCGCGTGCCTGCCGCTTCG
Source organism: Caldifarciminota bacterium (assembly GCA_026397595.1). Taxonomy (GTDB): domain Bacteria; phylum Hydrothermota; class Tepidihabitantia; order Tepidihabitantales; family Tepidihabitantaceae; genus UBA2258. Next base: position 5,005 of record JAPLUO010000349.1, read on the forward strand.
CCGGGACGGTCCAGGCCAGGATGATGAAGTGGTCGGCAACGTCGGCGAGCGAAATCCACATCTTCTCGCCGACGAGAACGTATTCCTTGCCATCCTTGCGGGCGTGGGTCTGGATTCCGGCCACGTCGCTGCCCGCCGACGGCTCGGTCATGGCAAACGTCGCGACCTTGTCGCCCTTTGCTTGAGGCACAAGCCAGCGCTGCTTCTGTTCCTCGGTGCCCCACGTGAGCAGGGTCAGGCTATTCAGACCGACGTGGACGGAAAGGACTACCCGGAGCGAGGTGTCAACGTACTCGAGTTCCTCGCAGGCGATGCCCAGCGCGATGTAGTCGTTGCCGGTTCCGCCGTAGCGCTGTGGGATCGAGAGGCCGAGCAGCCCGGCCTCGGCCATCTTTGTCAGGAAGTCGCGGTCGAAGCAGGCGGTCTCGTCGCATTCCTTAATGGTTGCGGCTGCCTCGCGGTTGGCGAACTCGCGGGTCAGGCCCTGGACCTGGAGTTGGTCGTCGGTGAAGGAGAAGTCCACTGCCCTAGGCTTTGGACTCTCGACTTTGGACTTTGGACTTACTCGAGTCCAGGCCTACTCGTCGGTATACGGCATCGACGTTGCGGAGGAGCCGTTGCAGGTCGAACGCCCGGCCGAGGGCGCGACGGTCGAGGAGCCTCGTGATTTCAGGATGGTTCTCGCACAGCTCGGGTAACGAGGTTCCGTCAACCTGGCATGTGAAGGCGAGTTCCTGCACCAGTTTGTACGCGCGGTCTTTGTCCATCCCGGCGCGGACGAGTTCGAGCATTACCGCCTGCGAGAAGAACGTCTGGCCCGAGGATTGGAGATTCTGGAGCATCCGGTCCGGCCGCACAACCAGCCCGGCCAGCACGCCGGTGAGCTTGCGAATCATGTAGTGGGTCATGGTAAATGCCTCGGGGATGATGATGCGTTCGTTGGCCGAGTTGGACAGGTCGCGCTCGTGCCAGAGACAGACGTTGTCCAGCGCGACCTGCGCGTAGGCGCGGACCAGCCGGGCAAGACTGGTGATACGCTCGCAGGTTATCGGGTTCTTCTTGTGGGGCATGGCCGACGAGCCACGCTGCCCCTTCGAGAAGGGTTCGGCCAGTTCGCCGATTTCCGTGCGCTGGAGGTTGCGGATTTCGGTGGCGATGCGCTCTAGGCCGGTGGCAACCAGTGCCAGGGTGCTAAGCATGACTGCGTGGCGGTCGCGCGGAATCACCTGCGTCGAGACCGGCTCCGGCTTGAGGTTCAGACGGCCGAGGACTCGAGCCTCGACGTCGGGCCCGAGTTGCGTGTAGCCGCCGACCACGCCCGATATCTTGCCGTAGCGCATCTCGTCGGCGGCTGCGGCAAGGCGCCGGATGTTGCGTTTGGTTTCCTCGAACCACGACAGGCACTTGAGGCCGAAGGTTATCGGCTCGGCATGGACGCCGTGCGTGCGGCCCATCATCGGTGTGCGTTTGTACTCGATCGCGAGGCGCGCGGTCTCCAGCCGCAGGCCGCCGAGCGCGGCTTCGGTTATCTCGAAGGCGGAAATGCAGCGAAGCGAGAGCGCGGTATCAACAACGTCGTAGGACGTGAGCCCGTAGTGGACGTACTTGCCGGACGCGCCGACAGACTCCGCCACACTGCGCGTGAACGCGATGACGTCGTGATTGGTGATCTTCTCGAAATCGTCAATCTCCTTGATTTTGAAGGTGGCGCGCTGGATGGCGCGGGCCGCCGGCTTCGGTATGATGCCGCGTTCGGCCTGCACCAGGGCGACGGTCTTCTCGACCAGCAGCCACGAACGGAACTTCGCCTCTTCGTTCCAGAGCGCGGCCATTTCCGGAGTATCGTAGCGTGTTGTCATTTTAACCTGTAGAGCAGCCGTATCTGCTCGCCTCCACGGTCAATCACGATGTCGATGGTTCCGGCAAGATGCGCGTAGAGCCGGGCGAACGCCGGCGCAGAACTGACCGTTTTGCCCTGCGCCATGAGAATTACGTCCCCGGGCGTCATGCCGATGGTCTCGCCGATGCCGCCGGCCTTGACCGCGACCGCGACCACGCCCCGGCGATAGCCAAGTCCGAAGCTGCTTCGGAGCACCGGGTTGATGTCGGCGACGGTTACGTCGAGACCGGTCTCGATCTTTTGGTAGCTCGCCGCACCGGCGGTGCCGCGCGTCTCCTTGACGAATTGCTTCACGTCGTTGATGGGCCGGGCAAAGCCGATGCCCTCGGAGCCGCCGGAGTGGCTGAAGATGAAGGTGTTGATGGCGATGACCTCGCCGTCGGCATTCACCAGCGCGCCGCCGGAATTACCCGGGTTGATGGCCGCGTCGGTCTGAACCATATCGGCGTAAACCTGGTCGCCACCGTTCGACTTAATGTCGCGGTGCAGCGCCGAAACCACACCGACGGTGACGGTGGGCTGCGCGTCCTCAAGCATGAACCCGAACGGGTTGCCGATGGCGATAGACCACTCGCCGATCATGATGTCATCGGAGTTGCCCAAAGTCGCGGACGGCAGGTCCTTCGCTTTCAGCTTGAGCAGGGCCAGGTCTCGGACTTCATCAATGCCTTCGATTTCGGCGTCCAGTTCGCGGTTGTCCGGCAGCGTGACCTTGATTTGCGTCGCGTTGAGCACGACGTGGGCGTTCGTGATGACGTCGCCGTCGCTTGATATGATGACGCCGGAGCCCATCGACTTGACTTGCTGGCGATAGGAACGACGGGGGGAGAAGTCGCGGAAGAAGTCGTCTAATCCGAGCCCGCCAAAAGGGTCGTAAGTGACGACCTGGGTCTGGGTGACGACGACCGACACCACCGCCGGGCTGACCTTGCGGGCGGCGAGTACGATGGCATTCATGCGGGAGGTCGACACGGCGTCGCCGGCAGATGCCGGCACGACCGTTCCCGGGAGCGGCCGGTGGCGGGCGTGGGTGGCCCAGTTGGTCCAGAGCGAGATAGCCAGTGCGCACGCCAGCGCCACAATCATCAGATAGGGGGTAATTCTCTTCATTGCCGAAGCCAGTGTAGCAGTCTGATAGAGGAGCGTCAAGGATGGTGTCGCGAAGCGTCATGCCCGGCTTGACTTCTGAACCCGAGCGGGGACTCTTTATGGATGGTTGAAGACTGTTCTTGCAGTGAGTCCGACCCAAAGCTTGGCCGCCGCGCCCTGCTGCTTTCCTACTTCACGGTCGGCTACAACGTGCTCGAAGGCGTGCTTTCGATTCTCGCCGGCGGGCTGGCGTCGAGCATCGCGCTCGTAGGCTTCGGCATGGACAGCTTCACCGAGTCCATCTCGGGCGGAATCATGATATGGCGCTTTCGCCAGACAGGGCTGAGTGAGGCCGAGGAGAAGAAGGTCGAGGCTCGGGCGGTGAAGCTCGTGGGCTGGTCGTTCTTCGTGCTTGCCGCCTACGTGCTGTTCGAGGCGGTCAGAAAGCTCATCACCCGCGAAGTGCCGGACCCGAGCCTGTTAGGCATCATCATCGCCGTGACATCACTGGTGGTGATGCCGGCGCTGTTCGTCGCAAAACAGCGCACCGGCCGCAAACTGGGCAGCCGCAGCCTGCTGGCCGACTCCAAGCAGACTCTTGCCTGCACGTTCATGTCGCTTGCCCTGCTGCTGGGGCTGCTGGCGAACCGGCTGTTCGGATTCTGGCAGGCCGACCCGGTCGTCGGGTTGTTCATCGGCTCGTGGCTCGTGCGGGAAGGTATCGAGACTTTGAAGGAAGGCAGGCTTTGCAGTTGTTGAGGACACAATGACAAACCACAAGACGCTGATTGTACTGGCGATGCACGGGGTTCCGCCTTCAGACTTCCCGCGGCAGGAGTTGGCTGAGTTCTTCGTGATGCACTCGCGGTTCGAGCACGCATCGATGTCCGGCGACCCGGCAGGGACGCGATACTTGGAACTGGAGAAGAAGCTGAGAGACTGGCCGCGCACAAAGGACAACGACCCGTATCACGCCGCATCGTTCGAGTTGGGGCGGGAACTGGGCAAGGCCACAGGCTGCCACGTGGTGGTGGGCTTCAATGAGTTCTGCGCGCCGAGCCTTGATGATGCGCTGGACCATGCGGCCGGCTCCGGCGCGAGGCGGGTAGTCGTGGTCACGCCGATGATGACGCAGGGCGGAGAGCACTCAGAGCGCGACATCCCGGGCGCGGTCGAGCGGGCCAGGGCGCACCACCTTGGAGTGGAGTTCGTCTACGCCTGGCCGTTTTCGGTGCCGGACGTTGCCCGATTCCTCGCCGAACAGGTGGCCCGCAGTCTGGGCGGCCAATCGCCGGGCCGTGCTTGACAGTGAGCGTTGATTGACCTATCCTGAGCGCACATGAGAATCGTCATTCTGGTTCTCGCGGCGACACTGCCGGCGTCGGCCATCCTATACAACATCGACCAGCCGGTTCCGATTTCCCTCGCCCATGCCGAGTATTACGTCAGCGCCCGGCTCTGGGGCGACGGCGGCATCATGATGCGATTCGGCCTCGGGCTGTTCGACCGGGTTACGCTCGGGATGTCGTACGGCGGCGACTACATCATCGGTGGTTCCACGCCGCAGTTCTACGGCCGACATCGGCCCGACTTCCAGGCGCGGCTCGCCATCCTGCAGGAGCAGGGTTACATCCCCAACCTCGTGCTCGGGTTCGAGAACCAGGGGTACGACGGCTACGTTCAGGAACAGGACGTCTACGAGGTCAGAGAGAAGGGCGGATACCTTTGCGTAGGCAAGACCGTGGACGCAATCCGCACGCACTGCCAGTTCGGGCTCAACTACTGGAACGGGGTGGATGCTTTTGCCGCGCTCAACGCGCTGCTGCCCGGCAACGTCGAGCTGATTGCGGAGTACGACCCGGCGTTCAACGACCACGACGAGGAATTGAAGCATCGCGGGTTTCTCAACTTCGGCATCGGCTGGACGTTCGCCGAGAAAGTGCGGTTAGTACTTGGTCTGCGCGACGTCCTGGGCAACCGGACCGAAACTCATCTCAACCGCGTCCTTGAGATTTCCCTTAACGAGCACCTTTAGAACTCCCGGACAGCCGTCGTACGTGCGGGCGGCGAGGGACCGCTATCGGGCGGGCACGGTCCGATACACGCTGTCAAAGACGGCCACGACCAGCGAGTCGTAACCGGTGAGGTCAACCTTGCGACGGGCAACCGATTCGGCGGATTCGACCATTTGAGCGATGGCGCCGGAGTCGGCATGCCCGGGCTGGATGGTGACTACAAGATTGCGGATGCCCGGCTTCGGAGCCGAGAACTGGACGCGGAACCGGCTGTCCGGGAACATGCCCGACAGGGTCTCGCGCGCCTGCTCCAGCTCGCCCAGCCGCTGGTTGAGCCTGGTGCCGGTCTGCATGCTCTTGAGCGAGAATAGGACAAGCGCGCCGACCAGCACGGCAAAGAGAATGACCCAGATCAGGCGAGTCATGGTGCACAAATGATATACGGGACCGGGCCCGGGTCAAGATGCCGGCCGGCTTGACACCGCGCGAGAGCGTTGTTACCCTAGCTGCGAAGCACACTAACCGAAACGGAGACATCGATGGACGTTAAGGCGTTTCTGAAGACGATACCGGAGTTCGCACAGCTTCCCGAGGCGGACGTTGACCTCGTGGCGGGAATCGCGAAGGTCGGCGAAGTGAAGGCCGGGAGCATGATCGACGTGCAGGGCGAGCCAGCAACTAAGTTCTACATTCTAGTCAGCGGGCGGCTGGGCGTCGTGCTGGAACTCGACTTCGGCGTGACAAAGAAGACCTACATGGTGACCTCGGTTGGCCCGGGCCAGATGTTCGCCTATTCAGGTCTGGTCGGCAATCCTCATTACACCGCCGGCAGCAGGGCGATGGCGAACAGCACCTATCTTGAGTTCGACGTGGCCAAGCTGAACGCGGCATTCAACGAGGACCCGCGGCTCGGGCACGTGATGATGCGGATGGTGGCCCAGACTGTCGCGTCGCGGCTGCGCGCCATGCAGCTCCAACTAGCCCAGCAGTACGCGGTGAACGAGGCCGAGCAGGCCCCGGACTGAGCCGCCGGAAGCCTACAGGTTCACCGGACTGCGCTGGCCCGGTGACAGGGCAGTAGTCAGGTCGAAGAGAATCGGGGCGCGGGATTCCGCGCCCCGACTGCGTACTGCTGACTTCGGCTAGAGGTCTTCGCCGATTGCGGCAACCTTGGCGTCCATGGTGCCGAACTTGTCGCGGCGGTCGTCAATCTTCACCGTGGTGACAATGCGATTGCAGCCCATCTTCACCAGTTCGTCGTGCACGGTCTTGAGGGTAGAGAAGATTTCGTCCCATTCGCCCTGCACGCAGGTGCCCATGGAGTTGACTTGGTATTCGAGGTCGGTCTCCTCGATTATATTGATGGCGGCCTTCACGTACGAACTCACACTCGTTTCGCCGGTGCCGACGGGCACGATGCTCACTTCGACAATCATCAGGGCCTCCTACATGAACCGCTCGAAGCGGTCTTTGCCGGCCTTGCAGACCGGGCACTTGCCCGGCGGCTCGGGCCGGGCGCACAAGTAGCCACAGACTTTGCACCTCCACACCGGGAGGGAAAGAGAGGAGGGAGCAGGGGAGGAGGGAGGAGCCGGAGTTTCGGAGTAGCCGTCGCGCATGAACTTGGCCGGCCGGCGCTCGATGATGGAGCCGTGCTTCTTCTTCCCTTCAATCCATTCATCCGATACGTAGAGGGCGCAGTAGCACGCGCCGAACTCCTCGACGTCCGAGTCCCGGTAGTAGCAGGGGCAGATGACGTCAACGTCCTTGTCCTTCTCGCCGAACGCGAGCCGGCACGGGCAGCACCAGTAGCCGTAGCGTTTCTCGTTATCGAGCAGGCCCTGGATGAGACGGAGCGTGAAGACCCGGTCCGGGTTCAAGCGATACCCGGCCTCCTCGGCTTCCTTCTTCAGGCGCTCCCATGTCTTGATGACTTCGTCGGAGAAACGCTCCTCTGCACTCATAGCTCGAGCAGTTCCCGAATCCGGTCTTCGTCGAAGCCGGCTACCACCTCGCCGTCAACCTGCACGGTCGGGAACGAGCCGCGGGGATTCAATTCGCGAACCTTGCTGGAGACTTCGGCACGTTCGTCCCCCTGGCATTGGTCCACGTCGACGTACTCGTATTGGACCTGGTTGGAGTTGAGCAGTTCCTTGGTCTTGCGGCACCAGCCGCAGGTCGAGAGCGCGTAGAGGGTCACGCGGTGCTTGGCGTTTCTTCCCGGGACATGGGTAAACTTCACAGTGATTCCTTTCTCTCTATTGGTGGCCGTTGGTCTTGCAGGGCGTGCAAATGGCGCCGCCTTCGACCGGGGTGTCGCAATACGGGCAGTGGCAGTCCTTCTTCTCGGCGCCGGGCTGTTTCGCGAGGTAGTTCTCAATCGCCTTGTGGAGCGCGTCCGCGCCGAGGTTGGAGCAGTGCATCTTGTTCGGGGGTAGGCCGCCCAGCTCCTTGGCCACGTCGGCATTGCTGATCTTCATCGCTTCCTCGATGGTCTTGCCCTTGGCCATCTCGCTCACCATCGAGGATACGGCGATGGCCGCGCCACAGCCAAAGGTCTTGAACTTCACGTCGGCCAGGATGCCGTTCTCGACCTTCACGTAGAACGTCATCATGTCCCCGCAGACCGGGTTGCCGACTTCGCCCACGCCGCTGGCGTCCTCAATCTCGCCCACATTGCGCGGGTTGCGGAAATGCTCCATTACTTTCTCAGAGTACATTCATTCTCCCATGGGTCGCATAGGTCATATAGGTCCTATTCCTGCACCGGCTCGTGCTCATCCTCGCACTCATCACCCGGCTTCACCGCGTACGGGTCTTCGCCCTTCTTGAACTTCGCGTACAAGGGCGACATTTGGCGCAGGCGCTCGGCGATTGGCGGCAGCTTGTCGATAAAATGGGTTACGTCGGCTTCGGTCGAGTCCTTGCCCATAGTCAGAACCAGCGAGGACTGCGCCTTGGTGTGCGGCAGGCCCATCGCCAGCAGCACGTGCGACGCCTTCAGGGTCTTGGCCGAGCAGGACGAGCCGGACGCGGCGGCAATGCCCTCGTCATCAAGGAAGAGCAGCATCGCCTCGCCCTCGACGAACTCGACCACCACGCTGACTTGGCCGGGCACTCGGTCCGCGCGGGACATGACCGAATTGTCCGGCAATTCGGATCGTGTCCCAAGCGGGACAGGGCCGGTGAAGATGACGTGGTCCAACTTTCCCGGAAGCTCCGCGAAGATGCGCTGCGCCAGCTTCGACATCGTCGCCGACCACTCGGGCAGCTTCGTCTTAGTGACTGCGGCGGCTGCTCCGAAGCCGGCGATTGCGGCTACGTCCTCGGTGCCGGCGCGCCGGTTCTTCTCTTGGAATCCACCCTCAATGAGCGATGGAATGCGCGTGCCCCGCCTCAGGTACAACGCGGCCGCGCCCTTCGGGCCATAGACCGACATGGCCGGGAACGTGTAGGCGTCAACGCCGAGGTCGGCCACGTCCACGGGAATGCGGCCGACCGCCGCAGTGCCATCCGAATGGAACGGAACCTTGTGCTTGTGCGCGATTGCAGCCAGTTCCTTGATGCTCTGAACCGTGCCGACTTCGTAGTTCGCGTGCATCACCGAAACGAGGATGGTCTCAGGCTTGATTGCCGCTTCCAGCTTGTCGGGATGGACCACGCCTTCCGAGTCAACCGGCACTTCGGTTACGTCGAAGCCCAGCTTCTTCAGTGACCTTGCCGGCTCAAGGACCGACACGTGCTCAATGGCAGAAACCACGATGTGGGGCCGGAATCGCAGGGACTGTCCCTGATTGCGCCCCGCTTCGGCGGGGCGGGGACTGTCCCTCTCCGGCGATTTCGGATCGTGTCCCAAGGCGGGCAGTTTGGCCAGGGCAAAGCCCTTGATGGCAAGGTTGTTCGACTCTGACGCCGACGAAGTAAAGACGATGTCGTCGGGCCGGGCATTGATGAGCGCGGCAACCTGTGCCCGCGCGGCCTCGATTGCCGCCCTGGGCTTGTCACCGTGCCGGTGCAGGCTGGCCGGGTTCCCGAACTCCTCGCCGAGGAACGGCAGCATCGCTTCCCTTGCCTCGGGCAAGAGTGGCGCGGCAGCAGCGTGGTCGAAGTACACAGAAGGCATAGCAGTTAGACGGCCTAAGGCTGGACTAGGGTTCCTTTCCGTGGACACGTTATCATCCTAAGTCTAGAATTGCGCCCGGCCAAGTCAAATCCGGGCCGGGAAGGTCAAATGCGCGGACTTGACCGTTGGGGCGGAAAGGGTAGACTGCTAGGCAATGCCTGAGGTAAATTGCCCGAAGCGCGGTCCCGTTGCGTGTCTGGGTTACGTCTGTGGACAATAGGTATCTCCATACTCGCAGGGGCAGGCGTCATCACCGAATGAATTGGAGGTCTCACCATGACCAAGCAACGTAACCCAAAGCCGGCCATTGGCCCCGCCACCGACTTGGACGGCGCGTATCGGTCTCTGGCTGCCGAGTTGGACACTACCGCCTTATTTCGTGCCTATTACGTAGAAAGACCTGAGAGTCCGGTCCGGAAGCTCACAGCTATGGTCGAGGCCAGTGCGTCTGCGTGGCATGCCTTGTACCTCGGCCAGCAGAAGAGTGGCAAGACAACCGAACTGCTCCGCCTTGCTCACGAATTGAAGGACAAGTTCTTCGTTGTTTTTCTATCCGTGACCCAGGAGCTTGAGCCGTCGGACGTGAAGCCATTGGACCTCTTGCTGATAATGGCGACCAAGCTCGCAGACGAGGCGCTCTCGAAGAAGGTGGACGTTGGCAAGGACATACAGCAGGACCTGCAGGACTGGCTGGTTCAGGTGTCCGGGGAGACGTTCCAGACCGCAGTCAAGGAGAAGCAACGCGCCGGCGGTGCCGGCGTCAAGCTGAAGCCTCTCATCTTCGAACTGGACGCAGGGTTCAAGACCAGCGCCGTCATCAGGGACGAGGTACGCAAGAAGCTGGAGCCGCGCGTTGCCGACCTGGTGCAGCGATTCGATACGCTTTGTGACAAGGTCGAGCAGCAGACCGGTCGCCCACCGCTGGTACTTATCGACGACCTGGAGAAGATAGACCTCAAAGCGCAGGAGAATGTCTTCTTCAGTCACGTTGCCACAATTACTCGGCCGAACTGCCGCATCATCTACGGTGCATCGAAGTCCCTGTGCTATCTGCCGCTGTGGTCGCGGTTGCGCGGTAGCTACGACGCCTGCGAGGAACTCCGGTCGGTGCGCACGGTCAACCGCGATGGTACGGAGAACCAAGACGGCCTGAGTTTGCTCCGGGAGATCATCCTGCAGCGCGTGGACGCGCGGCTGTTCGCCGCCGGGGCTCTCGACAAGCTCATCCGGGTCGGCAATGGTATCTTCGCCGACCTGCTGGAAGCGGCCCGCGCGGCCTGCCTTGACGCCAAAATCGAGGGGCAGCCTGCGATAACGTGGGACATGGTGGACCGGCACTTTGTCGGCCTTTCCTCGCAGTTCAGCCGCATGATACCGCCGGGTGCCTACGCCACTCTTGCCTCGATTCACGACAGCCGGTCGGCAGACCCGAGCGAGATGCTCTCGAAGTTGCTGTTCATGCAGGCCGCGATTGAGTATGAGGACGAGAAGGGCGTCTACTACGACGTGCATCCGGCGGTAGCCGAGTTGCTCAAGCTGAGACAGCAACGTAAGTCCTGAGCAGTTGACGGACAACTCCGGACAGGCGATTCCGAGATCCGATACGCCAACAGTCGTTCCGCCAGATGGGCAGGCCGGACCCGTGCAGGATGCGCGGCAAACGCTACGGGCGTTCATTGAGGCGGCCGAGGGCGGCTACGCGCTCTGCCTGTGCAACTCACCGGCGGAGCGTGACCGGATTGTCGCTGACCTGTCGCACGAACTGGCTGGGCTGAACATCGGTCTCTTCAGATTAAGGCTCCAACATTCTGCGCCGAGCATCGCGGGTGCACTCAGACTCGCGCTGGACGCCAACGACTTCCGTGAATACTCAGGCCGGGTTGCGAAGGTCGCCATCTCGGTTGAGGACATAGATGAGACGATACCGACGGAGTACCGCGACCTCAGTGTGCGTCCGCCGACGCTCCAGGGAATGAACCAGCAGCGCGACTGGCTCAACAAGCTCGGCCGCCCGCTCCTGCTGTGGTTCCCCGAGTGGTTGATGAGCAGGCTGCGCGAGGTTGCTCCGGACCTCTGGGCCGGCAGGGCGGTCGTGGTCGAGTTCGAAACGCTCGGCGGCCTGGCGCAGTTCCAGCAAGCGTACCTTGCGGCCCGCTGGAGTCCGGTCCAGTCGGCCGACGAGGCCCGCCGCCGAATCCGTATCTACCAGGACTTGATGAAAGGCAAGCTCGACCCGGCACGGCGCGCCGAGTTGCTCGTGTTTGTCGGGAACCTGCATGAGGGACTTGGCGAGTGGGATGCCGCATTGCAGGAACACGAGCAGGCCCTTGCCGCGTATCTGACCCTCGGCGACAAGCAGGGCGAGGCCCTTGCCCTCGGCAACATCGGGCTAGTGTGGTACGACAAGGGCGAGTGGGACAAGGCGCTGGAGTTCTTTGAGAAGGGGATGAAGATTCAGGGGGAAATCGGCGACCGGCAGGGCGTCGCCTTGAAGCTCGGCAACATCGGGCTGGTATGGCAGGCCAAGGGCGAGTGGGACAATGCGCTGGAGTTTCATGGTAGGGCGCTGAAGCTAGCAGAGGAGCCGGACGACAGGCGAGTGCAGGCCATCAACCTCGGCAACATCGGGAATGTCTTGCAGGACAAGGGCGAGTGGGACAAGGCGCTGGAGTTTCACGAAAAGGCACTGGGGCTCGACCGCGAGCTAGGGAACAAGCAGGGCGAAGCCACAGCCCTCGGCAACATCGGGGTAGTGTGGATGGACAAGGGCGAGTGGGATAGGGCGCTGGAGTACCACAAAGAGGCGCTGAAGCTTCACCGTGAACTCGGAGACAAGGAGGGCGAGGCACGGCAACTGGGCAACATCGGGAACATCCACACGCACAAGGGCGAGTGGGACAAGGCGGTCGGGTTGCACGTGAGGGCGCGGGCCCTATTCGCGCAGCTCGGTGCACCGCACGAGCGGGGCACAGCCGAAGGAGACCTGGCCGATTGTCTGAAGGCGATGGGTAAGGAGAAGTTCATCGCGGCTTGTGAGAAGGCGGGGATGAAGAGGGAAGAGGCCGAGAAGTTGGCGGAGACGTTGGGGCAGGCGAAAGCCGAAGGCCAGTAGCCGAAGGTCGAAGCCGGAGCGCGGGTGGAGGGCGGTTTGACGCGCTGTGAAACCGGGACCGGACTAGGCGGAGTTCATGGCGGGAGCAAGCAGCATTCAGTAGTCAGCATTCAGGGGCGGGACGCGGAATTAACCGGATGAAGGCAGAAGCCAGAGAGCAGAGACCAGAAGCCAGGGTGGCAGGCCCGCCGGAGTCCTTGACAATGGTCGCCTGCCGTCGCTAGAATCGGTCAGACATGAAGCCCATCCGATTTTCCCGGCACGCCAGTCAGAATCTCGCCTTCCGTGGCGCGACCGAGGAAGAGGTATCCGAGTGCATCCGAACGGCAGACTGGGAGCGGTCGGAACTGGGCAGGTTTGAGTGTCGGAAGGACTTCCGGTTCGGCCGCGAATGGAACGGCAAGCAGTACGACACGAAGCAGGTTCGTCCCATCTTCGTAGATGAACCCGTGGCTATTGTAGTCGTCACGGTTTATGTGTACTATTTCTAGGAGAAAGTGATGCGTATTACTTACGACCGCGAGGTTGACGCTTTGTACATCCGATTCATCGAGACGACCGTGACGACCAAGCACGTGGCCGAGGGTATTGCCGTTGACTACGCAACCGACGGCCGGGTCGCCGGCATTGAGGTTCTGGACGCCCGCAGGCGATTCGGCGATGAGCGGATCTTCAGTCGAGTTGTGCTCGAAGAGATCGCGCTCGGGGTCCCAGCCCCGGCTGTCTGACATTCCCTGCGCCCACTCTGTCAGTGGGCAACCAGCATTCAGTAGTCAGCATCCAGAGGCGTCGAGCGACGCCAAGGTGGTCTTGACCCGATAGGCCGACAGTCGGTCCTTCCGGAGGCCGTACGCGATAGCGCGGGCGGCGGTAGGCGGTCGGGGCCGCTAGCGGTCAGCCGCGCGGGTCGCTTCCGAGACCGGTTCGCCGATTTCGTATAGGAAGTCGGGCGAGAAGTCCGCGCCGTTCTCCCAGACGACCGTGTCCAGGTCTTCGTTCACCCGGAATTTCTGGAAGTACGCCAAGTCATTGAGCGGTTCGAAGACCTCTCCCGAAAGGTGAGACTTGAGGTCCACAAGACGTTCGTTGCCGTCTTCAAACGTGATGAACAGCCGGTACTCGCCGGCAAGCGTGGCCTTCCTCACAAAGTGCATGGCGGCTGGTCAGACGAGCGGGGATACGGGCATCAACGGCTTCCGCGCATCGGGCAACAGCGGAACTGCCGCGGCGTGGTCAAAGCACGCGTAAGCCATAGGTATTAGACGGCCCAAGCCCGAATCTGGGTTCCCTTCCGCCGACACTTCACTCCGTAATCCTCTCCGCGCCGGTTCGTTTCGTGTCTTTCGTGCTTTCATGGCGGTCATGTCCTGTTCTGAACATCATCGTCCCTAAGTCTAGAATTGGGCAGGGCCAAGTCAAATCAGGGCAGGGGCACTCGAGTCCAGCGAGGGAGAACGGGCTACTGTCTGCGGACTGCAGTTTGCGCTGTTAGCTGGGAGGCCGTCCGCGCGTCGGTCAGGCGTCCGGCGAAGTCCGGGCGCGCGCTATTGCCTGCTTCAGTGGCTGGAGGTCGTTCGCGACCACATACCAGACGCGCATGATTCTCACGTTGAAGTACTCGTGGATGAGGACATCGCGCAGGCCGGCAATCTGCTTCCACGGTACGTCAGGATACCGGAGGCGGAAGTCATCCGGCAGGTGCTTCACCGCCTCGCCAATCGTCTCAAGTCGTCGTGCAACCGCATCCTGCATTTGGCGGTCATCCTCAAACTCCGACTTCGACACGCCCCGGGTGTATTCCTCGATAGCCGCGATGCTATCCTAGAGGTCCTCGGTATACAGCCGCAGGTCCCGTTTCACAGAATCGGTACTTGCTCCAGCAACACGCGGTCGCGGATGACCGGCTTGACCGCGTCGTATTCCACGACGTCAACCCGCCGGCCAAGGGCTTCCTCAAGCTCCTGCTTCAGGCCGATAACGTCGAGCAGACTCTGTTCCCCGTCTAGCTCCACCAAGAAATCAACGTCGCTATCTGCCTGGTCCTCGCCGCGCACGACCGAGCCAAACAGACCGGCCCGGCGCGCGCCGTGTCGCTTGAGTATCGGGACGGCCTTTGCCTTAACTTCAGCAATGCTCATGTCCTAACTTACCCTAACTCCGGTACGGCGTCAAGGCAAACGGCGGAGCCGGATACCGCCAGAAGCGTCGGAAGCAGGATTCAGAAGGAGCAGAAGGCAGAATCGCGCCCGACCAAGTCAAATCCGGGCCGCGGCAATTTGACAATGGGTATTTGCAGCTTACCATGATACCAATGACACGATGAAATCCGCCGCGTGCCTGCGGCGCGGGACATGACCGAAACTCTCATGGACTTACGGGCCGGGTTCCAAGTCGATTAGTGAGGTTGAATCAGAATCTGGGAGGAGCAAGATGCGGAAGATGCAGACAGTCGTGGTGTTCGCAGTCCTGGTTTCCGCGGCAGTGGCGCAGGAATCGCTTAACTGTCGGCTCGTGAGTAACTGGCCGTTCGGACCGGCGTATGCAGTGGCGCCGGACACGGCGAGGCACCTCGTGTTCTGTGGCTCAGGCGGCGGCGCATACGTGTTGGATGTCAGTAATCCGGCCCAGCCGGTCAAGCTCTCTGAGGCGATACATACGCGCGGATCGGTCTGTGGTCTTTGCTATCAGGCGAACCGGCTGTACATTGCTGCGGCTGTGGCAGGTCTGGAAATCTGGGATGTCACCAATCCTGCAATTCCGGCAAGACTCGGGTATAACGACACACCAAGCCAGGCCCGTGCCGAGGCCGTTGCCGGGAACTATGCCTATGTCGCGGACCGAGATGCCGGTTTGCGGGTCATCTACGTGTCCGACCCGGCGCATCCGAGTGAAGTCGGGTACTACGACACACCAGGCGCTGCCTGGGGCGTGGCCGTTGCCGGGAACTATGCCTATGTCGCGGACGTCTCTGCCGGTTTGCGGGTAATCTCGGTGTCCGACCCGGCGCATCCGAGTGAAGTCGGGTACTACAGACGAGGCTACGCCTATGGCGTGGCCGTCGCCGGGAACTATGCCTATGTCACGGAAGACTTACCTCTGCCCTCCAGTTCACAGTCACCGCGTTCGTTAGTGGCCGGGAACTATGCCCATGTCATGGAAGACTATGCCGGTCTGCGGGTCATCTCAGTGTCCGACCCGACGCATCCGAGTGGAGTCGGGTACTGCGACACACCAGGCTATGCCTGGGGCGTGGCCGTTGCCGGGGACTACGCCTACGTCGCGGACCTCTATGCCGGTTTGCGGGTCATCACGGTGTCCGACCCGGCGCATCCGAGTGAAGTCGGGTACTACGACACACCAGGCGATGCCTATGACGTGGCCGTTGCCGGGAACTATGCCTATGTCGCGGACTACTCTGACGGTTTGCGGGTCATCTCAGTGTCCGACTCGGCGCATCCGAGTGAAGTCGGGCACTACGACACACCAGGCGCTGCCAATTGCGTGGCCGTTGCCGGGAACTATGCCTATGTCGCGGACGACTATGCCGGTCTGCGGGTCATCTCAGTGTCCGACCCGGCGCATCCGAGTGAAGTCGGGTACTACGACACACCAGGCTATGCCTATGGCGTGGCCGTCGCCGGGAACTATGCATACGTCGCGGCCGGATTTGCCGGTTTGCGGGTCATCTCTGTGTCCGCCCCGGCGTATCCGAGTGAAGTCGGGTACTACGTCACACCGGGCGATGCCTATGACGTGGCCGTGGCCGGGAGCTATGCCTATGTCGCGGACGGTGATTCCGGAATGCGGATCATCTCGATTGCAGACCCGGCCCACCCGAGCGAGGTCGGGTACTGCGACACGCCGGGCTGGGCCAATTGCGTGGCCGTTGCCGGGAACTACGCCTATGTCGCGGACGGAGATTCCGGTTTGTGGGTCATCTCAGTGTCCGACCCGGCGTATCCGAGTGAAGTCGGGTACTACGACACACCGGGCCAGGCCCGTGGCGTGGCCGTTGCCGGAAACTATGCCTATGTCGCGGACGGCTCTGCCGGGGTGCAGGTCCTCCAGTTCTACGGCGGCGTGGAGGAAACGCCGAATGTTGAGGTGCGAGCAGCCAGGCACCTGCCCACCGTGGTCCGGGGCGTTCTGTTCCTGCCGGCAGTCTCAAGCCACAAGCCACAAGCCGCAAGCCTGATGAACGTAGCGGGGCGGAAGGCGGTGCTCTTGCACCCTGGTGCGAATGATGTGAGCGGGCTGGCTCCCGGCGTCTACTTTGTGCGGGAAGCCCAGGCGCAAGGCGTCACCAAGGTCGTTGTCACAAGGTAGTCCGTACTCGCGGCCGGCGGCGGTCGGGGCCGCTAGCGGTCAGCCGCACGGGTCGCTTCCGAGACCGGTTGGCCGATTTCGTATAGGAAGTCAGGCGAGAAGTCCGCGCCGTTCTCCCAGACGACCGTGTCCAAGTCTTCGTTCACCCGGAATCGTCCGAAGTACGCCAGGTCCTTGAGTGGTTCGAAGACCTCGCCCGAGAGGTGAGGCTTGAGGTCCACAAGACGTTCGTTGCCGTCCTCAAACGTGATGAACAGCCGGTACTCGCCGGCAAGCGTGGCCTTCCTCACAAAGTGCATGGCGGCTGGTCAGACGAGCGGGGATATGGGCATCAAGGGCTTCTTGGCGCGTGCCAGTTCCCAGTCTTGTGTCAGTTCGTCGCGATGGTCGAATGCCCACTCCAGTACCAGTGAAATGACCCGCTTGGGGAGGGAGCCTTCGATGAGTCGTAGGTCAGGCAACGAGAACACGCCGGTCTGGCCCGCGTACTTCGCATGGAAGTGAGGCCACTCGTGGTCGTCATAGTACATGGCGATGACGATACCGAAGAACCGGCTTAGCTCAGGCATCGATGGATGTTACCTTGGCCTGGTTGGGAGTCAAGGATGCGCGGGCGCGGCGGGACGCGAAACCGGCACCCGGCTGGGCGAGTCTAATGCTTTGGTGTGGGTTGGGCCGTCGTGAAGCGGGGTTGAACGTCTGACCGGGGATATTGCCGGCCCTGCAATCGGGACAGCAATGGACTGAGCAACTTGGAGAGCAATTCGGGAGGCAATCCTCGGAGCAACTTGGAGAGCGATCTGGAGAGCAACGGGGACGGCAACCGGTAGAGCGACTCGGACCGCAATGGTGCGAGCACCCGGGAGAGCAACCCGGAGAGCAATGGGTGGAGCAGCGGGGACAGCGACTCGGACAGCAACCGGCAGAGCAACCGGGCAAGCAATTCCGAGGGCAATCGGTACAGCAATTCACCG
>JAPLUO010000140.1 GCA_026397595.1 Caldifarciminota bacterium
ACGCGCGGCGACTACATCGCCACATAAGCCTTCGCGCGGTGGGTCTCCGGACCCACCGCGCGAATAACGCGGCTATGGGCTCGGAAGTGGGGTTTGCGCGGCGGGTCGGGAGGGCCTGTTGCCCAATTCCCACTCGCGGCCGGTTATCGATCAGAGAGCGGGGTGAGGGTCAAAACGCGCGCTGACGGCGTGAGAACAGCCCCAAGCCCGCGCCTCCGACAGCCACACCCGCATCGGACCGGCCCAGCATGCCAGAAAACGCGACCCCGTTGGGCGGAGGACTTCACCTCCGCGTCGGCGGCGCGCGTACTTCACCAGTTTGCGTATGTTCTGAATCGTCGCGATCAGCAGATTCTGGAGCCGCACCTTCGCCAGCCCGCGCCAGCGCGCCCGCTTAAACCCGTGTCGCGCCGCCGCGTCGCCGAACGACCCCTCCATCCGATGCATCCGCCGCCGCCGCAGTTGCGTGCGTCGCCCCGAGCCCCGCGTCGCGTCGGCCCACTCTATATCCTCTTGATACTGATGCCGCACGATCTGCCGGCGCCGACCCTTCGTGCACTGTCCCTTCAGCGGACACCGGCCGCAAACGCCCCGACCCGCGTAGTACCGGTATCCGCCCTTCACCGGCTTCCGGTCGGACCGCCGCAGGCGCTCCCCCGCGGGGCACACGTACTGGTCATGCTCGCGGTCGTACGCAAACCTCTCCGGCGGGAAGTATCCCGACTGCCCCGCCCGAGCCGCGTGGGGGATGTACGGCTGCACGCCCCGGCCACGCAAGGCGTGATAGTTCTCCCCCGTTCCGTACGCCTTGTCCGCCGCCACCGTCTCCGCCGCCGTACCGGTGTTGGCCTCGTGCCGGTCCAGAACCGTTTCGAGCATCGACCCGTCGGCCCGCGCGGCGTCGGTCGTCTCCGTGGCCGTGACGATGCCGCACCGGTCGTCCACCGCCCGATGGTCCTTGTAGCCCAGGACCGTCCGGCCGTACTTTTTCGTCAGCCTTGCGTCCGGGTCCGTAGGGCTGCCTCGCGGCACGCCCTCGGCCTCGGACGGCGAGGGACCCGGTTCCGGGGGCGCCGCCGGCGGTTCGTTCTCGCCAGACGCCGCCTCCAGTTGCCCGTACAGACGCTCGCCGGTCGTCCGCAGCAGCGGCGTCAATCGCCCGCGGTCCGCGTTGGCGGCGATCAGGCTCGAATCCACGTGCAGCACGCGACCGTCCACCAGCCCCGCTTCCACGCACTGCCCCAGCACCCGGCTGAACTGCGCCGCGAACACCTCCGGCCCCCACCGGCGCCGGGCCTTTGAGATCACGCTGTGGTCCGGCACCTCGTCATCCAGGTCGTAGCCGCAGAACCACAGCCAATCCAGCCGCTCCGGCAACTGGGCCACGAGCGCCCGCTCCGACGACACCTGCTCGTAAAACAGCAGAAACATCAACTTCATCAGCACGGCCGGGTCGACCGACGGGTTGCCCCGAACGCCGTAGAGCGCCCGCACGTCCGCCCGCACCGCCGCAAAGTCCACCGCCGCCGCGATCGCCCGTAGCGGATGGTCCGCCCGCACCCGCTCGTCCAGATTCACCCCCGCGTAAAACAACTTCCCTTCGCGTCGCTGCCGTGGTCCCATCATGAGGCCGGGCTCCTCAATTCGCACGCCCCTATCTATACAACACCACCCTCGGCAAAAAGGCGCGCCCGGCCTTGAAAAAAATCTTCACTAAATTGACAATTGGGCAACAGGCCCGGGAGACCCGCCGCGCAAAGTGGCGTTGGAGTATCACGCCGCCGCCTTGCGGCCGCGGTAGCGTTTGACGATCTTCAGCCCCTCGAACCAGAGGATACTGAGCGCGCCCGCGCCGAGGCATATCGCCACGTCCGTTGCGTGCAGGCTCTCGAACTTGAAGAGGTCGCGCACCCAGGGCACGTAAAGCGCCACGGCCAGGAAGACGGCCGCTCCGCCGAGCACCCACCACAGGGCCTTGTTGGGCCGCGTCAGGGTGCCGATGATCGTTTGAGACCACGAGCGGTTCGTCAAGATCAGCCCGATGTTGGCCACGACCAGAGTGGCGAACGTCAGTGCCCGGGCGTGATTGGCGTGCTCGCCGAGCCGCAAGGATATGATGTAGACCGCCAGGGTGATCGCCAGCACGCTGGCGCCCTGCAGGAGGCTCACGGAGATTGCCTTCCAACTGTACAGCCGCTCCTTGGGGTTGCGCGGCGGGCGGTTCATGACGTTGGGCTCCGCGCCTTCGGCCTCGAAGATCACCGAGCACGACGGGTCGATGATGAGTTCCAGAAACACGATGTGGATGGGCAACAGAATGAGCGACCAGTCGCTCATGAGCACCGGGACGAACGAGAGGCCGGCGATCGGCACGTTGATGGCGAAGATGTAGGAGATCGCCTTCTTGATGT
>JAPLUO010000122.1 GCA_026397595.1 Caldifarciminota bacterium
AGACAGTAATTGTGTGCTACGGCAGCGCGGCCCGCTCGGCCATGGAGGCGAAGCGGCAGTTCGAGCAGAAGACCGGGCGCCGGGTCGGGATCCTGAGGCTGCGGATGATATGGCCGTTCCCGATGGAGAGGATGATATCGCTGATGAAGAGCGCGCGCCGGGTCATCGTGCCGGAGATGAACCAGGGGCAGTTGCGACGGACTATCGAGCGGAGCGTCAGCCGGAACGTCCCCGTCGTCTCGGTCCAGCGGTACGACGGAGAGATGCTGACCCCGGCGGAGATTATTGAGGCGCTCTGAGACAATGACCAATGGCCAAATCCCAATGACCAATCAAGCACCAATTACCCGAATGCTCAAAGCCGGATTGGGTTTTGGTCATTTCCCGGTTGACTGGTCATTGGGGCTTGGGAATTGGGGTTTGACGCTGTGAGCTCCCATTCGAGACTTGCGGAGCCGGCTGCGGTGGACCGGTTCCTGGACTACTTCCGGGTTGACGAGCGGTTCCCGCACATCCTGTGTCCGGGCTGCGGCATCGGCACGGCGATGAACACGGTCGTGCGGGCGCTCATCGAGACCGGCGTCAGCCAGGATGAGTTGTGCGTGGTGTCCGGCATCGGCTGTTCGTCGCGGATCTCCGGCTATGTGGACTGCGACACGTTCCACACGCTGCACGGCCGGGCCCTGCCGGCCGCGACCGGAGTGAAACTGGCCCGGCCGAATCTGAAGGTCGTCGTGTTCGGCGGGGACGGCGACATGCTCGCTATCGGCGGCAACCACTTCATCCACGCCGCGCGCCGGAACATCGACGTGACGGTGTTCGTGCTCAATAACTTCACCTACGGTATGACCGGCGGCCAGTATTCGCCGACTACACCGACGATGGAGCGAGCTGCGACCGCGCCCTACGGCAACGTGGAGCGTGACTTTGATACCTGTTTCATGGCCCGCGCGACCGGCGCGATGTTCGTGGCCCGCAGCACGACCTTCCACGTCGCCCATCTGAAGAAGATGGCGAAGCTGGCGCTGAGCAAGCGGGGGTTCAGCGTCGTCGAAATCATCTCGCAGTGCCCGACTTTCTATGGGCGCTACCAGGGGCTGGGCGACGCCGTGAAGATGCTCGAATGGATTCGCGACCGCTCGGTTGACGCGAGCAAGGTGCCGGACCCGTGGCAGGCGCAGGACAAGTTCGTCATCGGCGTGCTGCACGACCGCGAAGAGGTGGCGCCGTACTCGGTGCTGTACGAGCAGGTGCGAGCCAGAGCGCAGGGGAAGTCTTGAGGATGGGCGAAGTCAGAGGTCAGAGACCAGAATGCAGAAGTCAGAAGTGCGGACCAGGTCGGAATCTTGAAGACTGAAATCCGGTTGGCCGGGACCGGGGGGCAGGGCGTGATTCTGGCGAGCGTGATCTTGGCCGAAGCGGCGGGCGTGCACGAGGGACGGTTCGTCGTGCAGACGCAGAGCTACGGGCCGGAGGCGCGCGGCGGGGCCTCCCGGGCCGACGTCATCATCGCGGACGAGCCGATTCTCTACCCGAAGTGCCGCCAGCTCGACGTGCTTGTGTGCCTGAGCCAGTTGGCGGCGGAGAAGTACTTCGAGGACCTGAAGGTCCGCGGGACCGCGATTATCGACAGCTTCTACGTCCGCGAGTGCCCCCGAGAAGGGGCGATATGCGTATCGATGACCGAGACAGCGCGGACCGAGCTCGGGCGTGAGCTATTTACGAACATCGTGATGCTCGGGGCGCTGGCGCAGATTACCCGCGTCGTGAAGCGCGAGTCGCTGGAGAAGGCGGTCGCGAACCGCGCGCCGGCCAAGACCCTTGAGTTGAACAAGAAGGCGCTGGCCCTCGGCTGGCAGCTTGGAGCGGGGCAGAGGGACAGAGGGACAAAGGGATAGAGGGACATACGGAGAGACGAAGTCAGAAGCTAGAATGCAGAAGTCAGAAGTAAGGACAAGAGTCGCCCGGAACCCTCGAACCCCTGAACCCGTGAACCCTACGATTCAGGGCCGCATCGCCGAGATGATGGACCCGAGCCTCTACGGCAAAGACGTGAAGCGGGTTCGGATGCTCCAGACTCACACGTCGTGGGTCTTCCTGACCGGTACGCACGCCTACAAGGTGAAGAAGCCGGTCAACTTCGGTTTCCTTGACTACACCGCCCTGTCGGCGCGCCGGTTCTTTTGCGCCGAGGAGTTCCGACTCAACCAGAGCCTCTCGCCGGACATCTACATTGAAGTCCTGCCGATTACCGAATCGGGAGGAAAGCTCAAGCTCGGCGGCCGGGGCCGGGTCATTGACTATTGCCTGGCGATGAAGGAATTGCCGCAGGACTGGATAATGACCGAGCAGCTCAGGCAGGGCTGCGTGACTTTCGAGCACATTGACCAGATTGCCCGGTCAATCGCCGAGTTCCACGCGCGGGCAGAACGGGGCCGTGAGGTCGCCCAGTACGGCAGTTCCGAAATCATCCGGCTCAACTGGGACGAGAACTTCGCGCAGACCATGGAGTTCCGGGGCCGGACGATAACCTACCGCGCATTTGATGAGACCAAGAGCGCGGTTGAACGTTTCATTGCCGGGCATCGGGGCCTGTTCCGACGCCGGCGGGCGGGCGGGTTCGTGCGCCGCTGCCACGGCGACCTGCATTCGAAGAATATCTTCATCATTGAGGAGGGTTCAGGGGGTCAAGGGTCCAGGGGGTCCGGCCCGAACCCCCGAACCCCGGAACCCCCGAACCCCGGTTCTGTCCGCATCTTCGACTGCATTGAGTTCAACCCGCGCTTTTCATGTTCCGACGTGGCGTCGGAGGTTGCGTTCATGGCCATGGACCTCGACTACTCGGGGCGGAAGGACCTGGCCAACTTCTTCGTCGAGCGCTATCTGGTCCATACCAAGGACGCGGGGATGCTACGGCTGCTCAATTTCTACAAGTGTTACCGGGCGTACGTGCGCGGTAAGGTGACGAGCTTCAACCTGAACGACCCCGGCATCGGCGCTCCGGACAAGGCAAAGGCGAGGCAGACCGCGCGTCGATACTTTGAACTCTCCCACCGCTACGCCATGGGTCTGTCGGCCCGGCCGAAGCTGGTCGTGATGATGGGCCTGCCGGGCGTGGGCAAGACCTACGTGGCGCGCCGGCTCGCGGAGAGGGTCGACGCTTTCCACCTTTTGTCGGACTCAATCCGGAAGCAACTGCTCGGCATCCCGGTGGGCGAGCGCCGGTCCGACGACTACGGCAAGGGTATCTACAAAGGCAACATCGGCAAGAAGACCTATGACGAGATGATGCGCCGGGCACAGGTCTTCCTGTCGGCCGGGTACAGCGTCATCACGGACGCGACCTTCCTGCGCGATGACTTGCGAAGTCTCGCCCGGGACGTGGGGGCAAAGGTCGGGGCGCCCGTGCTGTTTGTGTTCGCGGATTGCCCGGAGCGCATCGTCAAGTCGCGGTTGCGGCGCCGGGCGAACGAGTATGCGTTCTCGGACGCCAATCTCGACGTCTACCGGGCGATGAAGAGCCGGTTCAAGCCACCGCGAGCAAGCCGTGAGGTCGTCCGAATCGACACGAGCCAGTCGCTCCAGCAGTCGCTGGCCAAGGTTGAGCGCGCACTACTTCGTATCTGACGCCCACATCGGCGGCGGCTTCGCTGACGCCGAGCAGCGGTTGTTCAGGTTCTTTGAGTCAATCCGCGGCAAAGCGGAATCGCTCTATATCCTCGGCGACCTGTTTGAGTTCTGGTTTGAGTACAGCCAGGCGATTCCCAAACAGGGGTTTCGGGCGCTGGCTGAGCTGGCCGAGTTGAGTCGGACCGGCACCAGAATCGGCTACCTGAAAGGCAATCATGACTTCTGGTTCAAGGACTTCTGGCGGCGTGAACTCGGAGCAGAGGCGACGGACGAATTGGACGTCGTGCTGGACGGCAAGAGAGTCTTCCTTGCCCACGGCGATGCGCTGGACCGGGCCCTTGTGCCCCGAGTCTTCAGGGCGTTGATGCGCAGCCGGGTTAACGGCTGGCTCTATTCGTTGCTTCACCCGGACTTCGGTATCGGACTTGCCCACGCGGTGGCGCGGGCCAGCCGGGTCACGAACGCCAAGCCGAGCCTGGTCGAAGACATGGCCAGGTTCGCTGAAAGCAGACTCGAGTCCGGCTTCGACATCGTCATAATGGGACATTCCCACGTCCCCGAGCTGCGGCGGTTCGGCGGCGGCGTGTACATCAACGTTGGTGACTGGCTGGACCATTTCACCTACGGCGTGATTCGCGACGGTGTGCCATCGCTCGAAGTGTTCGAGGGATGACTCCTCCCTCCTTTCCTTTCACTCCGGTGAACTCGTTCGGCCGGACGGCTGCCGTCGGCGCGTGGCACGGGGTCCGGGCTTTTCTCAAGCTGATGCTCATCGTCGCGCCGGTCTACACGGTCGTCACGATTCTTAAGTACACGCCGGTCATCAGGGTGTTTGCCGAACTCATGTCGCCACTCATGAAGCATTTCGGCCTGCCGGGAGAAGCAGCCCTGGCCATAATCCTCGGCAACATCATCAATCTCTATGCCGGACTGGGCGCAATCACCGCGCTGAAGATAACGACTGCCCAGCTCACCGTGCTCAGCTTGATGTTGCTGCTTTCCCATTCGCAGATACTCGAAACCGCGGTCTTCTTCCAGATCCGGGCCAAGTGGTGGTTGCTCTGGTTCATCCGGTTGGTGCTGTCCCTCCTCGCCGGAGTCGGGCTGAGCCGGCTCATCGTCAAGGCCGGGCCGGCCGGCGCCGGGGACGCGGCCCGCCTGGCTCAAATGGCACAGATGCGCTACAGCGGTATCGGCCCGGCGCTTGGGAACTGGGCGCGGGGCCTGCTGCTGGACACCGGCGTCAAGATGCTCATCGTGCTTGTCGCCATCTTCATCATACTGGAACTGGGGCGGCGTTACGGGCTGCTGGAGAAAGTCCTGCGCGCAATCGGCGCCGTGACCCGGTTCATCGGCTTGAAGCCGGAGGCGGGCATGCCGTGGCTTGCCGGCAACGTGTTCGGGATCGTCTTCGGAGCCGGCGTCGTCATCGAGAGCGTGCGCGAGGGCCAGCTCGACTCCAAACAGGTGACACTCGTGGCTACGTTCCTCGCCTTGTGCCACGGGCTGTTTGAAGACACCGCCATATTCATGGTTCTCGGTGCGAACATGTTCTGGATTCTGGTGCCCAGGATTGTCCTGGCCGTGGCGGTCACATGGGTGTTGAGCAAGGTGCTGCGCGAGGACAAGGGCGGTGGACAGCCGGTCGCGCCAGCCGTCCGCGGCGGGAAGAAGGACGGCGCGTGACAACGCCGGTCTCAGAAGGCAATGGACGAACCGGTTCCGGAAGCAACTCTGAAAGCTCGTCTCAAAGCGATTCCGGCACCGGCCGGGCAGAGTCTAATACTGTTGTAGAGGTTGGGCCGTTGTGAATTGCCTTCGAACGTCTGGCCGGGGACATTGCTGGCCCTGCAATCGGGGAAGCAATGGACAGAGCAACTCGGACAGCAACTCCGGAGGCTACTTTACGGGCAATCTGGAGAGCAACGGTCAGAGCTACGGGGAGAGCAACGAGGACTGCAACCGGTAGAGCGACTCAGACCGCAATGGCCAGAGCGACCGGTAGAGCAATGGGTAGAGCGATGGAGAGAGCAACGGGGACCGCAACTTGGAGAGCAACCGGGACTGCAACCCGGGAAGCGATTCCGAGGGCAATCGGTAGAGCAACTCACCAGACAACTCACATAGCGATTCGGAGAGTAACGTGCCCAGTAACTCCACCAGTGGGGCTCTGAGTTAGGTGCTCTACGCCTAACATCCCAAGTCACAAGGAGATAGTCCTAGAAACCGGCACGGTGGCGTTTAACCTTTATTGGATACAAGCCTGAGCAGGAGCGGTCCCAAAACACCTGCCATTCGCGTGAGTCATCAACCTGCTATTCGGCCCGGCCGGGGACGTGTGGTTCGCGCGTGACGCTGCAGCCGAGCACGACCGGATGCTCCACGGGCCGTGCTGGACCCGAGAAGCCGACATGGAGCCACGAACGAACCGGAGAGAGTGAAACCGTCGATGAACGCAGACGGACGCAGATTGAGTTCCGAATCGAAGACTACCAATCCTCTGGCAGAACCCAAACCGAATCCTCCATCGGTGTGTATCGGCGCTTGCCCCGGCGCGGTGACGCTGCCTGATACGCTGATCGGGATATGCTTCGAGTCGCCCGGCTATCGCTGAACGCTGCTATCTTCGGAAGGTCGTCGTGAAGTCTTTGAAAACCACCTCCAGGGCCTCCATGAACCTCAACCTTCCCAAAAGCGCTGGAACGTCATCCCGTTCGAGGAACCCGGCAGGGACCTTCGCTCGTCAGTCACCCAGCCTGATGCTCAGCGACTTGTACAGATGGACGGTTTCTGAACCACCGACCCCGAAGGTGGTCGTGGGCACACGGGCCGCGAGGTCAATTCCCAGCAACTCGGCGTACGTCGCCGGCAGAAGCGTGTAGTCCGCCCCGCTGTCCACGACCATCTCAACTGAGACCCACTGTCTGCTCTTTCCCTGAAGGAGAACCGTGGCGTATGGACGCTGGATTGTACCCAGGTACTCCCTGCCGATTCTCCTAAAAGGAAACCTGGCTACTACCATCCGCACAGAATGTAGGAGAGGCCTGGCCGAGGGACGAACGTGACTACGGGCATCTCCCCGTACTTCTTTCTGAGCGCCTCGATGTCCCGCCACATCTCCTCGTGTCGCGCCTTGAGTGGTACGACCTTGTCATTCACGACCAAGACATGCTTGCCGGCATATTTGTGTGCCTTGGAGCCTCTCCCTGAAAGCAACAAGGACAACGTTCTCTGAGTCTGAGACTTGATCTTCACGCTCACATTCTATCGAATCGAAGGGACGGGTCAACCCGTCGCGCTTGACTTCTGCCATCTGACATCTAGCCTCTGACTTCGCCCTGCCCGCCGTCCGCCCCTCTCTGCTGTCTTGCCTTTTGAGCTTTGCCTTCTGACTTCCACTCCGCCACTCCATCCCTCTGTCCCTTCCCTGCTGCACTTGAGCACTGGGGCGCTGGACCGCTGGAGCACTCTCCATTCCTTGACTTCCCGCCCCGACAAACAGACAATACTCCCGTGAGTAGGACGACCCGCGGAATCCTTTTCACCATCGGCTATGTCGTGGCCGGACTGATTGCAGTCGTAGTCGTGGGCTACCTTACTTACCATAAGGGGTTCTTCCACTTCCCTCGGCCGATACTATCGTTTCTTGCTCTCGGGCTGATGGGCGCGCTCATCTATGCATCGGTACAGATGCGCGGGGCCGGATACGCGGTCCTGATGATAGCGCTGTTGTACATGTCCCAGGCGGCCATCTATCCCGGCTCGACCTCGCTTGTGGCCGCGGCCGTCTTTGCCCTGTCGGTCGGATCCGCTCTGATGGCGGGGGTGTATGTGCAGAAGTCTCTTGCCAGTTTCCGGTTCGGCCGGTTCATCAGCATGGGGCTGATTGTCGGCGCTGGCTTCGCGCTGATGGCGCTGCTGTTCTTCATCATGTCGGACGTCCAACTCGGCACGGTCTGGAATCAGACGTTTCTGGGCGTGAAGCTGGGCGCGGCAATGGGACTCGGGTTTGAGCTGATTGACCTCATCGGGCCACGCCCTCACCTCCGACCCATGCCAAGGCCTGGCCCGGGTAGACGGTGAACACGTAGAGGCCGACATTGACGCCACAGAGAATGGGTTCAGGGGTTCGGGGGTCCTGGGGTTCCGCGGAGGTTGACATTTGCTGCTGCGCGTGGCATAGTGTAACTACTGAAAGCGACAGGTGATACCATGACGTTTGCGCGCGTAACGGTTGACCCGCTCCAAATGGGCGGGGTGCCCTGCATCCGGGGCTTGAGGATTCCGGTCGCGACCATCGTAGGCAAGCTGGCGGACGGCATGACCGAGGTCGAAATCCTCAAGGCTTACCCGGACCTCGAGACCGAGGACATACGAGAAACGATGCGCTATGCGGCCGAGGCAGTGCGCGAGCGCGAACTGCCGCTCCTGGTCGCTGAGTGAAGTTCCTCGTGGACAACGCCCTCTCGCCGGACGTGGCCGAGGCGCTCCCGACCGACGATGCAGCAAGCGAGGCCCTTCGTTCCTTCCTCCGCGTCGTGCAAAGGACGACCTGCGCGAGAAAGCGCACGGCCAGCCGCGTGCCGGCAAGCCGCCAGCAGTGGTGCCACTCTATTCTCATGCTACCCTCTTCAGGTCTCAGATTGGAGAACAGATGAAAGAAGCCATCATCAAGAGCGAGAAGTACCGTCGCCAGTACGTGGCACTGAGCGACTTCCGGAGCCGAACGATAATCGCGCACGGCCGAAACCCGAAGAAGGTCTTCGCTGCGGCCCTCAAGAGAGGAATCCGCAAGCCGGTAATCGTCTATGTCCCGGCCAAGGATACGGTGCAGATCTACGCCCGCGCCAAGCAGGCCTGATGAGGACCCTGAGCCGGCCCTTCTCCCGTCTCGACCCAAGCGACCCGTTGCGGCCGTGGCTGCCGGTGTCAGTCGCCAACCCGAACACCGGGCAGAAAGTCAGCGCCTACGCCCTCATCGACACCGGGGCCGATGCCTGCGCTCTCCCTGCTTACCTGGCACCGATGCTCGGGCTCCGACTGAAGTCCGGCGGGGCGAAACGGATAAGCACGGGCGGAGGCGATACCACCGCTTACTCCCACCGAGTCTCTTTGGAGCTCCCCGAAGACGGCTATGCCACGGGCGACATCGCGGTTGATTTCATGACCGGCCTGACGGTGCCGCTCCTCGGAGTCGCCAACTTCCTGAGCGAATTCGTGCTGGTCGTCGACTATCCCCGGAAGCGGTTTTCACTCACGCTGCGCCCAGGCGCAGCGACTCGGCGTCCCAGACCGCGCAAGGACTTGACCGACCAAGGCTGAAGGATGAAACCGGAAGCCAAGGTACCAGTTGCCAGTCACGCTGCCCCCAACCGCTACGGCCCGCGACGGACACCACGGCTTCGCGGTTCCTGACGGCTGATTGCTGTCTGCCCCTCCGGTGCCCGTAGCCATCACCGGCAACTGAAGACTGGTCACTGGCAAGCCAGCAACTGACGACTCGCGGCGCTCCGTTCCTCGGTCTTGCCTCTTGCGCCTCGGCTCTTGGTATTAGACCCGCATCCGCCACTCGCTCCCCTGCTCCCTCTACGTCTCTTCCTTTCCCTGCTACTGACTTCTGCCGTCTAGCTTCTGACATCTGACTTCGCCCGGCCGAGGTTCGCCTTGGCGGTTCCCGAATCTGCGTAATCTGCGGAATCTGTGGATAGTCCTTTCCGTGTCCGCAGTTCTGCATTCTGGTCTCTGCCCCACTGCTGTCCGGTTGAGGACGGCGTGGGACATGGCAGTTCTCAGAAGCACTCGACAAAGCAGCTCTGAAAGCTGATTTGAAGGCAACCGGCAAAGCAACGTTCAGAGCGTAGTACAGGGCGTAGACGACCGCGCGTCGGACCGCGCCGGTCAGGTCATCGGGAAGAGCACAGGGCAGAGCTTCAGGCAGAGCCTCGCGGGCCGCGACCTTGGAGCTAATCATCAAAGCAGCCGTCAAAGCCTTCTTCAAAGCTACCATTGAAGCTGCCTGCAGCACAACTTCCGTGGCGACTTCGATGGCATCCTCGCGGGCCGCTCCCATGGTGGGGCTCTGACTTTGTCGCCGGACGCCCAACGCTTTGACCCGCAGGCAGATACACTTGAAAGCCGGGCCGGCGGCCTGTAGGCTTATACGCCTACAAGCTGGAATCCGGACTATGGCTCATCACTCAAAGACCGCGTTCACTTTCGGCCCTGAATTCGGGGTCAGGCTGCGCCGACTGCGCGAACGTCGCAGCCTGACCTTGCGGGCTGTGGCGGTTCTGATGGATCGGCAGAACGCCGGTGCGCACGTGCAGCTCGCAAGGCTGGAACGGGGCCGCACCAAGTACCCGTCATTCAACCTGATTGTTGATTACCTGCGGGCGTGCGGCGCGGGTTTCGAGGACCTGCTCGACCTGCTGAATCCGCACACGTCGCGGCGGCCGGTGCTCAAAGAGAAGGGCGACGTCGCGGTTGCGGAACTGCTCAAGAGCCTGCCCAAGGCAGAGCAGCGGGCGATGCTCCGATGGGAGAGGGCGACAACCGACAGGCAGGAGGAGCAGGCCGCGGCCGCGCCGGGCAAGAAGAGGCCCAAAGCCGAAACCGACCAGGCGCGCGTCTTCAGGATTGTGTGGTCGTTCATTCATGCGAACTGGAACCAGGTTTTTGAGCAGAAGCTGTACGAAACGATGCTCAAGCTCAAGGACGAGGTGCCGAGGAGTCAACGGAGGAACGCCTGCGACCACGCCCGCCGGTTCTTTTCAATCCTGACCCGGCACTACCAACGCGAGTCGGTCAAGAAGAGCGCGCTGGAGCAGGTCGAGCGCCGGGCAAAAGGGGACGGGTTCTCAACCCGGGTAGTTGTAGCTTTGCTCGGCGCGGCTAGCGAAGCATATCAGGAACTGTTCGACACGGGCCGGCTCGACTGGGAGCCGAGCCCGGAAGAAATTATCAAGCGGCGGGGTCACGCGCCAAAAGTGGAGAAGACCGAGATACGGCTGGAAATGGACGAAGCCAGGCCGGGGATTGTCTACAGCAAGACCCTGGGTTTAATCCACGCCCTGGCGTTCCAGGCGGTCGACGCCCGGCTGGATGAACTCAAGCTCGATTACTACTACGTCAAGCAGCACTACTACGCATGGATTGACCGTCTGATTCCGATTGCGGACGAGCACGGTACCGGCTCGCCGGAGTGGCAGGCCGAGGTTAATGCCACTGCGCCCAAGCTGCACGATGAGGCGATTGCGCGGGAAGCCGCGGCCCTTGTCGCCAACACCTTCGACCTCTGGAAAGCCAAGCTGCCACCGAGGCCGGAAGCGGGACGCACAGAAAGCGGGTAGCGTTCCTATCAGACCGTTGCGCTGGACCACTTGTGCACTGGAGCACTCGACCACCTCCGCGTCGTCCTCCTCTGACCTCTGACTTCCGACTTCGTCTGTCCTCACTAGACCACTTGACCACTGGGTCACTTGACCACTGTCCTCCACTGTCCTCCGCTTGACTTGTAGCGCCTCGTGCCTATTCTCTTGAAGCATGTCAACGCCCGCGCCCGACGCCGTCAAACGTCCGATTGACGCGCGGGACGTGACCGAAATGTCCGACATTTCGGATCGTGTCCCAAGCCTCGCCGACCGCAATGTCTTTCTCTCCGGTGGCTACAAAGAAGAGCAACTCCGGCTCACTGCGGGCCATCAGGCCAGGGTCGAGAAAGAGCCCGAAGTCCGCAAAGCAACGGCGTGCGCGCCTGTGCTTGACTTGGCGATAAGGTCAGGCTATGTTGATTCTGAAAATGCGAGGTGAAAGATGAAGACAGTTGATGAAGTAGTAGAGTTGACACGAGAGCTTCCGGAGAGGTTCCAGGAGGAAGTCCGGGACTTCGCCCGCTTTCTCGTAGAGAAGAGGGCGCGTCCGACCCGCAAAAGACTGCGTCTGGACTGGGCCGGAGGCCTGAAGGACTTGCGCGACAAGTACACCTC
>JAPLUO010000165.1 GCA_026397595.1 Caldifarciminota bacterium
CTACCGCGCTACACCACGTGGCGAGACCGTCATGACTACGGCGTTGACCTTCCGTCAGACCGATGCTGCACTGCTCAAACGCGAGGCCGCCTGAGAAAACATCTTTCAGAAAACGACGATCCTGTACGCTTGTAGTATAGATGATACCGAGGCTGCTGCTTACCGATGTGCTTCGCTCGCTTGCCGAGGTGCCGGCGGTCTGCCTGCTCGGGCCTCGACAGGTCGGCAAGACCACCCTGGCTCTTGAGGCGAGCAGGAAACTCGATGCCATCTACCTTGACCTGGAATCGGAACAGGACCGCGCCAAGCTCGCCGAGCCGGAGTTCTATCTCGAACAGTATCTCGACCGGCTGGTCATTCTCGACGAGGTGCATCGCGCGCCCGGCCTGTTCCCGGTGTTGCGAGGGCTGATTGACCGCAGCCGGCGCCGGGGCGCGGCCAACGGCCGCTATCTCCTGCTCGGCTCGGCCTCGCTCGACCTGCTCCGGCAATCCGGCGAGTCCCTGGCCGGCCGCATCCGCTATCTGGAGCTTACCCCGTTCTCGGTGCTCGAACCCACGAAAGCCCCGCCCGACAAGCTCTGGCTGCGCGGAGGCTTCCCAGACAGTCTGCTCGCAAAGACGGATGCCTCAAGCCTGCGCTGGCGACAAGACTTCATCCGCACCTATCTCGAACGCGACATGCCGCAGTTCGGGCCGAGGATTGCTGCCGAAACCCTGCGCCGCTTCTGGACCATGCTCGCCCACCGCCAGGGTAGTCTCCTGAACGCGGCCGACATCGCCGGCAGCCAACCCTTATCCGCCTCGTCAGCCGCGAGCCTGCCGGACTTCCTGTTGACACCCCAATCGCGTTCGGTATCTTCACTCACCACAAAAACAGAACAGACCGACACGAACCGCCACCCTGCGGCCCGAAGAAGGGGTAGCGTCGACAAAAGCCCTCGGGAACAAGCCAGCGAAAGGAAAGAAACGGACATGAGAAGAACGGCCGTGAAATCAGCCAATGACCAGCCTGAAGGCAGGTCGGGAGAAGCCGGAGACCGGCGGAACAAACTGACGCGCCTGATGCGTCTTGTGGCGCTTCCGCTGCTGCTCAGCAGCGCAGCGGTCCTGAACTGCTTTACTACAACAAATGATGGGTTCACGCCCTGGGGCACTGTTCCGAAGTTCGACCTCCAGTATGACTTGCAGGATGAAGGAAACAAGCTGCATATCATTTGGACGTACGGCGCTAACAACGATTACATCAAGAGCAATCAGATGCTTTCCCGGGAGAAGGCCGGCGTGATGACCTACACGCTTGATAAGAAAGCGCTGGCGTGTAACGCCGTCAATCCAAGCACGAACTTCGTGGTGCGCATCGGCTACGATGACACCAAGAGAGATGGGGGTAGAGGCTCCGTGGGTACACTCGAATCGAACCCCCTGGAAATACCATCGGTCGTGACGCCGACGCTCAAACTCTACGGCAACAGTGACCAAACCAGGGCTAATGGACTCACGTTCAATACCTCTGACTGGTCGGCCAGCGGTATCACATTCGCTGAGCGGCAAGGGGCCGGGGCCTGGTTCGTGGTGGTCGACAGCGGCGGGAAACTGTATCTCACCTCGGCGCACTTGGTGGCAAGCCCGGAATGGGGTGTACGGGAGAACCAGGTGGCGGTGGCCGCGGTTGACTTTGATGACCTCTCCACCTGCCCCCCGACCGCCGACCCTGATTGGACCTGGAAGTCCGAGCTGGAGGTCGGCAAGACCTATGGCCTCTGGCAAGGTCAGTTCGGGGGCTGGAACATAACGGACCGGTTCGCAAAGGCCAAGGTCATGGCGATTGACAGCAACGAGGTGACGCTGAAGCTGGCAGTCCAACCCAAATCGGGTCTGCGCTGGATAACTACGGAATAGTCCGGCTATCGCGTTCCGCCGACTTGCGGAGAGCTCAGGTTTGCCTGTAGTTCCGGGGACGCGACAAAGGAGTCCTGACCGCGGCCAGCGAGCGGAAAACGGACGAAAACGGGGACCGTACCGTGCCGGACCCGTTCGGCTCGCCCCTGTCATTCCGAGCGAGGCGTGCCATCCGACTCGCTGTCATTTCGACCGAGTCCGACGAGTGGAGAAATCTCGCCCGAGAGACCTTTCGGCTCCGCTCGGAGTGACGTTCCGCGTCGTCTCTCAGGGGCTCGCTCAGGACAGGCTCTTGGCGGTTGTATTCCGGTTTCCGGGCCGGCGTCAGAGCTTGACCCAACCAACCAGTTCAATAGACTAGTTAGTATGAAGACCAAGACAATCGGCGCCTTTGAAGCCAAGACACACCTGTCCGAGTTGCTGGAGAGGGTCCGCCAGGGGCAGGTGTACCGTATCTCCAAGCGTGGGCGCCCGGTCGCGGAACTGCGTCCGTTGACGCGGCCGAACCATCGACCCCGATTCGGGTGTGACAAAGGGCGGGTGACGGTCAAAGCCAGCTTCGACGATCCGCTGCCGGAGATGGAACCGTACACGAAATGAAACTCCTGCTGGACACGCATGCCTTCCTGTGGTTCGTGACCGGCGACCCGCGCCTCAGCCGGCGTGCCCGCCGCGCCCTTGAGGCCGGGGGCGCGGAACTCTACTTGAGCGCCGCCAGTGTCTGGGAGATGGCAATAAAGGTGAGTCTCGGGCGGCTCGTGCTACCTGCCTCGGTCGAGGAATACGTGGCCGAGAAGCTGGCTGACGGGTTCAGCATGTTGTCGATCGACTGGCCCCATGCCGCAGCGGTGGAGAAGCTCCCCTTCCTCCACCGCGACCCCTTTGACCGATTGCTGGCGGCGCAGGCGCTTACCGAGCGCCTGTCGCTGGTCTCGGCCGACCCGGTCTTCCGGGAATACGGCGTCAAGGTCATCTGGTAGCGCCTCTTACCGCAACCGACCGTTGACTATCCAGACACTCGACCTAGACTGAATCATGCTCTGGCGAGATAGGATTTCCTCTGACCCGCGCATCTGCAGCGGCAAGCCTTGTATCAAGGGAACCAGGATTCCCGTCCATATCATCCTCGACCTGCTGGCAGTAGGTGAGACCTATGCCGGCATCAGAAGCGCCTATCCCGACATCGCAGACGAAGACATCTAGGCCTGCATCGGCTATGCGGCAATGCTGGCCGAAGAAGAAGCCGGCGTCACGGCGTAGGACCGCCCCGGCCGCCTCGTCATCATCACTCGCGACGGCGTCCGTATAAGACCGGCGACTCGCGCAACCTGACCGCCTTCCGTCAACCGCTATCCGCTGCCCCCGCCCCGAATCGCCGCCCGCGCTGGCTTGACTCCAGCCCGTTTTCCGGCTAACCTCCGGCGTGACAGACCGAGCCTCCGTCTTGTCTTATCGGCATTCGGCATCCGCCAATCGCCACTCGGAGATTCGGTAATGCCCCGCATCTTCGACAACATCGGACTTGACCCGCTGCCACCATGCTCTATCATCCCCATTGCATGACCCCGACTCCGAAGACCATCTCAACCAGCAGCCCCATCGTTCCTACTCGGGGATGAGGAGAGAATCATGACCCCACTTGAGAAGTTCCAGGAGCTTCTGCGTGAGTTGTTCCAACTCAAGGACGCAGCAGAGCTTGATTTCGGTATCTACCGTATTCTGAACCTGAAGCGGGTACAGGTCGAGGAGTTCATCGCGAACCGGCTTCCCGCCATTGTTGCGGAGGCCTTCACGGAGTACACCACGGCAGACATGGCCGAGCTTCAGAAGCAGCTCTCGAAACTGCGCGCCGAGTACGTTGCGCTGGCCGGGGAAGCAGCCTTTGAATCGGGCGGCGGGTTGCGGGCAGACTTGCGCAGCTCTGAGCGGGGCAAGGAATACTCGGAGCTTCATTCCCGGCTCAAGTCCGCTGTCGCGACGGAGGAACTCAAGACCCGCGTCTACAACGACCTGTACAGCTTCTTCTCGCGCTACTACGATGACGGCGACTTCATCACGCGCCGCCGCATCCGATACAGCGGAAATGACGCCTACGCGATTCCGTACAACGGCGACGAAGTAGTCCTGCACTGGGCGACGAAGGACCAGTACTACGTCAAGACTATAGACCGGTTCACAAACTACCGGTTCCGTGCCGGCGACTACTCCGTCGTCTTCGAGGTCAAACGGGCCGACGCCGACGAAGGCAACGGTCGTGACAAGAAGCGGTACTACGCCATTGCTGGTCAGGACCCGGTAGCGTGGGATGCCACCACGAGTACCCTGCGCGTGTACTTTGAGTACCGACCGCTCTCCGGAAAGGAGCAGACGACCTACGGCCGAACCGAGCAACAGAAGCCGCAGGACAAGCTGAACGACGAAGCCGCGCAGGCCATCCTCGGCGCGATTCCTGACGCTGCTCCCAAAGCCGATCTCGCCCGGTCGGATAAGGCGGACTCAGAGGACTCCGTCTTGACGCGCCACCTGCGGCGTTTCACCCGGCGCAACAGCAGCGACTTCTTCATCCACAAGAACCTGCGCGGGTTCCTGGAACAGGAGCTGGACTACTTCATCAAGGCCGAGTGCGTTCTGCTCGACGAAGTGCTGAATGCGGAGGACCTAAAGCTCTCGCAGGCACATGTCCTGCGGGCACGGGTCGTGCGCCGAATCGGCGGGCATATCATAGACTTCCTTGCGCAGGTCGAGGACTTCCAGAAGAAGCTGTTCGAGAAGCGCAAGCTCGTCCAGCGTGCCGAGTACTGTCTGACGCTGGTTCGCGTGCCCGAAACCTTCTGGCCCGAGATTCTCGCCAACGAAGCGCAACTTGCGGAATGGCGGGAACTCTTCACCCTCGACGACCTGCCCAAACAAGCGAAGAAGCGCAAGCCTGCCATCGCCTTCCTTAAGGCGCATCCGACGCTGGTCATAGACACCAAGTACTTCTCAGAGGACTTCAAATGGCGGCTCCTTGCGTCTTTCGACAACCTCGACGACGCCACGGACGGTTTGCTGGTCAAGAGCGAGAACTTTCAGGCCCTCTGCCTGTTGCTGGAAGAGTACCGTGAGAGAGTTAGGTGTATCACCGTGGATCCGCCCTATAATCGTCTGGCGGACAGCTTCCCCTACAAAGACAACTACCGCCATTCCTCATGGGCAGCCATGATGCTGGACCGGACGCGGGTCGCAGCCGCACTGCTGCGGCAGACTGGTGCGTTGTTCTCGAATATCGACGAGAACGAACGCGACAATCTGCAGGCCGTGTTGGACTTGGTGTTCGGTCGTGAAAACCGTGTTGAGGAGCTCATATGGGCGCAAAACACCACGCACAGCCAGTCGCCGCTCTATTCGACGAATCACGAGTATGTTGAGGTCTACGCGCGAAATCGGCCGGCAGCCGAACAGGTGCCGGTCATGTTTCGCGAACCCAAGCCCGGGTTCGGAGATCTCATGGCGCTGGCCAATGAGTTGAACCCGCGCTACCCGTCGATTGCCGAAGTCGAGGTCGAGATCAAGACACTGTTCGAGCGCCACATTGCAGCGTACAAAGCCGAGCTTCTGGAGCAGGGCCTCGAATACGACGAAGACACCAAGAAGCAGGATCCGTGGCGCGGACTCTACAACTACTGCCACGCCGAGTATCGCGACGGGGAGAACCGCCTAGTCTCGGTGAGCGAGGCGCGAACGAAACTCGCCCGGATTGTGGTTTGGCGCGAAGATAACCCATCGGCGCCAGCGCAGAAGCAGTCGGAGAGCATCCGTGACCCCAAAGACCCGAACTACCGCTTCTATAGACCCCTGCATCCGAGTACAGGTAAGCCGTGTCCACATCCAAAGACAGGCTGGCGTTGGCCGTACCGGTGGCCCGTAGCTAGTCGCGACAGCTTCGATGCGCTGGACCGTGCCGGGCGCATCGCGTGGGGCGAGGACGAGACCAAGGTTCCCCAGTACAAGCGCTACGTGCACGACGTGGAGACGAATGTCGCCAAGTCTGTGTTTCACGACTACACCGACGGGGAGAAGCAGCTCGCGGCTCTCTTCGGCCGATCCGGCGTTTTTCCCTCGCCGAAGCCGACCACTTTGCCGGCTCGCTTCATAACTCAATCGTGCGGCAAATCGGATATCGTCGTTGACTACTTTGCAGGCTCAGGCACGACCGGCCATGCTGTCATCGACCTAAACCGAGAGCATGGTGCGCGGCATCGATTCATCCTTGTTGAGATGGGCGGTTGCTTCGACACCGTGCTGTTGCCCCGCATCAAGAAGGTAACCTTCAGTCCGGAATGGAAGAACGGCGTGCCTGGGCGACTGGTCACGGCCGAAGAGGCTGAACGCGGCCCGCGCGTCATCAAGTACATCCGGTTGGAGAGCTACGAGGATTCGCTGAACAACATCAGTGTCTCCGGAGTGCAAGCGGCCCAGACCGCGCTGGAGCTG
This sequence comes from Caldifarciminota bacterium, assembly GCA_026397595.1. Taxonomy (GTDB): domain Bacteria; phylum Hydrothermota; class Tepidihabitantia; order Tepidihabitantales; family Tepidihabitantaceae; genus UBA2258. The sequence goes on from JAPLUO010000165.1 coordinate 6,375, forward strand.
CATGACGATGACTACCTGCTGAACTACATGTTGGAGTTCGAGACGCGATATAGCCCAAGTTTGCTGAACGCGGAGATGTTCAAGGAGCCGTTCAGCTACAAACTGAAGGTGCAGGATGGTAACGGGGCGCGGGAGAGCGCGGTGGACCTTGTGCAGACGTTCAATTATCTGCTTGGGCTGGACGTGCGGAAGCTCAGGCAATTCGAGGACGGCGGGCGGGTGTATCGCGCCGTGTTGGGCGACAAACGCGGGAAGAGCGTGGTCGTGGTCTGGCGCTCGGTGAAGGACATTGAGGAGAACAAGGACGCGCTGTTGCAGGACAAGGTGTTCATCGAGAAGACCATCTTGCCGGCGCTGCTGGCGGATGGTGCGAAGCCCGACCGGTTGTTCGTGAATGCCGCGAGTTTCGTCGAGGGCGCAGAGGCCATCGAGCCAGAGTTCAAGCGGTTGATGTTCGCGCCGATTGCCTAGATGTTGTCCACTGTTCGCCGCAGAACTGTCGTACCCGGTGGGGCCGGAGACGTGCTGCCGCCTTTGCAGGAACGGCTGGCGCTCAATCGGTATCTTCTGCGAGAGCTCGGCTTCGACGATTTCAAGTCGCTGCGCGTCGCGCTGAAGGGCACGAGCGAAGGCACGCACGAAGACGGGCATACCTACTTCTACCACACCATAGCCGGCCGCGAGGGACGTCGGCTCGCTGAGGACAAGCTAGCAGGCTATGATCTACGCATCAGGGGCTGCGTATCGCGGCTGAATTCTGGGTTCCGGTCTCCGCCGGTGCGGCTCAAGTACTTCCAGTGGCTGGCCGTGCTCTTAACCGAGATGTACCTGGACCGGTACTTCAATGAGCCGGAGGTTCTGCTCGACGGATTGAACCGGTGGCTGCAGACCAGCGGCTGGAGCGACCCGACGCCTTTCACGGCAGACGACCTCACGAAGCTCGCCTTCTGGATGGCAACCGGCTCGGGTAAGACGCTCATCATGCACATCAACCTGTGGCAGTATTTGCACTACTGCCGCAGGCGGCACGACAACATTCTGCTGGTCACGCCCAACGAAGGACTCTCGCGGCAGCACGTCGAAGAGCTGAGAAAGAGCGGCATCCCGGTGCAGCACTATGGGCAGACCGACTGGAATCTGTTCAGTTCGGACCGGCGGGAGTTGGTGACCGTCATCGAGATTACGAAGCTGAAGCTGCCGCGCGAGAAGACCGGCGAGGGACTCACGCTGGACGTGGAGTCGCTGGGCGAGAACAACCTACTGCTGGTAGATGAAGGCCATCGCGGAGCCGGCGGCGAGAAGTGGCGCGGGGTACGTGAGCATCTGGCCCGACGTGGGTTCACCTTCGAGTACAGCGCTACCTTTGGCCAGATAGTCAACGGCGCGCAGAGGGCGAAGCGTCGCGAACTGCTGGACGAGTATGGCAAAGCCATCATCTTTGACTACTCCTACCCGCACTTCTACTTCGACGGCTACGGCAAGCATTACTTCATCCGCAACATTGACGACGACTCAGAGACGTTCAATGACTGGTTGGTGCTCGGCAATCTGCTGTCGTTCTACGAACAGACGCTCGTGTTTGAGCAGCACAGAGAGGATTGCCGGCAGTACAATCTGGAGAAGCCGCTCTGGGTATTCGTCGGGCACAGCGTGACGGGCGGGAAGACCGAAGAGGACAAGGTCAGTTTGACGGACGTGCAGGAGATAGTGCGCTTCTTTGCCGACTTCCTCGGCGACAAGGCACGCTGGGCGCCACGCATCGGTAAGGTGCTGGCTGGAAAGACGGGGCTGGACCAGAAGGGGCGCGACGTGTTCGCGGACATGTACGGCTTCCTCAAGGCACAGCGGCTGGACCCCGGCGACATGTACGACGACGTAATGAGGAGAGTTTTCCACGCGGCGGCCGGCGAAGAACTGAGGGTGGTCGAACTCAAGCGGGCAAAGGGCGAAATAGGTATGCGGGTTGGCGCGCAAGAGGCCTATTTCGGCGTCATCAACATCGGCGACGTGCCCGGTCTCATCAAGCTGCTGGGCGGACAGCGCATCGTCTGCGAGGAAGAGAGCATCGAGGAATCGCTGTTCGGTCGAATATCGAAGGCCGATTCCAGCGTGAACGTGCTCATTGGGTCACGCAAGTTCATGGAGGGTTGGGACTGCTTCCGGGTATCCAGTATGGGTTTGATGAACATCGGCCGGGGTGAAGGGTCACAGATAGTGCAGCTCTTTGGCCGGGGCGTAAGGCTTTGGGGCAAGGGATATTCTCTCAAGCGAAGCTCGCAATTGGAACCGGCGACGCGGCCGCAGCACATCGACCTTCTTGAGACGCTGAACGTCTTCGGGATTCGAGCCAGCTACATGAATGACCCGGAGCGGGGGTTTCTGCGCTACTTGAGGGATGAAGGCATCCAACAGTATGAGGAGATAGACGTGCCAATCTGGCCGCAGCGGGAGTTTCTGACGCGCAACCTGCAAGTTCTGCGGTTGCCGGACGGAGATGAGTTCGCGGCCAGGGACGGCGTTGTATTGGCGGTTGACGACCGGACAAGAGTCACGCTGGACATGCGGCCGAAGCTCCTGGACGTAAGGCCCGGCACCGAAGAAGAGCAGGTCGTCGCGGTCAAGGAGAAGGCTGAGGCGTCGAACCAGGCGGTGCGCCTGCGGGAACTCGCGTCCATCTTGGACTGGGACCGCATCTACTTCAGCCTGCTGGACCTCAAGCACTCGCAGGAACTGTTCAACCTGACCTTCGCGCCTGCGGTGTTTCGGCACTATGTGGAACGCGGCAACTACGAGTTACTCTGCGCTGACGATGTGCTTCGAGTACAATCCCCGTCGGACATCGAGAGAGTCGAAGACCTTGTCGTACAGTTGTTCTGGAAGTACGCGACGACCTGCTACGACCGGCATCGGCGCGCCTGGGAGCGGGAACGCTTGCGCCTGCGGTCGCTGGATGCGGACGACCGAAACCTCAGCTTCCGAGGATATCTGGTACGGGCCAGACCGGACTTCGCAGACCGGGTACGCGAACTGGTGCGGCAGGCTGACCGGCTCAGAGAACAGGACGAGGAACGCTTGCCTTTCGTTCATTTCGACCGACATCTGTACATGCCACTACTCGTGGAGCGCGACGGTATTGAGGCGATGACGCCGCCCGGGCTTGTCAGCGTGCGCCGTGGCGCAGAGGAGTTCGGGGAGAAGCGGTTGGTCGTGGACATTCGTAGGCATCTCAAGGCCCACTCGGGAAAGTTCGCCGGCAGGGAAGTTTTCCTCCTGCGCAATCTTGCACGCGGCAGGGGCATCGGCTTCTTCTCTGCCACGGCAGGCGAGGAGTTCTACCCGGACTTCATCCTGTGGCTCCTGACGGCGGACGGACAGCGTATAGCTTTCATTGACCCGCACGGTTTGCGTTACACCGAAGCCAAGTGGTACGAGTCTCCCAAAGTCCAGTTGTACAAAGAACTGGAGTCGTTCGACGGCGGCGCGGCAGGAACGAAGCTGACTTCGTACATCGTGTCCACGACCCCGATGCAGGAGGCGCTCAGGCACTTCGGGGCGACGCAGGCCGAATTCGAGGCCAACCATGTACTCTTCCAAGACGACGCGAGCTACTTGGCCAAGCTGTTCTCCATACTCGCTGCGCTTGCATAGGCTGCCTGTTTCCAACCTCTGCAGCCCGACCGGGCGGAAGTCGGGACACTTCTATGAAGAGCCGCCTGTCAAGCTTGGGTTTCTATAGGTGCGCCGAGAGAAGCTGATGACTAGCCAGTTGGTGGAAATCCAACTTGGGGAAAGACGTAGCGGTCACCCCAGGACTGAACTCTGCACCTGGTG
>JAPLUO010000250.1 GCA_026397595.1 Caldifarciminota bacterium
CGATGAATCTCTGTTGGAAACGGAGGATTTGGCTTCAGCTATCTATCTATTCAGTATATACAACGGGACTGAAGGTAAATGCAGGCCGGTACTAGCGTTACCGCGTATCAGGGCCAATTGGGTAGGAAAGTCACGCTAGGGGGACCATGTCGGCGACCGTTCCCGGCAAATTGTCGCCCTGTATCAGGAAACGGGAGTCGTGCCGACCGATGATCCGGTGCACGACCAGCCTCTGGTTCAAGGGGGAAACGAAAGCTACGACCTGGCCGATGCCGGAGGCTCTCAACCCCCGCACGTCTCCAGGTTGGAGCGGAGAACGGGCAAGATCGTGTTGGTTGCGGTGTGAATGCAGCACCGGCGCAACCGTGATAACGTCGCCATCCCTGATGAAAGGGGACATACTCCAACCTCTCGCGCAGAACCGGAATGACCGGCCTCGGGCCAGGACGGCCCGCATCAGCCCCGTGAGCGCAGGCCCGGAGAGACGAAGTTCGTTCCCTTTGCGGGACTTGAGACTCGGGACCTCCAGCCAGTCAGGCGCCCGGTTTGACAACCAGCATCTTCCTCCGGACCAGCTCTCCAACCAGCCCGATCACGTCCCGCTCGATCTCATCCGGCGGGGCGCTGTACTCTGCGACAAGCACATTCGCGACTCCGGCCAGCGTAGCCTTGCCGTCCAGTCTGCGCCAGATGTCCTTGCCGGTGTCATTCAGGGAGAAGAGCTCGTCTTCCATGTCGCCAATTCCGGCAACCAGGGGAACGATAATCACCTCGCCTTCGATATCCCGAGCCACGATGTCATCCGACGGAACGTATATCTGGTTCAATTCGATATCAGCATCCACGCCTTCTCCTCCAGGGTATCCTGCTCATGTAACCCGTTGCTCTCCCCACAATGGAGGTAGAGTGTCAAGGACGCTGTTGACCGCAGCGTCCGACCGTCGACTGTTCCTTCCTGCTCTGCCGCCGGGTCAAGTACCGGTCGGTCAGGAACGGTCATGCCGGAAGGCATGGCGGATTATACCAGAGGAGGGTGATTCAGGCAAACGGAAACGTCGACCGGGTACCAGTAACCGCACTCTGCATTCTGAAGTCACTTGTCCAGTTCCCCCCTTCCACTTCCTCCCGCCACTTGTCCATTTCCCCTTTCCACTTTGCCCTTGACTTCCTCGTTTCCCTTTCCTATGCTCATCTCAGGTTATGCCCCATTCAGGGCACGACGGGCACAAAACAAAGGCCGCGGAGACCGGCGAGGAGCCGGTACCCCGCACCAAGGAGGCAGCATGTTCGTGGTAAACGGAATGTTTGCGAGTCTGGTCCAACTGCTTGTGGCTCTGGCCGGAGCCGCTCTCATCTCGGCCGCAGTCCAGGGATTCAAGGCCGAGTGGCATGCCTTGTTCAAGACGCCACTCGGAGGCGTGACGGCACGTATTCTGGTCTATGGGGTATCCGCATTGTTCCAGGCGTACAACGGATTCGTTCACCGGGGGATGCCGAGGTGGGAAATCGTCGTTCTGGCGCTTTTGACCGCCCTATGCGCGACCGGCTTCTACCACTTCGCGAGGAAAAGGCAGCCCGCGTAAGGGTTGTCGCTTGCAGTAATCGTTCCAGGAGTTCCGTCAAGCAGAAGCTGACGGCCTACGGCCAGCAGCCTACAGCCAACCGCGCCGTGCCGCATGGCTGCCCGCTTCCGGCTGACAGCTTCCGGCCAACAGCTTGGGCCCGCCGGGTACGCTGTGGGGCGGCCGGAAAACCAGCATACAACCGCCAGGACGCCAGACCTAGCCCGAGCATTTCCTTCCGAACCCATCTTCCTGGTGGTGAGCTCCTGCTTCTGTTCCCGGGATCTTGGGTTGAGTCTCCGGGGCATCCGGAGTCGGTCAGGCCCGCCGCCCATTCGCGTTTCTCCGTATGTATCCTATAGCACACATCCGTCGCCTGCCGAGACGTGTCCTAACTTCCTCACTTTCAATACGCTATCCCCGATGTCCCTTGCGCACCCTCCCCTACTCCCCCCGCAGCTTTCGACCAGGCCTTCGAGCTAGGAGTGTGTCGGAGTACCGGCTATTCTGCACACGCAACCACCACCCGTTGACATCGGCCTCGCGCAGTACCGCAATGGGTTGTAGCATCGTAGCTCTGTCAAGGGGTTCTCCGACAGACTCCTAGGTTGAAGTCGAGGTTTGAAGCGGGCTTTGACGCGAGGTTTGAATCGGGCAGTGAACGGAGCTTCTTTGCGAGCTTTGGCGGGAGCTTGTCGCGAAGCGATAGCGGAAGCTCTTGCTGGTGCCTTGGACCGAGCTTTCGCATACGCTCTTGAACCAGCTCTCGAAGGTGCATTCCGGTGAGCTTTCCATGGAGCTTTCCGGCGAGCTTTGCAGTGAGCTTTCCGAACAGCCTTCACGCTTCCAATGCGGGCGTGGTAAATCACAAGTCACAAGCACCAGATCCCTGGCAAGCCTCAATACCTGAATATGACTATGCGGTTTGCTCATCACGCAAGTGCTTCAATGTCGGGCGGTTGTGGAGACGTATGACCCGGTAGTGTGCGGAAAACAGCACTTAGCGCGCTCCGGTACAGGCATGCAGGACTTCTGGGTCTACTTGGCCAA
>JAPLUO010000251.1 GCA_026397595.1 Caldifarciminota bacterium
TGCAGATCTAGCCCTACGTGTAGCATATGTTTCCTCCTGTTTGTGTTTGAAGGGCTTACATCTCCATTATACCTTCAAAACTGCAGGAGGCTCTTCATAAGTATCTTCCTCATTAGCTGCGCACCAGGCGAGAGTCCGGAGCCGGTAACCGGGTTGAGCGCGGGACGGGTCAAGCCTCTGCGCCTGCACGAGAAGTTCCAGCCCGAGCCCGGTTTCCTGGCCTGGCACCGCGCCGCCGTCTTCCGCGGATAGCGGCTCCGTAGAAGCGAGTTCCCAACCGGGAGACAGCCGTTCGCCCGCGCTGATTTGAGAAGGGAGAACAGATGCCGATAACGCCCGAGCAGTTCAAGGCAGAGTGGTTCGCAGTCTCAGAGAAGTACCACCTGAGTGAAGCTGTCGTGGCCAACTGGGCGTGGGACGACAACGAGGGGAGGAGAAACGAAGGCAGACTGCCGCCCTGCGGTCAAGTCACCAACGACGATATCACTCGTATGGCGGAGCGGGCGCTATTTGATGTCGCCGAGGCGCTCAGACTGGGCGTCACTTGGGAGTGCCCACCAAGCGAGGGCAGACGTATAGCGCTCGATGCGGTCTTGTTCGGCGAATCGAAGGACGGTTCGCGATCGCCGGAGGTAGCTTATGAGCACGAGAACTGCAGGGAGAAATGCGCAGACGAAGTTGCACGTTTGATGACGTACCGCGCCCCACTGCTGAGTGTGTTGGTGACTTACCTACGGCCCTTGAAGACGCCTGACCGCGTTGACAAGTGGCTGCCCAAGTACAAGACATGGTTTGAGCGTGCGGCTGTCAGCGGCGGGGAGTTCCTCGTCATCTTCGCAACGGTCATGGGCGACTGGGAGTTCTACCGGTATCAGCCAACCGGATTTCAGAAGCTTCTGGATTAGGAAGTCGGGACACCTTCCGATTTCGTACGTATTGGCCGCGTAAGCGCGAGTCAGACGGTTAGCGGGCAGTCGGGGCTGGAAGCCGGAGTTCAAGGACTTTGACGAGTTCCGTCACGGTCCGAGGCTCTAGTTTCGCGTTCTCACATACTGCCGAGAATTCCTTGGGGCCCAAGGCTGTCAGGCACATGCGCAATCCGAACAGGCATTTTCTCGGCCCGTCTGCTATTCCCAGCCTCAGAAAAGCCTTGAGCGCCTGCGCGAGATAGCCAGCGGCTGATTCGTAGTCGCCCTTGCGGACCAGCACGTCGCCGATGCCGACATGGTCTCGGGCCTCGCCATCCAAGTCACCCATTTCTCGATGTACTTTGAGTAGCGCCTCGTATCCGGCAAGTGCTTCGTTGGGCAGGTGCTGCGCAAGACGCACACCTGCTAAGTTGCCCAGGGCGTTTGCTTCAGTCCGGCGGTCTCCGATTTGCCGGGCGATTTCGAGGGTCTGGTTCAAGTGTTCCAGCGCTGAGTCGAATTCCTCCCGGTCCATGTGCACCAAAGCGATGTTGCCCAAGACGCTGGCCAGTTGCGGCTTGGCCCCGAGCTCCTGGAACACGCTGAGCGCCTGTCGGAAGCAGTCCAATGCCCGGTCAGGATCGCCTGCGGTCTGCCACAATAGCCCAGTGTTACTGTAGGCTGCCGCCTCGCCAAGGCGGTCGCCGAGTTCGCGGCTGAGCGCGATGCTCTGGTCGTAATAGGCAAGAGCCTTGCTGTGGTCGCCTCTTCGTTGCCGGACAAGCCCGAGTCCTCGCAGTGCACTCGCTTTAGTCACCCTGTCCCCGCATTGGTCGGCTGCCTTTGCGGCTTCCTCGAAGCTTGCCTCCGCCTCAGTGAGCTGGCCTTGCGCCTGTCGGCAGACGCCAATTTGCCTGTGTGCGTCGGCCAACACCGCGCCAGCGGCGAGTTTGCTCGCGTGGGCATAGTGCCTGACGGCCCTGTCCCACAAGCATGCCTGCATTGACTTCTGTCCCTTTGCACGCAGGCGTTCCAGCCGCTGCGCGCGCAGCTTGGGATTCCTCTGCCGCACGACGAAGACGATGAACAGCAGCACGGCAGCGATGCAGACTGCGGCCACGACGGCGTATGCCATCAGCCGGAGTGTAGCCTGCCCCCCTGAGAGGTCAAGAAGATTCCGTAATCCGGATCTTGACCAGTTCGGACGCGTGCCGGGGCAAGCTGCTGCGCCTGCCCGAGAAGTTCCAGCCCGAACCCGGGTTCCTGGCCTGTCACCGCGAAGCCATCTTCCGAGGATAATCGCGCGCTCCGCGCGAGTTTCCAGCCAACACATTCTAGATTCCAGATTGAAGATTCTAGATTGGCCGGGCGACTCGACGTCGGTTTGCAGTTCGCAGTAGCGGACGCTACGGCGGACGGCGGTTAGCGGACTACGGTCTGCGGTTCCGTCGGGCCGGTCTGTCGTGGGCAATGATGGTGTCGTCCGGGTTATCAATCAGTTGGCGCGCACGGGTGAGGAACCGTTTGGCCAGGTCCAGGGCCCTATGCGCGCCCGCGTCGGAAAACCGGCTGTAGTAATCGGCGTTCTCGCGCAGCATCTTGCCGGCTTCCATT
>JAPLUO010000186.1 GCA_026397595.1 Caldifarciminota bacterium
CTACCGCGCTACACCACGTGGCGAGACCGTCATGACTACGGCGTTGACCTTCCGTCAGACCGATGCTGCACTGCTCAAACGCGAGGCCGCCTGAGAAAACATCTTTCAGAAAACGACGATCCTGTACGCTTGTAGTACAGATGGCTCGGAGAGGAACTGAGAGATAACCGCCAAGGTTCCGAATTCCTGACTTCTGCAATCTAGAATCTGAAATCGCCCGCCCGCCCTGTGTACTGTCTCCTGTCTACTGCCCGCCGACTTCTGACTTCTAGCCTCTAGCTTCTCGCTTCTGACTTCGCCCGTCCCGTCCGCAGTTTTGACTTTTGATATTTGGCTTTTGCCTTTTGCCTTGCGCGCCCTGTATTCATCCGTAGGTTTCGTGCCAGATTCCGCCTCGGGGCATTTTGCACTTTGACTTGCGCTCCTCGTCGCCTCTGCCTCTACCTTTGCCTTTACCTTAACCTTTCCTATCGTGAGGTACATCGTCCAGCCGGTAGGCATCATCAAGGGACAGGTAGGGAGACCAGCCGGCGTCGGCCTCGACCAGCTCTACGTCGACCTCGGCCACATAGTCACCCGCGTGCAGGAACTTTCTTTTGCGTCGGGTTCCTCGCGTATCAGTCACTGAGACAGATTACCGACGAACTGTATGTCCCCGGGAATCGGGGCTTATCGCCTTGTCGCCCGTCGGAGTCCGGGTGACTTCAGTCTTTCCCAGAATTGACGGGGCGACACGATCTGCACACCCTCAACACTCCCGAGTTCCACCAACTCCTGGTCACCTGTGACGAGCACGTGCGCCTGAGCTGCAACCGCCGCACTCAGGATTGGCAGGTCGTCCCGGTCGCGCAACTCGACATCAGGAGACCGGGCCGGTTGGGCGATGACGGCGTTCTGCTGCAGCAAGCGGATGAAGTCGGCGGCCAGGTCCGGGCCTGCGCCCAGCTTCAACCGCAGTGTCCGCCTGACTTCGTCCAGCACCTGCTGCGAGACAGAGAGGTCGTGCGAAGCCAGGACCTCACGCAGGACGTCAGCGCAGAGACCGCGCGTTGCCACGGCGCTGACCAGCACATTGGTGTCGACAAAGACCCTCACGAGACTTCGGTGAACACATCCTCGTCCGTCAGATAACCGCGCGCCCCGGCCAAGGGCATTATCCGCCGCCGCAGCCCCTCGAACCGGCTGATGCGAAGCTGACGGCGCAGGGCCTCCCGGGCTATCTCACTGCGGTTTTTGCCGGACCGGCGACTCACCTTGGTCAGCAGGTCATCGAGGTCTCGGTCCAGACGGATGGTAAGCGTGGTTGATTTCATGTAACACAGTGTAAGACAAACTGACGCCGCGGTCAACAATCCCATGACCGCTCACCGCCTACCTGCACACTGGAAACTGCCAACTGGAAACTGGCACCTCGCGCCTGCGCCGCGCCTGGTCATTGCCTGCAAACTGCCCCCTGCAAACTGGTAACTCGCGCCAGCGTCGCGCCCCTGTGCTACAAGCGTGCAACAACGTTGTCTTCGCGACGTTGATTCTCTCCGCCGCCTCTGTCTTCGTGCCGGATTCCTCCTCCGGGCATTTTGACATTTGCCTTTTGACCTTTGACTTGCGCGTCCTACGCGCGATGTGTACAGACTACTGTCCTCTGGCGCTCCGCGCCCGTCCGCCATTTTGCATTTTGATACTTGCATTCTGCAATTTGACTTGCGCTCTGGGACTCCTCATCCCTGGTCACTGGTACCTGGTCACTCGCGCGCCGCGCCCATCCCCGGTTTTGACTTTTGGCTTTTGCCTTCTGACTTACGCGCAGCGCCCCCTGTCTACTGTGTGCTGACTACTGATTACTGACTTCCGCCTTCGCCCTTGGCGATCTTGGCGGTTCAATTCCGGTTTCACCGAAGAGGCAGAGGTAAAGGTTGAGGCCAGGGTTGAGGTCACTCGCGGCGCAGCCACGCCCGCCATTTTGACTTTTGATATTTGCATTCTGCAATTTGACTTGCGCTCCTCGCCCGTGCCTGCCGTCCGCCAGCTTCTGACTTCCAGCCTCTAGCTTCTAGCTTTTGACTTCGCCCCCCGTCCCCTGTGTGCTGTCTACTGTCCCTGACCACTCTCCTCCGACGCTCCGCGCCCGCCCGCCCTTGACTCTCCTCTCCGGTCTGCTATTCTAGCTCAATGCTGGACCTGAAACTCAACGAACTCGGGTCGCTCCGGAAGCTCAAGGAGGCTCTCGCCCGCGACTTCCGGCTCGTCGAGTTGCGTCTTTTCGGCTCCAAGGCACGAGGCGACTCTGACCCCGAGTCCGACATCGACGTTCTCATCGTGCTGGAAGAACTCGACCGGGAAATCCGCAAGCAAGTGTCCGCCCTCTGCTGCGACCTGAGCATCGACCATCATGTTGTCATCTCTCCAATCCTCTACTCATTGGCCGAATTCACCTCCGGTCACACCCGGATTACCCCGTTCTACCAGAACGTCGAGCGCGAGGGCGTGCCGTACGGAAGGTTAAGGCTAAGGTGAAGGTAAAGGTGAAGAAGGAAACCCAATGACCTCAGCCTCGACCCCTCTACCTCTACCTTTCCTCAGTTGACTTCAACCTCCAATCTGTGTCAATCTGTGGAATCTGTGGATAAGCTCTCGTCTTCAACCTTAACCTTAACCTTGACCTTTCCTGCCGACGAACTGCCGAGACCCGACGTCAACTCGGAAGCGGTAGACTTCCGAGCTGCTTCCGAGTTCCTTTCCGGGCGGGGCCGGTCGGCCGGCGCGCCGGCTCCGGCCTGGCACCCCTCGCGCCGCCACTTGTCCATTTCCCCTTTCCTCTTCTCCACTTGACCCCTCGTGCACTAGAGCACTAGACCACTAGACCACTCTCGGTCGCTTTCCTTCGTTTGACTTTCGGGCAGCGGGCACTATCCTAACCGCGTGTCTGGAACGGGCCGCGCCATTCGGAAGAGACTCGCGACCGTGAGCGTACGAGTGGGCTGGTGATGACAGACAAGGGCGGATACCTCATTCCGACTGAACGTATAGACAACGCGATACTGGAGATTCGCGGGCGCAAAGTAATGCTGAGTCACGACTTGGCCGCCCTATACGGTGTTTCCACCAAGGCGTTCAACCAGGCGGTCAAGCGCAACGCGGACCGTTTTCCGCCCGACTTCATGTTCCAGCTTACTTGGGAAGAGGCCCAGGCTTTAAGGTCACAATTTGTGACCTTAAACGGTGTCGGTTCAAGATCGCAATCTGCGACCTTGAAGCGTGGCGGCCATATCAAGTACCTGCCCTACGCCTTCTCGGAACACGGGGCAGTGATGGCGGCAACCATACTGAACTCGCCGCGGGCGGTTGAAGTGAGCGTCTTCGTGGTCCGCGCCTTTGTGCGCCTCAGCCGTGTTGCCGCGGACCAACGCCAGGTCGCGCTCAAGCTGGCCGAAATCGAAGCCAAGCTCTCCGTACACGACCAGAGCTTGAAGGCAGTCTTCGATGCCCTCCGCCAGCTTATGCAGCCGCCCGCTCCGCCTCGCCTTCTGCCCTCTCCCTAACTCCTAACCCCTAACTCCTAACTCTTGCTTCACCGCCCACGACCGGCCGGCCCGACAGCACCGCAGGCGCTGACCGCCCTCTCGCAACTCGTGGGCGACGAGCTCAAGCTCAGGCCGTGAGCGTCCCGTTTGGGTCATTGAGACATTGGAGCTTGTCTGTAATTTGGGATTTGGAGTTTGGGATTCCCCGCGTCCTCGCGGGCGCAACTCGCAACTCGCAACTCGCAACTTTCTCGGGCCTTAACCTCTACCTCAACCTCAGCCTTTCCCACTCCCCGTCCGCCACTTTGCCATTTCCCCTTTCCACTTTCCCCTTGGCGTCCCCTCGTCCGCCACTTTGCCTTTTGATATTTGCATTCTGCAATTTGCCTTGCACCCCGCGCCCGTCCCTCTCTTCCTTCCCCTCCCTCTCTTTCCCGCCTGCGGTCATTGACATCCGCGCGGTATCAGTGGATAATTGACCAAGAGCCAACCGGTCCGAAAGGAAACGACATGTCAGCAACACGCCCGAGAGTCATTGGCCGGCCTGCCGCCCGGCTGAGCCGCGCACGCGAAACCGCCTTCAGGAAGGCGGTGCGAGACGTGCTTGCCGGGCGTGGGGGGAATGGACGCGGGCATTCCGAAGCCCGAATCGGCAGAACCGAGCCGTGCTACACGCAGAGCCTGGCCGAACACCTGAAACCGTTCTCGGGCTCGCGCGTCCGGCGTGCTCGATCGCGGGTGCCGCGCTAGATGCCGGCTGCGCGCTACAACACAAACGTCTTCGTAAACTGCCCCTTCGATCCTGCGTTTGCCCCGCTCTTTGACGCGCTCACATTCGCGGTCCTCGACTGCGGCTACACGCCGCGCTGTACGCTTGAGATTCAGGATTCCGGGCAGTCGCGCATAGACAAAGTCCATGCGCTCATCGAGCAGTCGCGATGTGGTATACACGACATCTCGCGCACCCAGCCTAATGCCGGCAGCCGGCTCCCGCGTTTCAACATGCCTTTCGAACTCGGGCTGTTCCTCGGCGCCCGACGGTTCGGTTCAGGCAAGCAGCGGAACAAAGCCTGCCTGATTCTGGACCGGGACCGCTACCGCTACCAGAAATACCTGTCGGACATCGCCGGTCAGGACATCAGGGCTCACCACAACCGCGTCGAAGACGCGATAACAGCGGTCCGCGACTGGCTCAGCCCGTTGACCAGTGGTCGCCCGTTGCCGGGCGGCGGAGAAGTCACCCGGCGTTATCGGGTTTTCCGGAGAGCGCTGCCCGCACTCTGCCGCAGCCTCAGACTGGATCGCGAAAGCCTCACGTTCACCGACTACACGAACCTCATTTCTTTCTGGCTACAGGAAGAAAGCCGTCTGTCGCGCCAGCGCCCGCCGGCCCGACATCACCGTCAACGCTGACCGTCGACTCGACCACCAGAGCGCTCGGGCACTAGGAGTGTGTCGGAGAACCGGCTATTCTGGACGCACAACCACCACCAGTTGACGCCGGCCTCGCGCAGCACCGCAATAGGTTGTAGCACCGTGACTCTGTCAAGGGGTTCTCCGACAGACTCCTAGAGCACTTCCTTCCTCACTTCTGACTTCTGCTACAAGAAGACCCTTCGGCTTCCTTCAGCGTGACAGTTCCTGTCGTCTGTGGATAGTTCTCTCCGGACCTTGGTGACTTGGTGTCTTGGTGGTTGAATCCGGTTCCGTCTTGGCGACCTTGGCGTTCTTGGCGGTTCAAGTCCTGTCCGTTTCTTTCGTGGCTCCCATGTCGGTTTCAGGGTCAGGCCAACCTCTCATACTCGTCGTGGGACCCGATCCAGAACCAGTAGAACCTTTCGCCCTCAAGCAACGCTAGGGCGCGAAATCCTCGCGTGACCCGCACGGCCCAGACCTCGCCGACTTTCTTGAATCGGAGAGAAGGATGGCGCGGATTTGCGCGCCACAGCGTGAAGGACCGGCGGGCGCGAGCCTGAATGTCTGGAGGAAGGGCATCGAACAACGCCCGGAAGTCACTTGTGGTCGAGGATTTCATCAAGGGGCTTCGTATTGCCGGCCGCAATGTCGTCTCTTGCGCGGTCGAGCAGCCCCTGCAGCCGCCCGCCCGGCCGGCAGTCGGCTGCTATCGCCTCGTACCACGCGTCCATCCGCTGGGCCTCAAAGTCAGCAAGCCAGGCAAACAACTCGTCCAACTCCGCGTCCGCCAACGCGCTGACCTCGGCGACAATCTTCTCCACTGTCCGTGTCATGATGGTCAAGTATATAGCGCGGCCGTAAGGCAATCAAGTGGTGAAATCGCCCCGCTACTCATAGTTCTCGGTTCGTGGTTCTTGGTCATTCGGGCTTTGCTGGTTGAATGGTTATTGGGATTTGGTGCTTGGTCATTGACTGCAAACTGCCAACTGGTTCTTGGTTGTTGGTTCCAGGTCCGTAGTCCTTGGTGCGCGGTTCCCCCTGGAAACTGCCACCTGGAAACTGGTCACTCGCGGCAGCGTCGCGCCCGCCTTGCTTTGTCCTTAGTACTTGCGACTTTGTCCTTGCGCTCCCCGCGCGTCTGACGGATTCAGCTTCCGCTCAATCGCCCGACGCACGTCGCTCGCCTTATGACACCGGGGCATTGCACCTGATTGCTCGTCGCAGGATACGCTTCCAGGACAACGGCAGCCTGCCCAGCGTACCGGACTTCATGCTCCGGAGTTCCTCGAAAAG
Organism: Caldifarciminota bacterium; assembly: GCA_026397595.1. Lineage (GTDB taxonomy): Bacteria > Hydrothermota > Tepidihabitantia > Tepidihabitantales > Tepidihabitantaceae > UBA2258. The sequence goes on from JAPLUO010000186.1 coordinate 6,231, forward strand.
CTCGACGATTTGCCGCTTGACGCCGGCTACGGCCTCCGACTCCGTTGTGCCGCTCGCGTAGACCTCGACGTCGGGCCACCGGGCCACGACTTCGTCCTTGTACTCCTCCAGAGCGATGGTGACGTCCGAAAGCAGAGTGTAGCGCCTATCGCCCAGGTCCGTAATGACCGAAAGATACGTCCTCGGACGGTCCTCCAACTCATGCTCGATTTGGTTGACTCGCTCCCGAAGACCATCCACGGTTTGCCTCAGGTCAAGCAGGGCCGAACGCCGGGTCCGGGCGCTTCTGCCCGAAGCCCTCACAGTTTTCAATGGCAAACGACACAGTAGATGCCATACCTCAATATACGTCGAACTACCTATGGCGTCAACGCCCGCGCGCGCGTGGTGTTCAGGTTGAGGCAAAGGTTGAGGTTGAGCCCGGCAATTCCGACTTCTGACTCGCGCCCGTCCGCCATTTTGACTTTTGACATTTGCATTTTGCACTTTGCCTTGCGCTCCTCGTCGCCTCCACCTCTCCCTCTCCCTTACCTTCGTTCGGCTGCGGCTGTGACAGATTCTAGGATAGAGTCTCGGTTCGAGTCTCGGACAGAGTCTCCCTTAGAGTCTCGGTTCGAGTCTCGGACAGAGTCTCCCTTGGAGTATCGGTTAGAGCCTCGGTTCGATTCGGTCTTCGAGTCACCTTTAGAGCCACTCCCCCTGTCGGGGCCCCTCGGGATTGTACATTGACGATTGCCGATTGTAGATTGAGGAGATTCGGACACTCCGAAGCGGCTCGTTGACATAGCCTGCACGAGGCCCGCCCCCAAGGACCCATCGCGAGGCACCGTTGCGCAGACCCCGCCCACATTGTCTGCCCCGGTTCGCCGCGCGCCCGTCCTTCCTTCTTGACATCATCCCTCATCCTGCTATGCTGAGCTAATGAGCATCGTGAACTCAAGAACCCGCTCGCTCGCCGAGGTCCGGGCGATTCTCGCCGAACTGAGGCAAGGTCTGGAGTCGCTCTACGGAGAACGACTCGCCGGCCTGTATCTTTTCGGCTCGTATGCTCGCGGCGAGGCCGAACCGGAATCGGACGTCGACGTGCTCGTTGTGCTCGAAGACGTGTCCAACTACCCCGGTGAGGTTGACCGCACCGGGACGCTCGCCTCCGAGCTCTCGTTGCGGTATGGTCTGAGCCTGAGCCGGCGCGCGTGGACCCAGGGTACCGATTTCTTCGTTCGTAGCGTCCGTCAGGAAGGAATCGCGGCGTGAAGCCGGAGTCGGAGAAGCTGCTGGTGAAGGCCGGCCGCGCATTGCATGCGGCTGAGCTCCTCCTGCGCGATGGCGCGTCCGACTTTGCCGCCGGCCGCGCCTACTACGCGATGTTCTACGCCGCCGAGGCGGCGCTCGCCGACACGGAACTGCAATTCCGCAAGCATTCGGGCGTACATGCCGCGTTCGGAGAGCACCTGGCCAAGCCGGGATTGCTCAACCCGAAGTTCCACCGCTGGCTGCTGGATGCGTTCGACAAGCGGATACTCGGCGACTACAGCTACGAGATGGACGTGGACGACGCTGCGGCCGGAGAGATGATAAGCCAAGCCCGTGAATTCGTGTCGGCGGTCGAGACCTTCCTCAGGTCCCGCTGACCGCCCGTCCGTCCGCAATTCGCCGCCCGGCACTCGAAGCCTTGAATCCCCGACTCCTCGCCCCCTTCTCTTCCTCACTTCTGTCCTCTGACATCTAGCTTCTGGCGTCGCGGCTCGGCCGCAGCGGTTCAGCAAGACGAACGCGAGTTCATTATAATGAACCGCGTGACGTCGCTCTGCCCCTGTGTTTGTTCCCCCTGAACCTTAACCTTGGCCGGTCTTCGGCCAAGCGCGGAAGCGCCCCGCTCCCGGGCCACGGCTCGGCGCGCCTGCTGACATAGCTCCCGACGCATGCCCGCACATACTAATGAGAGCAGGAAATGTTTGTCATTCTGAGGCGTTCGACGCCGAAGAATCTTCGCTGCGCTCAGGGTGACAGGGTATAAGGATACTCAGGGTGACATCAAGAACTGTCCAGTATTTCATGGTCTCCGTAATATGGCCTGACAAGCGGCCTGACAAGCGGCCTGACAGGAGGCTCGACAAATGGCCCTACACATGGCCCTACACATGGTCCGGCGGATGGTCGGATAGATAGCCCGACAGGTGGTCCCGCGCATAGCACAGCGAATGGTCGCACAAATCGTCTTCTTCGTGGTATCGCACGTCGTCCAACATGCGGCGAGACAGACCGCGGTTATCATGGTCCTCGTCATGGAATCGCTCATGGTACGGCGCATCTTGGCCTGGACCTTGGTCTTCACGGCGTCCTTCATGGAATTCTGCACATAAGGGGAGACCACCTACCCCATGACGTAGGTGCCAATCCCGCCGCTGCTCCCGGTGCCGCTCAGGGGGCCGGGGGTCTGCAAAGACAACCCACGGAGAACCCGACACTTACGGCCCGGCTCGCGACCCCCGGGTGGCGAGAGCTTCCGGATGCGCGACAAACGGACGAAAGGAGTTGACAGGACACCAAAACTACCGGACAATCAGCAGGCCGAAAACAGCTAGGAGGGGGGTCAGATTTCAGTGGCACAAAGGGGTCAGTTTTCAATGGCAAACGACATGACCATTGACCCGGTCCGGCCCTCTCTCTCCTCCTGACTTTTCACATCCTACATCCTACATCTTGCACCTGGCCGGCCTCTCCCTCAACCTCAACCTCAACCTATCCTCGGCTTTGCCTGAACAAGAACTCCAGCACCCGTTCCGCTTCTCCTTGCGTGATCTGCTGATGCAGCGGCAGATTAACGGTCCCGCGGGCCGCCCGCTCCGCATTCGGGCGCTGGCCCACGCGCAGGCGCGGCGCGCGTGCTCAGAAAGCCGGCTACCAGACCGATTTCACGAATCCCGACCCGGCGATCTGGCGGTCGCAGGTAAGGACTCTTACGGCGTCGCCGCCTTCCTCCTGCAGGAGAATGGCCGTTGCGCAGATGATGGCATCGTGGATCTCCAACTCAACCGGCAGCAAGGCAAGCACCGGCTCGGTCAGGGGACTAGTAACTGGAACCTCGCGTCTTGGCCGCGCCTCAACCTCGGCCTTAGCCTCAACCTGGCCTCAGCGCGCCGGCATTTCGCCCCAGTCGTTCGCTACCGGTCAGGTGCCAGACCAGCGCGTGGGTATCCAGCACGCAGGTCATGGCATCACGTCATCACGTATCTTGTACTGGGCCCGGCGGATCTCGTCGAGCGAGAAATCAAAGCCCTTCCAGGCGCCCCGCAATTCGGCGAACGATCGCGGCTTGCGTCGCCGACCGTCCTGCCTCGAGAGCCGCGCCTTGAGCAACCTGAGTTCAAGTTCAATCCGGTCAATCTGCTTGGCGATCGCCATCTTGGACATAGGTTCTGCCATGACCTATTGTAGACTGGGAAGGCTCCGCGTCAATATCGGAAGTCCAACGCGAGACCGCTGCTCAGGGCTGGACGCCGGCGATTCGCGGCCACCGGCCGCGGGTTCATTATAATGAACCGCGTGGTGTGGACTACAAGGTGTAGTTACTGGTTCTTGGTTTCCCAGTTCGTAGTTCTTGGCACCCGGTTCCCCTGCAAACTGCAGACTGCGAACTGCAAACTCGCGGCCTCTGCCGCGTCTCAGCCTCAACCTTAACCTCGACCTTTCCTGACCTGCACCGGCGTCGCGCCGACCAGCAGCCTGACCGCGCCCCAGAGCGTGCCGAGGCCGTAGGACACATGATAGGTAAAGAACAGAGCAGGTAGAGGTAGAGCAAGGGCGAAGCCGAACCGTCGAGCCTGTTGGAACGAAGCGAGGAGGGCCAGAACGAAGTACGGCACCAGAATAGCCGCAACCGCAATCCACCCGTTGGGAACCAAGAACCATAAACCAAGAACTAAGAACAAGCTGACGACGAACAGACCAGGGACGAGATGACGAACCGCAAACGCGTACGGCGCGACGAACCACATCCACGGATTCCACTTGCCGGTGCCGAATGCCTGCCTGAACAGACCGCCGAGCGTCGCCTGGTTGTAGTAGAGGACTCGGATCGATGGGTTGCACCAGATCCGTCCGCCTGCGGCCAGCAGACGTCTGTTGAACTCATAGTCTTGGTTCCTCGTCAGTCGTTCATCAAACCAGCCGATTCGCTCAAAGACCTTTCTGTCATAGCATGGAAGAGACACCGTATCCACGGGCCCCTCCGACGCATTCAGGCGATACTCCGCGTCTCCGACCCCGAAGCGATGGGTCGTCATAGCGCGGACCAGCCTCGATTGGATCGTGTCTTCCATGGCCTTGGTCACACACACGCCGCCGACGTTATCGGCTCCTGTACGCCTGCTCGTGTCTACACACAGCCGTACATAGTCGTTGGGGTACGTGGCGTGGGCGCTCATGAAGAGGACCAGGCCGCCGGTCGCCGCCTTAATCCCGACGTTGAACGCACACGGGGCCGTTTTCCCTGGGTTGTCGACAAGGCTCAGAGGGCGGTATCGGGTTTGAAATCCCCGCACGATGTCACGAGTGCCATCCTCGCTCATACCATCCACAACCAGAACCTCGGTTCTCCCAACAGGGTAATCCTGATTAACGATTGAGTTCAGGCAACCCTCAATGGTCCTTTGCTCATTCCGGCACAGGACTATCAGGCTTACCATCGGGGGTTCGTCATGGAAAGGCATAACTACTAAGCCTCTATGTCTCCCTCTGCATTGACAGTGCCATCATAAGCTGTTCGCCGTTCGGCATCCTCGTCGCCTCTGGGCCAGCAAGTGCGTTCGCAAGCATAAGGACACAGATCCTCACCCGACTATCAGCCGGATTACCTCGAAGGCCTCTGCGAACTTCGCACCGCACTGCACGCCGCGCACACCCGCGAGTCCCCGGACGAATTCCTCCCGCGAGTAACTGCGGAAGCTCTGCGACCTGTAGCAGGACAGTGCCTTCATTTTCGTCGTCAGGTGGCGCTCCTCCAGCGCGACGAAGGCCGAGTTGTTGAAGCTGACGAGATTCTGGGGTAACTCGTATCCCAGAATAGTTGAGTGTTTGAAGGCTCGCAGTCCTTCAGAGTAGACAGTGTGATGATCTTGATGGATGTCGAGTGACGACGGAAGGAGGACAAGATCCGGCTTGTTCTGGCGGCCTACGGCCACGAGTTTCTCCAGTATCTGCTGGCGTTCATGCGGGAAATGACGGACCCTGAAGCTCAGGATCTCAACATTCCCTGGGGCTATCCCCAGCGCTGCCGTCGAGCTCCGGCATTCTCCGACGAGAACATCTTTGGGGAAGCCATCAGGAACCGACTCCTCACAACTGCTGAAAGCCAGATAGTGGACATGGGCTTCCTCCTCGATCAGGCGAACCACAGTCCCAGCACACCCAAATTCGTCGTCGGTATGGGGTGCGATCACCAACACACGATCGAAGCAGCCCGGAAGTAGGTGCATTTCTCGTTCTCCTAGGGTTGGGGGTTATTCATCAAAACCCGCGCCAGCGCGTCTGCGATGGTTGTCCTTAGCAGGTCAGACCCGATGGGGCGGAGAGGGTTCATACACCTACGGGCGACTTCAGAGGTCCTCTTCCACGTCGAGGTGCTACAGACATGCTTCTTTGACCGTGACGTGGCGCGACAACTATTACTGCCAAACGCTCTTGAACGGTCGCTCGGAGTAGAATCGAAGGCCCCACTTTCTCACGTAGTCACGGAAATCGTCGGTCTCCGCGTCCTCGGTACCATCAAAGACGAGCGTCACGGCGTTGAACCGACAGCCGTTGACTCGAATGAAGGGGTAGCTCGTCTCGATATCGGGGCTGAGACCGTGATAGGAGGCTACCGATTTGTACTCAGTGACTATGTGTTCGAAGAGTGCCAACTTCTCTTCTTGCGAAGGTGTCACTATCCTCCGGATGAGCTTGGCTGGATTCCCTGCGTATATGGAGTCCGGTTCTAGGTCCCTTGTCACAACACTCTGTGCGCCAACGACTGTACGAACTCCTATGGTTGTACCCATCATCACAAGCGCCCGATAGCCGACTATCGCGCCGTCGTGAACCGTGACAGGCGCGAACCGAGCCGGGAATCCATCGAGGACGGAAAGCCAGTAGCCGTGCGTCAGGATAGCGACCTTCGGGCTAAGGCCAACATCATTGCCGAGTCGGACTTCCTCACAGACGTTGATGAAGTTGTCGTGGATCGTGCAGCGGTCTCCAATCGAGAGGTTCGCCCGGGGATGCAGTCGGCCGCCGCCTCCAACACGCAGGCCCCGACTGTGGAAAAGGTCGCATCCAATTGACACATTGTTACCCCTCACCTCTACGTCGTCGCCAAGATGGCTCCGATCTCCTATCGAGAAGTCACCCTTGAGGCGGACATCTATCGACTTGCCGAAAGTCACGCTGCGCCCGATGGTGATGCGATTTGCTTTGATGTATATGCGGTTGTCTCGGTCAATGTGCTCTTGTGCCATGTTCTATTTGTGTGGTCATGCCCACCAGATGGACGAGAGTCATGATCGGCCTCGCGATGAGATGCAGCCGGTCGTCAATGCAGACCTCCGTTCATGTTGATAATCGACCCCGTGATGTAGTCACTTTCGATCAGGAACCTTACTGCCCGCTCCACATCGGAGGGATGCCCGAAGCGCTTCATGGGTATTGTCGCCCTTACGAGTTCCTTGGTCTCCGGCCCAAGAACGTTGATCATACCCACCTCGAAATACCCCAGTGCTAACGCATTCACTGTGATGTTCTTCGAAGCGTTCTCGGCAGCCATTGTGCGCGTGAGACCGAAGAGGCCCGCCTTCGACGCGGAATACGCCACAGTGCCAGGAATTCCAATCTGTCCGACCACTGAGGAGAAGTTGATTATGCGGCCCCATTGCTGTTCACGCATGAAACGAAGCAAGGATCGAGACATCAGGAATGCCCCTTTCAGATTCGTGTCCAAGACTCTGTCCCAGACCTGTTCGCTCATCTTGTGAGTCATACCGTCGATCGAGATGCCGGCAAGGTTGATCAGAATGACCTTCTGCAGTCTTCCGGCGATCTCGTTGACGAACTGGACTACGCACTCAGCGTCGGTCACGTCGACCCGGTAGAAGCCAACGGCCTTGGGGATTGCGGGAGGCATGTGGGAGTAGTACGTGCCCACGACCTCGAAATCCACACTAAGATGCTCAACCAGGTAGCTGCCCAGACCGCCCGAAGCGCCTGTGACTACTACCATCTTGGTTTCACTCGGGCGCTGTCAAAGCCCTGACTGCCAATCATGCAATGCTCTCTAGTGGCCACTCGTCCTCCAATCTGGACACTGACTGCTACGCTGGTGTGCGGAAGTAACCGGCTGTCCTCGTCGATTCTGCACGCTCTCTACAAGCAGGTCCTTCATTACCCCTTTTTCCGATAAGGGTGCCGCCTATCATGCGCTGCACGCGGATTCGCTGCACCTCGACGCCGGCCCGGCTGATGTGAAGTTGTTATTCAGTTCCCGGAGTGCGTCTCGATAGCCGCACAGAGGGTAGCCCATACCCTTGAGGTAATCGACGACCCACACGTACCAGTCCCTGTAGTCTCGGTGGTAGTCACAGAAGTGGCCGTCATGGAAGAGCAGTGAGAAGTGGCTTACGCCCCTGTCAGCGGCAGTAGTGAGTCGTCTAGTCGTTTCTTCCTTGGCCTGGTTAAGAGTCCGGGTCTTCCAAGGTCTGCCGACCTGGAAGATGTGACCATCCATCAGATGAATCGGAAACTCCCAGAATGCACCATGTGGCCACGGACCCGTTTCGGCGAAGGTTGTTGTGCTGTAGGAGTACCCAACGTCCCGGAGCATCATGACCTCAGACCTCGTCAACAGGACTGACGACCGTGAGTAGCCGATATTGTGCATTCTGACCCCGGCGATGTCTTGCCCCGTGGCTTCTCGAAACAAGGCCAATTCTCTCCGTGCCTCCTCGGCCGACTCGTACTCAATCCCATGCACGCCGACGTCGAACCCCCGGGCTTTGATCCTCGCAATCCACTCTCTGGCGTCAGCAAGCGGATAGCACAGTTTTCTGCCATTCGCCACCGCCACGAAGAACGTGGAGGGAACCCCGTGCGCCTCGTCGAAGTCCATGAGTTCATCGATATGCTGCCAGGATCCAGTCCGTAAGGATTGAACGGCCAGTTTGACCTCGCGCCACCCCGTGTAGCCCAAGAACCACTCGATTCCGTACCGAACGACGAACTTGGGGACAATCAGATCCCGTGTGTGCTCCCGGGCCGACAGATGGTCCACATCGTGAGAGATGATCACCTTCACCTAGAACAATCCCCTCTTGAAGCACTTCAAAGCCATCTCGAGCGGCAGCCACGCCTTGTTCACTCGGAAGTACGGCGTCAACTTGCCACCGAATCCGCGGAAGTACCTCTCGATTGCCGGGACAACCGAACCCTCGAAATCGAATGTCTTCAGCCCCAATTCCCGTGCACGCCGAATCGACTCGAACATGGCCAGAGCCCCCGCGCCATGGTGCTTTCCCTCGGACCTGTACCCTCCCAGGAGATAGTAGGCGGTGTGAGCGTCGTAGATGATGAACGTCCCGGCGATTGGCACACCATTGGAGAAAACCACGAAGGAATGGCTGTTCGACGCATTCGCGAACCCGAAAAGGATTTTCTTCAAGTGCTCTCGCTTCAGGTCCTTCTGCTGTCGAGCGAATGTGGCCTCGACCAGCGAACTGATGATTGAGTAGTCCTCCGTTAGCTCAGCACACAGGCCATCTCTGCGCGCTTTGCCAATGTTGCGCCGTCGGACTTCGGACATACCCGTCAAGATGGCTTCATCCGTCTGGTTGAGCGAGAGCAGATACGTGTAGTAAGGAATCACCTTAAAGTTGCGCCAGAAGAACGGCAGGCAGTCGGTGACCCATTGCGCCAGGGAGACCGAGACTACAGCAGGGTGCAGATGTTCCAGAAACTCAGCGAGAGCCGTGAGCACATCGCGCCACTCCTCCAGTCGCGCCACGGGATGCTGAGCACGGCACTCGAAGAACGGACCAATAGAAGGCGTGTACGGGGCGTCCCTCAGCACCGTCAGCCCCAACCTCTTCTCCCGGAACAGGCAGAAGCCCCCTCTCAGAGTGCCTCCGGCATCGTAGATTCCATAGCGGGTGAGCGAGTCACCGAACAGGCCTGTCCAAGCCACGGTGTCAAACACGCTGCCGTGTTCTCTGGCCAGGCGGTCGTAGCGATCTAACTCACTGTCGGGAAGCACCCGCACTTCGAATCCTCGCCTAGCCATGCTCAGTAGGAGACAGACCGCGTGTCTGCGCGCCGACGGGTCGCGCGTCGTTAGTCCCTGACACTACTGCGTGCACGTCTTGAAGTCCCAGAGTGGCGCACATGAACCTCAGCTTCTCTTCCATCCTGTGCCAGCCTAGTTCTGTCTCGATAGCGCGTCTCCCGTTCTGTCCCAGTTTCTTTCTCAGATTGACGTCACGGCCCAGGCGTACTATCTCGGCAGCGATCTTGTGGGGATCACGGGTGTCGATGGCACAGCCGCACTCATAGCGTTCTACCATCGCTTGGGTTGCACCTCCCTTGGGTGCTATGATTGGGATGCCGCACGACATGTAGTTGTACAGCTTGTTGTTGAGGCTGCCTAGTGCGTTACGGGTGTTATGCAGGGCAATGATGCCAATGTGAGCCTTGGATTCGGCCGATCCGACTTCCTCATAGGGCATCCAACTTGGCATGTCCACGATATCTCTGAGGGCGAGACGACGGACAGTTTCGTCGAAGAGAGCCCGGTCATCGCTGGTAACCTTACCCACCAGGAGCAGACGAACGTCCATGCTCTGTCGGACAAGCGCTATCGCCTCGAGCATCTCCAGCATGCCGCGTCCTTGGTCAAGGTTTCCCTCGTGGAGGACGACCAATGGCCCCGTGGCTCCCGCAACGGACACAGGGAACCACTCGATCCTCGAGGAATTGTGGATTGTTGTTACGCGATCGTCTCCGCGATACCTCGCGTACTGGGCCTCTGTTACTGGCGACACGACCGTAACCCAGTCACTGCCCTTCGCGAGCCACCTTAAGAGAAGCCGCAATGCGAGTCCGCCAGCCTTGCCGAGTAATCCTCCGAATCGGTCTTCGATCAATCCGTCGAAGCACTCCCACACGTCGAATACGAGTTTGGCCCGTATCTTCCTCTTCAGGAACATGCCCATCATAGCACTCTCCGGTTCGACGCAAACGATCACGTCGGGTCGGGCTTCGATTCCCTTCCGGTAGAGGAGCATCAGCATCCTGATGCGAGACATCAAGTTGAGTCGGCCTCCTCCAAGCGGACTCAGAGTCAAGTTTGGGTGGTGAGGTCGATAGGAATCGTCGGGCCGCCGGCCATACACGACGACATCATGTCCGAAGGAAGCCAGCGACAGACCTTCCTTGTAGCCGATTCGCTCGTCGTTCACGGAGTTGGTCGAACTCAGGATGGCTATGCGCACGACTGCCTCTGGTCTGCATGACTTCCGGTCTGTCTTGCGAGGATCTCATTAAACCACTCAATCACACCCCGGGCTCTTGTATCGATGTCGAACTGGTGTCTTCGATGTAGACACGCCCTGGACATCGTCTCCCGCAGGCTATGGTCCTGCTGCAGAGTCAGGATGGCATGCCTTATCTGATCTATGCTCTCGGGGTCCACGCGAATAGCGACCTCATCATCAATTATCTCGTCGTTGAACTCGCCCCTTGATGAAACGATAGGAATCCCGCAGGCCATGGCTTCCAGGGTCGCATTGCAGCAGCCCTCGTTGGTGGTGGGCAGGACGAATGCATCCGCAGCCGAGAGATAGCGCGGCATTTCGGAGTGGGCCACCGGACCGCTGAAAACGATCTTGGAGCTCCTGAGTCTGATTGGACCTGCGCCTAGCATAAGGGCAGAAACCCCGTACAGCGGTTCAATGGCCTCAAGTACTCTGTGCGGGCCCTTTCGTTCGATGAAGTGCCCGACGAAGACCACTAGGAATTGGTCTGTCGGCAGCCCTAGCTCCTTGCGCATCTCGGACTTGTCCAGCACGCGAAAGTTGGACAGGTCCACACCATTTGGGAAGACCCTTACCCTCTCACCTGGAATTTTGAACACCTCCTCACAGAATGTCTTGTTGCGTCGAGACACAGCAACAACACCCGAGATGTCTTTGAAGTCACGCACTCCGGACGTGAGGTTCCAAGGAGCGAGGCAATCGTCTCCGTGGGCAACGACTGTAGGTTTACCAAGCGCCCGGCCCGCCTTCATGACGGCTTTCCCACTCGGGTAGAAGAAATGTCCGTACAGGAGATCCACGTTTCCTGAGACGTCCGTGAGCGTTTCTGCCACGGCTTGTTCGAATGTATATCGTGAGATCACGTCCGTATTGAAGCCGAGAAGCTGCTTTGCCGATGCAGTGATGTGGCGCGGTCGGAGAACACGGATCTTGCGGACATCATCAACGCGGTCGTAGGTTTCGTAAGGGTCGAGTTTGCCATAGCGCAGCTCAAACACGCTAGTGGGACAGATGACCGTGCAATCGACGTCCTGGTGGGCTAGCGCCCATATGAATTCCTTCACGAAAGTCCCGTAGCTCGGGCGTGACGCCGAGGGGTACAAGCTCGTGACACAGGACACTCTCATTCTCCGACCTCCTCGCCGTTCTGCGTAGTGTTGGAGGACTGGTTCCGCGCAAGCTCTCCCAACGCAAAGGCGACCCTCAGGTTGGCGCAGGCGTTCTGGTAGAAGAACCCCGGTTCGAACGTCCAGTTCCCGTTGTCCCGACGCCACTTCCCTGTATGCTCATTCCGGTTCTGTTCGTTCACAATCTCGCCCACCAGACATTGCAGCTCGTTCACGAGGAACATCTCCCGTGGCCCGCCCGGGGAAACGACGAAGAAGTCCACGCCCATGCTCGTGAAACTTCCCCGATCCGTGACTTCCTCAACGAAGGAAAGCATCTCCTCGGTCGGTTTCGCCCACTCAATCCCACCTGAACCGCTCGCGAAGTCGCCGACTCGGGCTTTCCTTCTGCATAGGTAGTCGTCGCCGATCCTGACGATTCGCCACTCATGGTCGTGAGGGACAAATGCCTGAAAGAGGATGTTGCCTCGCTGGCGGTCCCGATGATCCCATTGTCTTGGAAGGATTCCTCGGCCGAACGCCTCCCGCGCCATTCTGCGTGCTGCACGCCTGTCTCTCAGCACAAACACGCCATTGGCCGCGGCGCTGGTGTCGGTCTTGCACACCAGAGGATAGTCAGCAGCGTCGACGAAGGCAAGAGCTTCCTCCCGGTCGTAGAATACGTCGGTTCTGGGGTGCGGGACATCGTGCGCAACAAGCCAATCTCGCATCCGGCGCTTGCTCTCCCAGAGCCAGAGCTCGGAATATGATGGGTAGAGAGGATAGTTCATGTTCTCGGCAAGGACTCGGAGTCGTTCGTCAAACATGTGGCGGAGAATGCTCAGCAGCGTTGAAGGCGAAACGAGAAAGGCGCAACAGCCGGACTCCCTCACCAGCTCGACCCAGTTGTCTACGGAGAGGTCCACCAGTCGGTAAGCTACGCGCATCTCCCGGCACGCCCTGACGTGGTGCGCGAAGTAGTATGACGTGTCAGTGATGATGCCGATTGAGAAGGGATACGGCGAGGCGTAGTCGGATTGAGGCGATATCGGTCCTCCCAATAGCTTCTCGGCGTCGCGGAGGGCCTGCTCGGATCTGAACTCCGCATACGGAATCGCGGACTTGATGGCGCTCTTCAGCCACCTAGGCGCTAGTCTGCGACCGAGTTCGCTGTGCAGGAAACCGGAAGTGACCATTCTGCGCGCGCACATCTAGAATTCTGTCGTTCCCCCTGAGTCAAAGCTCAGGTGTTCCCGGAATGAACTCAAGAAGTAGGCGATGTAGTAGCACCTATCCCGATTGACGTCATCTGAGAGCAGCACATCCCAGTTGACCGGCAGGTTGATTTCCTTCAGGACCCGCAGTCCTTCTTGAACACCAGGCGGCGGCTCGCGGGTGTTTCCCAGATACTGCGTGCTAACAGAGGACACTGCCTTCTTCATGTGGAAGCGGAGCTTGGGTCCAAGTGGAACCCAGCTCTTGACTCCGTCGCTCAGCCTGGTCCGCAGGGACACGTGGTCAAAGGCGTGTCCGTAGTTTGACGTGATGCCTGCGGCCCCGCGATCCAACGCCCGGATCATCGCTGCCTCGAAGGCTCCTCCGGTGCCAATGAGCGGTGTCGCGCACAGGGCCTCGCTGCTTACCGTCCGGTCCGCAAAAGGCATGAGTGCGAACGAGAGCTGGTTTTCCGCGCTGAGTCTGGGCCCGGCACTGTATGGCAGCCAGACGTCGCGATACCAGCGCCTTGCCACGTAGCGGTCAATGCTCTTCAGTTGACGCATCCCCATGAGTCGAGCGTATTTACGGCCAAGGCGGTCCACCACGGCAGCCGTCGATTCCCGGTCGCGAATCGCGGCCGTGCAGTCAGGTCCCATGACGAGATACCGGAACCACTGCCCGAAGTCCAGCGAGCCGCTCTTCAGGTGCTCCCTGTTCCGGTAAAGCTCACCTCCCAGGCCGTTGAGCCCGAGACCGGCCGAACCCATCGCCTTGATGCGCACCGCTCTGGTATTCACATCATTGAAGCCGCCCATCGTCATGTTAGTGCGGCCATCCCAGTAGAAGAGAGCATCGTCCATGTTAGCCCGGAGTCGCTGGTCATTCAGATGCATCCAGGTTCGGATCGGGATGGCTGACAGGGGAACTCCTGCATATCTCGTCAGTTCCTCGGCCACCGTCTGTTCCTGTTCATGCGCAGGGCTGCTGAACGTGTGCGCAAAAATGGGTAGACCTGCTTCTTTGGCTAACAGCAACAGCAGTCGACTGTCATAGCCCCCGGAGATACCCAGGCTCGTGCCCAACTCCTCTGACAGCGCGCGGATGCGGTCAAAGTACTTGCGGAGCACTGCTAGTTGGTGCTCTACACACTCAGAGAAGCTCTCCCGGCATGGCTCGTTACGTACAGCCGTTGAATCGGCGACCGAGAATCCCGCAGTCGGGGACCTGAAGCTCCTTTGTTTATCCTGGGTTAACAGCACGATGTCAGTGAAGAGCGTATCCGGGCCGGCGATGCTGCCAGTGAGTAGTTGCTCAAGCAAGGCATCTCGATTGAGGGTGTGTCTTCTTCCATCGGCAGACAGAACAGCTTGGAGAGAGTTGGATATGACAGTACCTTCTCTGTTTGAGAACACATGGCACAGCCCGGCAGTGTCGGTTTGCAGTCGAACTCGAGAACCATCGAAGACGATAGCGCAGAACGAGCCCACCAGTTCGGAGTCGTCTACAGAGTCACCAGCGAAGTCATCAAGGAACCTTTTAACCCCGGCACGGTATCCCAGGCTTCTGTAAGCGAGCGTGCCGACGTAGTGCAGACTCCAGCCTTCCCGAGACCGGTACCAGGTCGGTGGAGGAACCCCGGGCCTTTCCGAGAACATCAACCGCGCCTGCCCCATTGGCATCTCGTCCGGCGGCAGGAAACCTTTCTTGACAAAGAGCCGCCGGAGAAGCTCCTTATCCACCTTTGTCGAGTCGGAGTGGAGGACAAACAGACCCACTACTCAGTTCCCCTCGAGGCGACGTCGGGATGGAAAACACCCGCCGTCGCATTCACTGTGAGCCCTGCGGGCGATGCACCAGCGTTCGTCCAGCACCAACGCGCCAATCTCAGGATGCGAAGTCCGGGGTCCCGGGCCCGTCCGAATAGCCGTTGTTCCTCGCTAGGCATACTGAGCCCTCGTTTCAGTGGCTTCAAGAACACACGAGTGCCCTACGGCTGCGCCCAGTATCACCCAGTAATAGGGGTTCAGAAGATTGGGTACTCCGAGTCCCAGAGCCATCAATGTAGCTAGGATCGCGATGTACAACCCAGCCCGGTAGCGGGTGTTTGGGTCAGACTGCGTCCTCCAGATCCGTATCAGTCGCCATAAGAGACACAGAAGAATCGACATGTAGAGAATGAAGCCAACCACCCCGGTTGTAGCAAGCGGCTCCATGTAGTCAGAATGCGCGTACACCTTCAGTGCCGAGGCCCGCGCGAAATTGCCCAACCCGATACCAGTGACGGGGTTCGCCATCAGAAACCCCCAGCCTTCTATATAGAGCCCGTATCTCTGGTTATCAATTCTCGGATTGTGGAACGCTGGCCGTAACCTTGTGCCGACGTAGCTCTGAAGCACGACAGCAGTCCAGACATAGTAGGATGAAATCAACATGGCAACCCCGAGGAAGACCGCCCGCATTCGTCTTCCGGTCGCACGGCCGACCTGCACGGTCAAGTATGCCCAGAGCGCAGAAAACAGAGTAATCGTGAGGAGGCTCTTGCGTGAAGCCGACAAAACGACGACTGCGAGGACTAACGGAACGAACAGGAGTGGCAGAATCACAGGCCGCATGTCGCGCTCGCGACGTGATATGTAGGCAACTCCGAAGAGGCCGTATAGCGATAGGATTCCGACTGAGTTGGGATTACTGACCAGAGACGACATCTGTACTTGCTCACCGCCGGCCGCTATCTGCCACTGACCGGTGGAGCGTGCGTAGGCAGCCAGCGCGAACGGCAGTAGCGACAGAAAGATGAATACGCCTCGCGCGCTGCGCCGGGCCATTACGTACTCTGTAATGGCGAAGAACAGCGCAAGCTCTTGCACCAGCAGTCGCACATAGAGCAGCATTGCGTGCTGGTCAACAGCGACTAACATGCCCGTAACTGCTCCCCAGGCAATGAAAGCACCTGCAAGCAGCACTTCTGTTGCAAGCCGTCCTCTGCGGCGGAGGAATGAGGCGACGGCCAGCAGGACGAGCACCATGCCAAGCAGCCTGTTGTAGACCTCAACACCTGGGACGAGTTCGGTAACGAGCAGCCCCGCCAAAAAAGTAAAGAGCACAAACTCGAACCACCTGGAGACGGTGCTGCTCGGATTGCTGTCGGCATCAGCGCACCCGCTCTCCGGTTGCTCCAGCGGCGACAAAGCCAACCCTGTGGGTCGCTGGTCCGGGTACGAAGGCATATCAGCCTGGTGCATCAGGCGTTCTCTCGTCGCCGCTCCGGGAAGGCGGGGATGGCGGATTGTACGTGCCGCCCCCTAATGAGCTTCCGCGGCAGAGCGGGAAAGGCGACGCCAGCAATCACATCCGCCTTCGACATAACACGCTCTTCACTTCCCTCATGACCTCTACCGCTCGCCTGACAGAGGCACGTCTGGCACCGCAGTAGAAGACGAGTTCCTGGAGGCCGATGCCGGCGTGAGTATTCTTCAGCTCTCTCCAGGCGCCATCCGCCAGTCTGCGGTCTCCTCCAGTATACGCGATTTCCAGCAATTTCCTGGCGAAGCGACGTCTGACACAGACCTCAGTGGTCGAATCGACGTTGTACTTACGGATGAAGTGCAGTTCCATCCCTAGTATCATCTGCGCCCAGCGTATCGACTTTCGCACGCCCCCGGGCTTTGACGTTGAACCGGGAAGCCTGTTCGCGGTTGCGAGCGACTCGTTGATGAGCTTGAACCTGGTGATGCGGCTTAACTCGTACACCAACGGTCCGTCGAGCCCCAAGAACCTTCCGTCGAACTCGTCAGGGTTTCTCTGTATCACTGTGCGGCACAGGTCGCTCCTGGCCAACGCAGCCAGTAAGCAGACGAAGTGCTTGCCGCGCATTCGCTTGAGCATGATGTCTCCGTCATCATCATCGTCGGGCCTCGGTTTCCAGCGGCGGAGCATCTTGCGGGCGACGTCGCACATGTCCACGCCCCCGTGCACCACCCCCACATCCGGGTTCGCCTCCATGACATCCAGCAGCATACGCAACATCTTCGGATGCGTCCAGTAGTCATCGCTCTCGCACCATGCAATGTACCTACCGCGCAGGAGATCGCTAACTTTCCGCCAGTTCCTTGCCAAGCCGACATTCCTGTCCCACAAGACTACCCGAATCACGTCTGGATGCTTTCGCTGGTATTCAAGTACAATCTCGCGCGTGCGGTCGGTTGAGCAGTCCTCGCCGATGACGAGCTCAATCGGGAAGTCGGTCTCCTGCATCAAGACCCCTTCAATCGCCTGCGCGACATACTGCTCGTGGTTGCAGGCAAGCATGTGGACGCTGACCAGCGGGTGCTTGTTCATCACCGCGGGGTCACTAATCTCAACACAGGTAATCTCGTCGAGGTTGAGCGGCGCTGTGGTGGATTCCTTTGACATCAGAATCAAGCCCCGATTGTCCGAGCCGTCAGAAATGCCCGCACTCTCGGCCCAATCTTCTCGACGGTGGACATGAAGGATGATATCCTGAGAAGCCGGCAAAGCAAGACATACAGCGCTGTACCGGCGATGATCTGAAGCGCGAGCAGAATGAGCTGATTCCGAATCGGGGTCAGGGCAAGCGCGTGCATGGCGGCACCCATACCCGTCGCCAGCCCCAAAGTAGGCAGGAGGTCTAGTACCTGTTCGGCAAATGGATACTTGAGAAGCTTGCCCGTATAATAGGAGTTCAGATAGTAGGCTGCGACTGATGAAACTATCTGGCCGCAGATCATGGCAATTATGCCCCAACGGTAAGTAATCGCCAGAGCAGCGGCGAAAAAGCACTTCTTGATCAATCCCACTCGGAAGAAGAGGTCGGACCGACCTTGCGCCGCCAGGACCTGGATGTTGACCGCGTGGAGCGGAGACAGCATTCCAACGACGGCGAGCAGTTGCAGATACGGAACCGCGGGCAGCCACTTGTCGGTCAGCAGCACCCGCACTAGCGGCTTCGCGCAAACCGCTATCCCCATCATCAACGGAAATGTCACTAACCCCACTGTCTTCAACGCCTCCTTGACTCCCCGCTTCAGCCGTGCCTTGTCGTCTTGGATAGAGGCGAATACCGGAAAGGTCACCTGTCCCACCGAGCCGGTGATGTTTCCTGCCGACACCTGCTGAGCGGCCATTGCGCGCGAATAGAAGCCCAAATCCGCCGGCGAGTAGACCTTGCCGATAACAAGCTGGTAGACGTTGTTATAAATGGTGTCGAGCAACCCGGAGAGGAGCAACTTGGACCCGTAGGAGAACATGCCGCGCAGCGAAGCGAGGCTGAAGGCCCATATCGGCCGCCAACTATACACCAACCACAACGTGCTGGTTTGAAAGAGGCTGCTGCAAAGCGATTGAATCACAAGGCTCCAGACGCCAAAGCCCAGATACGCCAACAGAATTCCGATCGCGCCGGAGGCTGCCACCGCGACCGTGCTTACTTTCATCTGCTTCTTGAAATCAACGCGCTTGGTCATCAGCGACGTCTGTATCAAACCGAACGCGTTGATGACCAGGGTCAGCGACAGGGCGCGAGTCATCGGAGCAAGGAGCGGCATCTTGTAGAAAGCGGCAATCCAGGGCGCGGCGAGACAGAGCAACCCCGCCGCCACGAAACCGACGACGATATTGAAATAGAAGATGGACGATTCGTCAACGCGGGTGGCGTCCTGCTTCTGTATCAACGCCGAGCCGAATCCGCTGTCAACAAACGACTGGGCCACGGCCATGAAGATGCTGATCATCGCGATGAGACCGAACTGCGCTGGTAGCAGCAGGCGGGCGAGTATGATTGAGATGACCAACTGAATCCCCGACGTGCCGCCGCGCCCGAGGAGACTCCAGGAGACCCCGCGTAGAGTCTTGGGCCTCAGACTATCCGACATTGGAAGAACGCCTCTCTCTCTAGACCCGCATGCCTGATCCGGCCTTCCAAGACGGGCCCCCGCATCCCGCCGGTCACAGGGGAGAGTCTTCTATCGGTTGCCACAGCAAGCAGTGACCACAGACCCCAAACCGTCCTAGCACCCACTGAAGCACCCGAGAGGCCCAAACGCCACCAACGGAACAGCCCACGCAGCATCGGTCAAATGATACCCCATTTCATCTGATATCAGGAACGAACCTCGCCTTGTGGTCGTACATGTACTTATAGAATTGCCCCTCCAACTGGGTCAGTCGCTTGGTCTTGGTTCGACGCTGACATCCCGACTATCTCCACCTAGTAAATCTCCTCAACACCAATTTGAAAGTGACTGTCCGCTACCACATCGAGGGGACATTCCGCCTTAATCCTAACAGCAATTAGCACAACGGGAGGCACAAAGGCCGAGTCTTGGTTGAAACCTGCTTCAACGACCTGGGCGCGATAATGCTCATTGCTCGCGCACCACATATCAAGTTCTTGCCAGCGGTGTCGCCTACACAAAGTTTTCGCGGCGTCTATCAAGACACTAACTGCCCGCCTTTCGCCCTGAACATCCAAGACATGACAGATACCGCCATAGGGTTTCAGCACAATGTAGCTATCGTCACACCAGAGGCAAATGTAGTAGTTATCGGGGTGTTCTAGCCATTTCAGATTGAGGTAGGCTGGGGATACGTTGAAACTCCCTGGTAATTGCACAGATAAGGTCAAGTCCCCAAAAGCAGTGACAGCTTTGACTCTAGCCCTAGAGGTGACACTGTTCATTGACTCTAAATCAATATGATACGCTTCAATGTCTTGCACAACCTCCCATCCAGCTTTCAAGTGTCCACCAACCACTGGGCGACCTCTTTGGGGAAAGCCAAGTATATACTCATACTGGCCCAGAATGCGCTCTTGCTCAATGGCATACTTGCTCAGTTCTACAAACAGGCCATGGCGTCTGTAGTCAGGATGGATGCCCACGGCAAAACAACGACCTACCTCGATCACGACGCCCGTTGCGCTAACAAAGGACTTTGGTTCAACACTCCATATCCCCGCGAGGGTATCCTGTACGAAGGCTCCGTAGGTGCGTGTCACATGCGCACCGGCATTTGTCCTTGGAATATCACGGTGATACCAATCTAGCCATTCATATGACATTGCAGTGTTTACAAAGAGAAGGTTGTGCAGTTGCTTATATGGCTCGCGGTGCAGAGACAACGGATCGATCAACCTGAATTCAGAGTCATGCAAGAGCATCATAGATACAAGCCTCCATTGAGATGGAGTACCTGACCAGTCGTGAAGCCGCCATCTTCACTCAGGAGGTACTCAATGATGCCGCCGATCTCGCGTCCTTTGCCGAATCTCTTTAAGGGAGTACGGGCCCTGATTTCATCTTGAAGCGCCACAGGCACTTGATTGATCAACCCATATTCAAAGTAGCCAAGTGCAAGAACGTTGACGGTCACATTCTTATTAGCAAGTTCCAATGCAACGGCCTTAGTAAAGCCAACGATGCCCGCTTTAGCTGCAGCATAATGTGCAGCACCGAAAACTCCAGAGAAAGCCACAACGCTTGTGACGTTGATAATCCGCCCACTTTCTCTGGCTCGGAAATCAGGTGTGAACTCACGCGTACAAAGAAAAGTTGTCAACAAGTTGTCGGATATGACCTGCAAGAACTCCTCTTTGGACAATTTCCAGCTTACAGCGTTGCTCGACCTGCCGGCCAAATTGATGAGACCCCAGATACCGCCAAAGCGCTCGTTTGCCTGCATTCGGAGGTTCTTTACCTGCGCCTCATCGGTCAACTCTGCGCACACACAGTGTTCACTGGGAGACAAACCATGTGCTGCAAGAAGACCTGCCAACTCCTGATATTGGGAGCGATATTGACAAACGATGCGGCGAATGCCCTTTGAGAGAAGATACCCGACCAACGCCAGTCCGATCCCGCCACCGGCCCCTGTCACAAGGATATACCCGGGATAGTCAGTGGATTGTTCAGAGCTTGGCTTATCGATCACAGCGACTTCCCTTGACAAAGAACACACGGCAAGCAACGTCTCATTTGACTTATCATCCTCTCCGTATGATACTCACAATCTTCTCGCGTTCTTCCTCGGTGACCCACCGTCCGCAGGGAATGCTCAGACAGTAGGCGGAAAAGTAGTCGACGCCGGGTAGCTCCTCACTTCCGGTCCCGAAACACGTGTAGTGGTCATTCCGAAGATGCACTCTCGATGCGTACACGCCCTGCTGACGAAGCCTCCTGAGAAGCTGGTCGCGTTCTCGCGCAAGAAAGGTATAGACCCAATACGCAGAGCGCGAGTTCGGGGGGCGCTTGAGAACCGTGAGACCCGGAACAGCGGCGAGCCTTTCATCATAGTAGAGACCATTCTCCTGGTAGCGAGCGACCACCGAAGGCAGATGCTCCATTTGCGCGACACCAATTGTGGCGGCTAGATGGCTCATGTAACTGTTCCACCCCGCAACCGGGATGTCGGACGCCGGATTTATCTCGCCATCCCCGTCTCGGAAGCTTGGCTGATGTATGCCATAACGCTTGAGCCAGTGGAGCTCCTCGTAATCATTTTCTCGGGCGCAGGTTATCGCTCCGCCGTCGATGGTCGTCAGGTGGCGGTTGGGATAGAAGGAGAAAACCGTATAGTCCGAACCAGAAGCACCGATTTTCTTTCCGTGATATTCGGCGCCGAGAGCTTCGCCCGCGTCTTCAATGACGGCAAGATTGTGGGCGCGGGCCACGGCATGAATCGCATCGAGGTCCGCTGGATTGCCCGCCCAGTGATAAACCACGATTGCCTTTGTCCGGGGTGTTGTCCTTTTCGCGATATCAGCAGGATCGAGATTGCCGGTCAAAGGGTCCACATCGCACCAGCGGATATTCGCAAACAGGTTCCGCACGGGACAGCTTGTTGCGAGGCACACCAGTGGCGACATGATTACGTCATCGCCTGGCCTGACGCCTGCCTGAAAGAGACAAAGGGTCAGCGCTGTAGAAACATCACCATTAGTCGTAACCCAGGGATTGCCTAGGTAGTCGCGGAGCAGACCCTCAAACACAGCGACTGAAGGTCCGCCTGCAATCTGTCCCGAGGTCAGCACAGCGGCAAGTTGATCCGCGATGCTTGAGAGCATGGGCACGGCGTAAAGGGGAATGGTAGATGCAGGACAAGATTGGGGCATCAAGCGACCGCCTCCTTCGCCTTGGACTTTCTTGTGCCTATGACTATAGCTGGCACACCGCCGACAATGGAATACGGTTCAACGTCCCGCGTCACGACAGAGTTGGAGCCCACAATGCACCCATGACCCAGCCGAACGCCTTTGGCAATCGTGCAATTGGCAGCGATCCAGACATCATCCTCGATCACAACGGGTGCTTCCACAACGGGTTGGTCTATCATCGGTTTTTCGAGATCGGAGTAGCCGTGGCTGAATGCGGCTAGGACGCAATTGGGGGCAATCATCACCTTCTTGCCGATCGTGATGCCTACTTTTCCGCCATTGAACATGCAATTGTTAGAGATCGAAGAACCCTCGCCCATTGAGACTTTGCCCAGAAAGTAGACGTCACGGGCAATGTAGCAACGCTTGGCAAAGGCATACCCTCTCTTGCGCCAGTACCATACCCGAAACCGCGGAAAAGCTCCGTAATTCGGCAGCGACGAAAAGAGTGTTTCAGAACACGACCGCATTGAAACTGAAAGGATGATGCAGAGTTTCCGGAGGAGTCTCATGTCGGTCTGCCCGCTGTCGCCTGGCATAGGCTCGAACCGCTCACCAGCCTTGTCTGATTGTATCGACCATGAATTCTCTATCCTCATCGCTCACCCACCAGCCGCATGGGATGTGGAGCATCCGCGAGTAGAAAGAGTCGAGACCGGGGAGTTCGCGACGGCTGGAGGCAAAAGCTGAATGCAGGTCATTGCGCTTGTGGGCCTGCGAGTTCCCAACCCCATGCTCGGTGAGGTACCGCGCCAGGTCGTCTCGCCGCTCTGCGAGAACCGTGTAGAACCAGTACGACGGTTCTGCCTCTGCATCCCATGTGCACAGTTCCAATCCTGGAATCCCGCGTAGTGCCGTGTCGAAATAGCGGCCGTTGGCGATGTGACGCTCGATTGCCGGAGCGACGTGGTCCAGTTGGACAAGTCCAATCGTGGCGTTGACATTGTTCATGTGGTACTTGTATCCGATGCACTCCACGTCTACCTCGGTGCGGGGCGCCTGGCGGTCAATTCCGAACCACCGTAATTTCCGGCCGCGAGGCAGATCGGCGGGGTCTTTGCAGGCGAGCATGCCGCCGTCCACGGTGGTCATGTGCTTTATTGCCTGTAGCGAAAACATGGTGTATTCGGAGAATGCGCCGATGGGACGGTTGCCATAACGGGCGCCGAGGGCATGAGCGGCATCCTCTACCACGGGTACTCCCGCTATCTCGGCAGCTTCCCGAATGGTTCGCATAGAAGCGGGGATTCCACCATAATGGACGACCATGATTGCACGTGTTCGCGGAGTGAGTCGCTCGGCAATGGAGGCGGCGGAGAGGTTTCCGTTCGAGGGGTCCACGTCAGCCCAGACGATCTCGCCGCCGGCATGGCGAATAGCCATATTCGTTGGCTCGGCGGTCATCGGGGTCGAGATTACCTCGTCACCGGGCTTGACACCGGCGAGTAGCAAAGCGCCGTGGAGCGCCGCTGTGCCGCTGTAGAACGAAAGAACGTTCGGCAGCCCGACGAAGGCGGCAAACCTCCGTTCAAACTCGTACACGGGCTCCCCCTCGCTAATCTGGCCGCTGTAGAGCACGTCCCGAAGGCGCGGCATGAGTTCATCTTCCGGAGCGAGGAAGACCTTGAACAGAGGAATCGGTGAACGGTCAGTTTTCATTCTTCGTTAATCTCGACTCCATGCATGGCTTTGGCTTTGGCGTCCGGTCCGAACCATCCATCGGACTCGAGCATCGCGTGGAGCTCCTCTTGGGTCAATTGATGAGCTCCCGCAGAGGAGTACTCGGACACTTGGAGATTCTCGGGGGTCTTCTTGTCCTGCGACTTGGCCCAGGATGGGATGACATAATGTCTCTCCAGCTCAGTTGCGCGCCACATTTCCTCTTCTGAAACAAGTACTTCGTGCAACTTCTCACCCGGACGCATGCCGATGATAGTCACGGGATAGTCTCTTTTGCCGGTAAGCCCATGAGCCAAGGTCTGTCCAAGGTCGGTAATCCGCGCAGTGGGCATCTTTTGAACCCAGAGATCACCCGATTCACCCCTGACGGTTGCCCAGAGCACCAGTTGGACCGCTTCTTTCAGAGTAAGTTGGAACCGCGTCATATCCGGGTGAGTTATCGGCAGAGGAAGGCCCTTCTGGATGTAATCGAAGAACAGCGGCACCACGCTTCCGCGGCTGCCTAGTACATTGCCGTAGCGGACGCAGACGAACTTCGTATTGCCGTCACCAAAGGTCGGGTCAAGCATTATGCGTTCCTGGATTGCCTTGGTCATCCCCATCACATTGACCGGCTTGACCGCTTTGTCAGTACTGATTGATGCTACTACCTGTACGCCCGTCTCAATGGCAGCCCGACGCACATTGTTAGCGCCGATGATGTTAGTTGCGACCGCTTCAAAAGGCGCATACTCACAGTTCGGGACCTGCTTCAACGCAGCGGCATGGAAGACGATATCGATACCGCGCATCGCATCTCGCGTTCTCTCCAAATCCCGGACATCACCAATATTGAATTGCAGGTTCTTGTACCGCCGAAAGGACATCGCCATTTCATATTGCTTCTTCTCATCACGGCTGTATATAGAGATGCGTGCCGGACCTAGACGTGAAAGCTCTCTCACAATCTGGTGTCCGAAGCTTCCTGTACCTCCAGTCACAAGTACGCTTTTCCCGCCAAAGACATCAATGAGTTCTCGTTCGTTCATTCTTTCTGTCACCTACGATTGTTAACGTCGATTATCGTGTTACCTGTCCCATCTTGAACGGCGGTGATGTTGAGTTCGGCATGGTCGATGCGTCCGTGTCCGCTGCGGCGCACGCCCAAGACCGTTCGAACGGGCAAAAGATAGATGGAGATGCCGTCCTGCCGCCGGTGTGAGCACTTTGACCGCGCCTGCGAGTACTTCATAGGCGATAGTAGTCGCGGAACCACGCGACGAACTTGCGGATACCATCCTCGATCGGGGTGGAAGGCTGGAAGCCTACATCGCGGATGAGGGCGTCCACATCGGCAAAGGTCGCAGGTACGTCGCCGGGCTGCATAGGCAGGAGGTTGCGCACCGCCTTCTTGCCCACGGCGTTCTCGATGACTTCGATGAAATGGAGCAGGTTAATTGGGGTATGGTTGCCGATGTTGTACAGCCTGTAGGGAGAGGTTGAGGTTAAGGTTGAGGTTGAGTCTGGAGGCGAATCGGCTTCCTTCTCCTCTGCCTTAGCCTTTACCTTAACCTCGGCCTCAGCCTGCCGCGAAGCGGCGGTCGGAGGACGGTCCAGAACCCGGATGACTCCCTCCACGATGTCGTCGATGTACGTGAAGTCGCGCTTCATTAGCCCGTGATTATATACCTCAATGGGACGGCCTTCAAGGATGGCCTTCGTGAAGAGGAAGTACGCCATGTCGGGACGGCCCCACGGACCGTAGACGGTGAAGAAACGGAGGCCGGTTGTGGGAAGGTTGAACAGGTGGCTGTAGGCGTGGGCCATCAGTTCATTGGCCTTCTTGGTCGCGCCGTAGAGGCTCACCGGATGGTCGACATTGTCAGCAACGCTGAAGGGCAGCTTCTGGTTGGCGCCATAGACCGAACTGGAGGAAGCGTAGACAAGGTGCTCTACACCGTTGTGCCGGCAGCCTTCGAGGATGTTGACGAATCCCACGAGGTTGGAATCAACATAGGCGTGCGGGTTCTGCAAGGAGTAGCGAACGCCGGCTTGGGCCGCAAGGTGAACGACTCGTTGCGGGTGTTCACGCGCGAAGTAGTCAGCTATCGCTGGGCGGTCAGCGATGTCGAGCTTGGTGAAACGGAAACATTTCTTCTCAAGAAGCAGCTTTAGTCGGGCCTCTTTGAGTCGCGGGTCGTAGTAGTCGTTCAGGTTGTCGATGCCGACTACCTCATCCCCGCGGGCGAGCAGCTTGAGGCATGTGTGGAAGCCGATGAAGCCGGCAGCGCCGGTGACAAAGAGCTTAGCCAAGCGAAGCTCCCGCGCGCACTGGGCTCCCGCGTCGAACGTCCTGGGCTCTTCCCACAAACTGCAAGATACTCCTCATCTGCGAGGCTCGTAGCTGAGTTGCACTGCATGGCGACCGGCAGCGACTGACACGCACTGGAAGGTGAAGTCTGCCGGGAACACGGGTTGTTCGTGACCATCGACTTCGCATTTCCAGAACTTCGACCAGTTGTTGGTTATGACCAAGATCATTGGAGAGAGGCAATCAACAGTCAAACTCACTCGGTCAGACGCGTATCGGTCAATGGTGACAGTGCCCTGTGCAGGCGCCGTCCCAGAGTCTACCGGCAACGGCATACGGTGAGACTCCAGGAATACAGTCCGTCGGAGGACATCGACCGGGCTCGCTGCCAAGCTGTCCAGCAACTCGACAGAGTCCTCGAACACTCTGGATTGGGATACAAGGAAGAACCGCGGGAGGGCCTGAGGATTCTCGTACACGTATAGCTTGCCACCAAGCTTCAACTCGCGCAGTCGGCAATCTGCGATCTCGTACTCGCTGAAGAAATACCTACACCCGGCCAGCGAGAGCAGGTTCAGGTCAAAAGCCTCGGCGAACGAGAAGCCGGGTCTGTGTGTCGTTTCCATCTGCTCGCCGAACAGGTGCAGTCTCTGTCCCCAGTTGTCAAAACTGTGGCGGACGAGACTGCTCCGTACCCTAACGCCGTCAATGACCTTGCGCCAGTAGAGGTGATAGCGAAGTGGGTAGATGTTGAAGTAGCCGTCAACGGTCTCCAGGCCACTCGGGAGTGCGAATAGGGGCGCGAGGGTGGTGGACGGAAATACCGTGCCCACTCTGAAATGGCCGTCTTGCCGACTGACAAGCTTGGCTACCATCTTGTACTCCGGACGATTGTACATGCTGCTGTACGTTTCCGGAGATCGGAGGTCCCTGACAAGCCAAGCAGATAGCGAGATAGTCGCGAAAGCAGGCAGGACCGCGAGACCGAGTTGTCTGACGAAACTCGGTGGGCGACGCCGGGTGAATATCAGCGTCACTGGGAGGGCGATGACAGAAAGCGCCACGCAGGCCTCCCAAACCTTTTGCAGGTCGACTGCCGCGCCCGGTGGCTTCAACTCCCAGTCAGCCTCGAACGCGAGGAGGAAGACAGCCGAGATGACCAGCCCCGACACCAGTATCGCCATGCGCGAGCCTCGGCTGCGGACTGGATTACGAAGGAGCAGTCCCCTATCCACATGGTGAACTGCCATCGCGCCCAGAATGGCCAGGAAGAAGTAACTCGAGATGCTGAATCGGGAGATATCGAAGGCCCTGAAGACACCCAGCCTCAAGATTGAGATCAACAGAAAGGGGAGCGGGCCGGACATCAGGCAGCAGAACACAAACGCAGCGGCGGTCTTAGAGAAGGCGCGATCGCGGAGCAGGCCGGTGAAGAACACCGCAACACATACAGCGACGTAGATGGGGCCAGCTTTGCCCACAGCATGCAGGAAACTCGCGAACACGCTGCGCAGAAAACTCAACAGACCGGGTATGGCTGACGGGTTGGACGTGCGAACGACGACGCGCTGCGATTCGTCCAGTATGCGAAAAACGCTCCAGACCGTGCCACTGTCTGCTACTGTCGCACCAACGGCAAATGCCGACAGCGTCACAAGCGACGCGCGAAGGTTTGACTTCGCGAGGGCAAGCAGCACGAAGACGATGGTTGCGAAGATGAACGGTTGGGCTATGAAGAGATTGGCGGTCTTCCCGAACGCGAATCCAGCGACCAATGCCAGGAACGCTCTGAGGAACCACGACCGCAACCCCGCGATCTGGGAGAGTACGTACGCAAACATCGGAATGCCCGGCTCGGCCAAGGCATTGTAAGTACCCAACCCAAACGCGGATAAGCAGAATGGATACACGACTCCCGCTGATAGGGCGGCGATTCGGCTCAGGCCGAGGGTCTTCCTGACGAAGAGGTACATGAACACCGCGGCAATGACGCGTTGCAGAATCATCAGCAGGGCGAACCCGAGCCAGCCCGGAACGACCTTCTGCACTAGAACGTAGAATTCAGATTTCACCGAGGAGTTGTCGGAACCACAGATTGCGAAGTGCGCCCAATGAGGATTAGCCGAATTGGTGGGGAAATGCGCGGTGGCCAACGCGACCGGGTGGGAGGCGTCGCCCTCGTCCCACCACCGAATGTAGCTGTCTTGTCCTCTCACAAAGAACTGCAGTGAGCACAGGACTCCCCACAAGACCAGCAGAGCAACGTCGACCTTCTGGTGGTTCACGCTACGTCCTGATCTGTCAGTCACGCTGCTCTCCTTTCGCACTCGCTGTAGGCAGAACTCCGATCTGCTTGAGTACATCTGCAACGTTGGCCTGTTCGACATCAGTCATCTCGTGAAACAACGGCAGGATGATGCTCTGCTTCAGAGCTTTCTCACTCTCCGGCAGACACGTGCAATCGTCGCTCCGGCCGTGAGCGCACTTCCAGGGCTCCTGGCGATAGGCCGGTTCCCAATGTGCGTTCATGACGCCGCGGCGGGTGGCGATGCCGGCGTCAAGCATAGACTGCATTACTGCGCGCTGGCCAGCACCCTCGGGCAGGCGGACGCAGAAACTCTGCCAGTTGCTGCGTGCCCAGGCTGGTCCGACCGAGAGACCCGGACCTGGTACTTGAGCCCGCAACTCCAAACAACGCCACGCAAGTCCACGGCGTCGGGTCGCGACCGTCGACAACCGTCCGAGTTGGGCCAGGCTAATTGTATCCTGCATGTCGATCTTGCGGCCATTGGAGCGTCTAAGCGCACACCTACTTGTCAGTAGACAGACCGGGTGAAATGCTGGCATATGGGATCCACTCCAGCGGATTGTCCGGCCCGACATCTCCTCTGACCCATATCTGTCTTACCTCGCCGAGAAACATGACATGGGTGCCCAGCTTGATCTCGCCAATCACTTCGCAGTCAAAATGGATGGGCAGCGCAGGCAAGATGGGTGCTGATGCAGACTGCTCGACCTGCAATCCGGCGTGCTCCACTTTGGCCGGGTCGTCGCGGAAAGATATGTTGCCGGTGTACTCGATGGAGCGAACTACCCTGTCGTCGATGTAAGGGACGCCGCAACCGAACCTGCCTGCCCGCCGGACCATACTCAGTGTTGCGCGCGGCGCGTAGCGAACGTTGATCGCCGCATAGGAGATGCAGCAGGCAATCACGAATGGCTGACGACTCACGACGGTAGTTGACCCGCAAGGCATCACGTTCGGCGTGCGCTCGTCGGACCAAGCGGTAATCATACCGAGCGAAGAAGGAAAGAAGCAGGGCCAGCGTGCTCGGTCATCGTCCACCTCCAACTGGGTTTCAGGCAGGGGAGGAAAGTGCTTTGTCGCCATCTCTTCGGCCGACCCTTCGGGCTCGAATGCGGCTGTGCCGGCGCTCGGGAACCTGTAGTGCGGCTCATACCGCTTCCAGTAGCGATTGGGTAGGGACTGTGATTCAGGTGTAGAAACAGGGCTCGAGAATCCGGCCGCCATCGAAGGACTCCAGACTGGGAGACTTCGCCACAGGATTTGGCTTGTGCCCTCGGCGATGTCCCTGCGGAGTTGGATCGCGACCACTTCGAGAAAGTAGACCCGGTGGCTACCGACATCAGTCCAAGGGGATTCGTATATCTTCTGACCATCGGAATCCCGCCCCGGACTGACCAGTCGCACCTCGTACGCCATGTAGGCGTCCGCAAACACCGGCGCGGGATTGGTCTGTGCGCTGCGGGTCGCGAGACCGGACAGCGCCACGCGTCGGCCTGCCTCGTCATCCGGCGTCGAGGCAATCACCCGTGCCAGCCGGTCCACGGAATCTCCGGGCGCGAAGAACTGCAGCGCAGCCGTGCAGTTCTTCTCCAGTGCTTCGGGAAAGGCTCGTCGGGCGTAGTGACGCGACGACAACTGCTTCACGCAGCAGCTAACAGCGACGACAAACGGAAAACGGTTGACGACCGATGCCCCAACTACCCGTTCCACCACCGATTCCGATCCGTCGGAGGTCGCAACGTAGCATATCGAGGAAGGAAACAGGGCGGGCCAACGGCTGTCTCTCGACAAGTCCTCCGGGGTTTCCGACATCGACATCTCATAGGCGAGAGGTCCCATCCGACGCCATGATCCCCCCGACCCGAAGTCGGGCCCAGGCCACCGGTACGCATATTTCCCCAGGCGTTCACTGTTCACGATGTCTTCTCCTTGATTTCATGCAGGACTCAGCGTTCACTCAGCGCACGCGCGACGCAGAGCACTCGTCACCACTTCCTGCTCGGCGTCAGTCAACTCCGGGAACATCGGAAGAACGATTGTCTGATCCTGCGCCCTCTCGCTGTTCTGCAAGCAGTCACAACCGCGTCGTCTTCTGGCCCCGCCCCTCGGGCAGGCGCACGCACTTCCTCGACCCGGGAATACCACGTCAGAGTCCGGGCAATGGTCTCGCGCAGGGCCCGTTAGAAGCATTTGCGAACTATCCACGCTTCCCATGGGGAGCACCTTAGCTCTTGATTCCCCGAACTAGAATAAGCCCTCCATTTCGCCTCAGAACCGGAACTGATCTACCTACTCGATCCGCGAATGTCAACATCTGAAAGGCGCATTCAGGGCGTAGCATGTTGAGCAGATGTGGGGGCAAGAATACGCTAGTCGATGTCTCGATCCGCACTCCCGTATCCTCAAACGCTTCCTGCACGCGGCGGCGAGAAATCAAGGCCTCTGGCCCCGCTTCTTCATGCCAGAGCGGATTCATTCTCTGCAACAAGTCGAACACCCATCTAAAGATTGTTGTGTTGTTCTCAGAACCGAAATAGATCCCGCCGCGTCTAAGCACCCGCGCAATCTCCCTACAGGTCTGACGCGGCTCAGGCAGGTGGTGAAGCACACCGTATACCAGAACATAGTCGGCTGATGCATCCACAATCGGGAAACTTGACGCGTCCGCTACAAAGAATGTGGCCTTAGCACGATGCGGGGTTTGGCGATAACGATCTATGGCCTGACGTACCATCTGCTTGGAAATATCAAAACCGATGACGTTTATGTTACTAATGAGAGCAGGAAATGTTTGTCATTCTG
>JAPLUO010000103.1 GCA_026397595.1 Caldifarciminota bacterium
CCACGGGCGCTCCTTTCAGAGTGATCGGACCCAATAGTTACTGACACTCTATCAAAGAGGGAGCGCCCCTATCTGTCAAGTTTGGTTGCGGCCCTCTGGGGCCGCGCTAGGAAATCTGTGGATAGTCCTCTCCGTCTCCGCCATTCTCGCTTCTGATTTCGCCAACCGAGACCCCTCCTCGGCGTCGGGGTGACACTTCGTGTCATCTGCGTTCATCTGTGGTTCCATCGGGTTTGGTTGCGGCCTCCGAGGCCGCGCTGTGCGCTCTGTGGTTCAATGTCGGGTTCGGGGTTGCGACAGGAACGGGTTCTGGGGTTCAAGGGTTCCAGGGTTCAGGCATGTGCCGACAACTCAGTCCGTGTCCACGTGCAGAATCTGCGGATACGGGTTCTGTTTCGTGTCCTTCGCGTCTTCGTGGTAGATTCCGGGTCGGGGCATTTTGATATTTGCATTTTGCACTTTGACTTGCGCGTCCTACGCGCGCTGTGTTCATCCGTGGTTCCTTTGGTCCAGTCCGGGCCGCGAAAGGTCGCCGTCGAAGTTGACTCTGAACCGCAGTCGCCTAACATCTACCCCGAAATGGACATTGCCTGATGGGCCGCAAGGCCCGACCCGCCATGACCGGCCTCGAAGCCCTGGGCGCGAGGCTCAAGCAGATTCGGCAGCAGGCCGGACTCTCGCAGATGAAGCTGGCCAAGCTGATCGGCTTCGAACCCGCCCACGGGTACAAGTACATCCTGCGTCTCGAAAAGGGACAGGTTCCGAATCCCACGCTGCGAACCATAGCCGCCTGCATCGAGGCCTGCGGCGTAGGGTGGCAGGCCGTCGTCGACGTGCTCCCGGCCACCGGCACTGTCACACCACCCGCCCCTGCCCAACCGTCGACCGCCAATCGCAAATCGGAAATCCCCGTCCCCGCGTCCCCCGCCCCCCAATCGCTTACCCCCAGTCCCTCTCCTCCCGCGCCTCCGCGACGCAAGGACTCCCGTCCGATGCGCGAGCAACTCCGCTCGCGACGCATCGAGCAGCGTGAACTCCGCACGCGACGCTTCTGGTCGGGTATGAAGCAGGCCGACGAGGCGACCGGGGCCCTGCTCCACGCGCTGCGTGTTCCGTCTCCCATGCACCGTGCGTATCTCTCATTCGCCCGCGCCTGTTGCTCGACCATTGACGCCTTCGAGGCGGCCCGGCCCGAGATAGTCGAACGCGAACTGGCAAAGCTGGTCCAGCCCGCGACCGTGCAGGGTCTCGACCGCAGGGTGCTGGCGCAGATAGAGTCAGCCTGCACCCGGGTCTTCCGCTCACAGCCGACTGCCTGATGAAGCGGACGGCCGAGTCCGAGGACCGAAACCCGATGTTCGCACCCGCGGCCAAGCAGTCGGCGTTCGGCGTTCTGTTGGTCTGGCCGCTGCTGATGATGGGTGTCGCCGCGTCGATGCTAGCCGCGCCGCGCGGAGCATCGGGCATAGAGAATCCACAGATTACTCAAAGAGAACCCGGAAAGCGAACTACCGAATCTGCGGAGGGCCTGAGAGACCCTTCGACTCGTCCAACTCGCTCAGGGCGACAGTTCCTGTCGTCTGTGGTATCTGCGGAATCTGCGGATGAGAATCCGGTTCCGACCCGGGTCCGGTACGCGATTTCGGCCCGACTCGACGATGCCACCGGGCTGGTCCGTGGCATCGAAGAAATCCGCTACTTGAACACCGGCAGCGATACGCTCGGCTCGCTCTGGTTTCATCTCTATCCCAATGCGTTCAAGGCGCGCTCGACTCAGTTCGGCCGGGAGCTCGAAGCCGCGGGCCGCTACGGCTTCTCGCTTGCGCCGGAGACCGACCGGGGATGGATCTCCATTGACTCGGTTGAATCGGGCGGGCGCGCGGCCCTGACTGCCGAGACCGAAACCGAACTCGGGCTCTTTCTCGTCCCGCCGCTCGCCCCAGGCGAATCACTCAATCTTGAGATTGCGTTCACGACCAAAGTACCTGCCGCGTTTTCGGAGCTCGCCCGCAAAGGCCGCAGCTTCGTTCTCGCCCAATGGTACCCGACGGTCGCGGCGCATACCGAAGCCGGCAACTGGCGCACCGGCGGCTACCACGTCCTCGGGCACTCGCCCGGCGAGTTCGGCGACTACGACGTCACGCTCACCCTGCCGTCGGACATGACGGTTGCGGCCACCGGTGAGTCCAACGAGCCCGGTTGGGACCGCTGGCCTTTCAGGATCCAACCGGGCAGGCGCGACTCGACCAAGACCGTCCGTTTCGACGCCGTGAACATCACCGACTTTGCCATGGTCGCAAGCCCCAACCTCGTCCTGCTTCAGGATTCGGTTGCCGGCACGCGCATCCGGCTCCTCGCGCGCTACCCGGTCAGGTTCGACTGGCTCGGCGCCGTCGAACTCGCAAAAGACATCGTCAAACGCTACTCCGAATGGTATGGCCCGTGCCCGGTTTCGCAGGTCACAATCATGCAGGCGGACGGCGTCGCATCGGCCGATGCCTCGTATTCCGGCCTCATCATCATGGCCACGCGGTCGATTCCCGCAACCCGCGTCTTAGAGCAGGCGTTTGCGCGGCAGATTGCGCTCCAGTGGTTCTCCTGCGCGGTCGGCCCCGACGAACTGGCCCATCCGTGGATTGCGCAGGGACCGGCGGTGTATTCGGAAATCCGCTACATGGAAGAAACGTACGGTCCGACCAACCTGCTCGACAACTCCCTGCTCGGCTGGCTGCTCAAAGGCGCGGGCGCGGAGTACTATCACCGGGTGTCCTACTACGCCGCCGCGTCCAACCGGATTCTCAGTCCCGACCCGCTGACGTGCCGCGACCAAATCGGCTTCACTGCCGAGAACCAGTCCAAACCCGGCCTGCTCTTCCTCGAAGAAGAACGCAAACTCGGTCGTCCGAGGTTCGACAGCCTGATGCGGGAGTACCTGCGCGCGGCGGCGGGCATCCGCCCGGGGCCGGAGCAACTCGCGCGCTACTTCCCCGAGGTCGTCGCCCGCATGGGTCCGAACGACACTTTCGCGCTGGCCCACTGGGGCCGCCTCGGTTCCGACAGCGTGGAAATCCGCCCGGTCGTCGCCCTGCCGAGGACCGACAAGTACCAGATATTCTTCGGCCCGTACGCGTGGATTGACAACTACCACGGCCTCCAACTCTCGGCCTGGGCCCAGGGCCGCCAGTTCTACGACGCCGGGCCGCTACGCGGCCGCCACCAGTGGTCCGTCAGCGAAATCTACAGCACCAAGATTGACGACTGGCACTCCAGCGTCAACTACCAGACCCCGCTCACATTCATCAACGACCGGCTGCGCGTCTACGCTGCGCTCGACTTCTCGACTATCGACGACGGCGCCAAGCTCTTCTTCACGCAGGAACTCGGGCCCGTATTCCGTCAGCCCAAGACCACCATTGACGTCGGCTACCGCTACCTCCGCGTCAAGGACCTCAAGTACCGCGACTCGCTCGCGTGGGAGAAGGCCCGAACCGCAGACATCCGCCTCCGCCTCGCGCACACCTACGAATCCCGCCTCTTCCTCGGCGGCGCTCAGGTCTATGTACGAAATGGCATCCCTGCGCTGGGCAGCGAATCCATCTATAGCTACCTGCGGGTCGGACTGGAGCAATCCCACACGTATCGCGGCCTGCGACCACTCAACCTCACGCTGCGAATGTTTGCCGGGTACGTCTGGGGCAACGTGCCGGCGCAAGACCAATTCTACCTCTCCGGCGGCCTATCCAGCAACGGGTCCGAACCGGTCAGTTGGGGGTACGAAGGCTGGACATCGGGACAGGAACACTGGCACTACGACGCCGACGTCAACTGCCGCGGGTATGCGGGCGGGTACGCCGCGGGAGATGGGTACGTGCACGGCCGCGCCGCCTACGGCCTCAACTTCGAAGGGAACGCACCAAAACTAGCACTGTCCCTTGTGTCCTTCCACCCTTTCTTCGACTTGGGCAACGTCGGAGACCCAAGCGAGAGGGACATGACCGAATTGTCCTACAATTCGGATCGTGTCCCGATAGCTGCCGGCAGTGCAGCCAACGGCTCCTCCTTCTGGCAGCCCCGCATGGACGCCGGTATCAGGCTCAAGCTCGGGCCGCTCTACGCCGACTTCCCCTTCTGGCGCTACTGGGCTGTCACCGGTGGCCACCAGTTCGCCTTCCGCTGGATGCTGGGCTTGAAGATGGGCGGCGTCCTCGGCGGCTCCTGACCGCGCCGTTCCTATCCACAGATTCCGCAGACGACACGCAGTGTCACGCCGACGCCGAGGAGGGGTCTCGCCCGGACCCGGAGCTGGCCGCAGCTTACGCAAACGACACACAGTGTCACCCCGACGCCGAGGAGGGGTCTCGCCTGCCATTCCTTCATTCGTGTTTGAATGGTCATTGGCACTTGGTCATTGACTGCAAACCGACGCTGAGCCGCCCTGAACGAAGTGAAAGGGTCCCGCAGCCTGCAAACGGAAACACCGGACGCTGAAAGCGTCCCGCAAGGCTCCTCGGGAATCTCATCCCAAAGCTCCCGTCAAGGCTACTCAAAGAGCTAGTCAAAGAGCACAATACAGAGCGTCGGCGACGGCGTACTGGACCACGTAACACTCCGCTTCGGCCAAGACTCAGGACACCGCTTCCGACACCGCTCGTGACCAAGCTCACGGGAAAGCTCGGGACAAAGCTCCTCAGAAAGTAACACTCATAACTCATCTCAGGACTTCCTTCAGGGCGTCTACGAGTGCCAACTCGATGGCTTCTTCCCAAGCTGCTCCCTGCGTGGGGTATTGAGTTGCGGGCTCTACGCCTAATCCCTTGATATACAGACGGTTAGGCTTGAAAACCTGCCTCGCGGCCGTTAACCTCTATTGGTTAGAGGCCAGCAACCAGACATCCACCCGTTTGCACCCACCATGCTGCATTCTGAATTCTGGCTTCTGACTTCGCCCTGGTCTGAAAACAACCGTCCCCCGGACGCTGAACCAGCACGGACTTTGCCTTCTGCGCTCAGGTCCCTGGCTCTTGGCTTGTGCCCGGCACCCGCTTCGCACTTTGTCGTTTGCCATTGAAAACTGACCCCTTTGTGCCACTGAAATCTGACCCCCCTCCTAGCTGTTTTCGGCCTGCTGATTGTCCGGTAGTTTTGGTGTCCTGTCAACTCCTTTCGTCCGT
>JAPLUO010000206.1 GCA_026397595.1 Caldifarciminota bacterium
GTCGCGCAGCGGCCTCTACTATTCGGCCAACGTTGACGAGGTCCATAGCTTCGGCCGCGAGGGACATGAGATTGCTGCCCATGCCAACTACCGGGGCCGCGGCGGGAGCGAAAATTCCATCACCTCACAGCAGACCGGTGGAGTGATGACCGGCGGGCAGCGCACGACCGAGTCCGGGCCGGACCGGAACCTCACCGTGAACCTCGACTACACCCTGCCGCTGCGTGAAGAAGACAAGTTCGAGGCCGGCTACCAGGCCGACATCGACCGGTCCAATGACTCGACCGGCACCTGGACGTATGACACCGTGTCGCGCACCTACCTCTACGATACGGGTTACAGCCACGTGATAGCCTCCTCGGATGACGTCCACGCGCTGTACAGCACCTACTCCGGCAACTTCAAGCCGTTCGGATTCGAGGTTGGCCTGCGCGGCGAGTACGCGCACCGAGTTATCGAGCTCGTAGACAGCTCACGCAAGTTCACCGTCGGCGGCCTCGACCTCTTCCCGACCCTCCACGCCTCCTACTCGCTTGCCAAGGAGCACCAGATAATGGGAAGCTACACCCGCCGCATCGAACGCCCGGACGGCTGGGAACTCGAACCCTTCCTGACCTGGTGGAATCCGCACCTCGTGCGGCGCGGGAACCCCGACCTCAAACCCGAGTACTACGACTCCTACGAACTGGGCTACCAGATGCCGGTCGGGCCCGGCCGGGTCACGCTCGACGGCTACTATCGCATGACCCACAACAAGGTCGAGGACGTAACTTCGAACTACGCGCCCGGCGTTCTACTGCGCTCAGTGGCCAACGTCGGCACCGACCACTCGGCCGGAGCCGAGATCCAGGCCGAACTGCAACCTCTGAAGTGGCTGGGATTCAATCTGACCGGAGACATCTACGACTACCAGCTCAACGGCGTCATCAACGACTCCGCATTCTCGAGCCACAGCTTCAACTGGGAAGGCAGCGCGTCGGCCGACGTCAGGTTGCCGACCGATACCCGGCTGCAGTTCAGGCTCCGCTACTCGGGCCCGTCCGCCACCGCGCAGGGAACCGAGAGCGGTTTCTTCATGTCGACCGCGTCGGTGCGCCAGCAGTTCTTCAACCGCCGGCTGTCCCTCAACCTGCAGGCAACCGACCTGTTCCGCACCGCCCGTCACGAAGAAACATCGCAGGGCGACGGTTTCTACACCCACTTCCGCTTCCGTCGAACCAACTCGCCGATCTTCGCCCTCGGCCTGACCTGGAACTTCAACAACTTCAAGGCCGACCGCCGCCTGCTGCAGCAACCGGAAGACAACATGGACAACGGCGGCGACTTCCAGCAGTAGGTCTGCCGTGCAATCGAACCGGGGCAGGCACGATGCCTGCCCCGCACTTACTAACTCCTAACTGCTACCTGCTAACTCTTAACTGCTACCTGCCGCTGCTACTTCGTCTTGACGATTCTGATTGGCCCGATGGCTTGTGCTTGAGCTTGGGCTTGCGCTCCCCGCAGGAAGTAGACCCCGGCCGGAAGTCCCACGCCAACCTTGTCGCCTTTCGCCACGCCGACCTGCCTCCCCGAATGGTCGAAGATGCTGAACTCGTCCCGCTCGTGCCCGACAATTCGGCAGCAGGCAACGAACGGGTTGGGCCGAGCCTCACGCATGCGAGCCACGGACCGCACCGCCGCACCACCGATACCGGCCGGCATGGTGTCGAGGTAGCATGAGCCGCCAACGGTGCCAGCCAGCAGCAGGCCCGCACCCCCAAGGCATGTGACCTTGCGACCTTCAAGCCCGGCACTCATCTCGGTCCAAGTGCCGCCGGCATCGTACGACACCGAGACCCCGCTGTCACCGCCAGCGAAGATGGTGCCTTGGTCCAATGGGTCTATCATCACTGCTCTGACGCCACGTTGACCCCAGACGTTCGTCCAACTAGCGCCTGCATTTGTGGTAAGAAGAATGCCCGACGGCGTGGCAGCAAAGACGCGGTCCGGATGCGAGGGTGCTACCGCAAGGCTGTAAACGGTGTCGGTGGGCTTGGCGCCGGTTGGGACCCAGTTGACGCCGAAGTCTGTCGACCTGTAGGCCGCGCCGGTGCCGCTTGCACATCCGGCGGCATACACGACGTTTGTCTGATAGGGTGCGACTGCCAAGGCATAGCACCAGCCCGGGGCGGTATCGGAGAGATTGCAGCGCGTCCAAGTGGCTCCGAAATCGTGCGAGTAAGAAACCACGAACGACCAGTTGGTCTGGGTACTCGGACCTTTCCCGCCGGTCAAGACGATGTTGGCTGATTCAGGATGCACGATGCAGCAGCCGCCGTCGTCGTAGTAAGAATCTATCTGGTTCCAGACGGTCCCGCCGTCTGTGCTCTTGAAGAGCTCAGACTGCCCTCAGCCTGAGCCTTCGAGCGCATACACCGTATCGGTACCTCCGCCGGGTGCGAGCCCGATGCCGCAGATGGCCCCACACGACAGGAAGTCGGTACAACGCTGCCAGCTTGTCCCGAGGTCAGTCGAGCGGAACACGCCGTTCTGGTAGCACTCCACATACACGCCGCGTAGGGTCCACGGACTTGTGCTCATAGTCGAGATGGTGGCGATCCTGATGCCTGAGTTCGCCGGAGCCCAGTGCGCGCCGCGGTCCGTGGTCTTCACAACCCCGGCCGCGCCCGGCGAGTAGATCACATCAGCGGCCGACGGGTCTGTTATCAGGCTGCCGCCCTTGCTCTGCTGCACGTTGCCGGGCTGGACCGACCAGGTTGCGCCCGAGTCGGTCGAGACAAAGAGCCGCGGCACCGAGTCGTAACCGAGGCAATAGGCAAGAGCGGGGTTGGCCGGGGTCAACGCCACGTCGAATGCCATGGCTATCTCGCCTGCCCGGGCCCACGACCCGCCGGCATCGGTTGTCCGGTAGACGCCGTCGCTGGCCGCGGCCAGTACGATGTTGGGGTTCCCGGCATTCACGGCAAGGCCTTGCACCGTTGTCGTCACGGGCAGCCCGCCGCTGGCCGAAACCCAGTGCGCACCGCCGTCGGTAGTCCTGAACACAAGGCCATTGGCGCAACCCGCATAGGCTATACCCGTGTTGGTCGGGTCGAACGCGGCACAGTATGAATACCCAGTGTCCGGGTCGAGTGTGGTCGAACTCCAACTCTGCCCGTAGTTGGTGGAGATCATCACTACCGGAATCGCGTAGGTGGAGTAGCTGTACCCGCTGACGAAAAGCCTGCCGGGGACCAACGGGTCTGTGGTGATTCCCATCGCCGAAGCCGGAAGACTGTAGCTCGCCCATGACGCGCCCCCGTCGGTCGAACGCCAGACCCCGGACGATGTCATGCCATACAAGTAATCGGATTGGTGCGGGTCAACGCGCAGAGCAGTGACGTTGTAGTCCGGCAGCCGGCCCACGCTGGTCCAGCCCGCGCCGCCGTCTGCGGTCTGGAACACGCGCGGATTGTCCGGATACTCGTACGGCAATGCGTACAGGGTAGCCGGGTTCTGCCGGTCCAGGGCCAGCGCGTTGACGATCCCACCGTCCGGGCCGATTGCGACCCAGTCGGCATGGGATATTGAAGCCAGCGCCGCAAGCGCCAGCGCGAACCTGACGATTTTGACCATTAGCACTCCTTTTCTGCCCACACAATCTAACACCAGCACCCCGTCCCTGTCAAGTTCAGTGGCGCGGAAGGAACTATCCGCAGATGACGCAGATGACACAGATTTCCTGCTCGAACCCCAGAACCCTGGAACCCCCGGACCCGGATGGACTATCCACAGATTCCGCAGATTACACAGATTCCGGCTTCTGAGTTCGGGTTCGGGATTTAGACCTTGGGCATTGGTGCTTGTTTGGGATTTGGTGCTTGGGATTTGGGGTTTCCGCGAAGCGGCTGAACCGCAGATGACGCAGATGACACAGCGCGGCCTCGGAGGCCGCAACCAAACCCGATGGAACCACAGATGAACGCAGATGGACGCAGATGACATGGAGTGTCACCCCGACGCCGAGGAGGGGTCTCGGCCGGCGAAGTCAGAAGCGAGAATGGCGGAGACGGAGAGGACTATCCACAGATTTCATAGCGCGGCCTCGAAGGCCGCAACCAAATCCAATGGAACCACAGATGAACGCA
>JAPLUO010000341.1 GCA_026397595.1 Caldifarciminota bacterium
CTTCACGATCGATTCGGCCTTCGTGGACGTCGCTGAGAACCGGCTGTTACTGGGGACGGATGTCTGCCTGTTCAGGCCCGCGCCGAACCCATTCACGCGGACGACTGTCGTGCGCCTGACGCTGCCCCGGGCCATGCCGATTACAGCCGACCTCTACAATGCCGCCGGGCAGAAGGTACGGTCGCTCGCCTCCGGAGTCAGGTGCGCCGGGGCACACAGCCTGGTTTGGGACGGCACCGACGCCGGCGGACGAAGCGTACAGGCAGGGATCTACTACCTGCGCATGACCGCCGAGAGCGGCACCGTTACTCAGGCGATTGTGCGCTCGCGGTAGCATGGAATGGACCGAACAGCAAACAGCGGCCGGCGGACCAACCTGGCCCGCCGGCCGTTCCTCCTCCCGCTACTTCCGGCGCAACCCTGCTGCAACTCTAGCTGGGCAAGCTCTCGGCCCTGCAACCGGGCGAGCAATGGACAGAGCAACTCTGAGGGCAACTCGGGAAGCTATTCTCCAAGCAACCGGGACAGCAACGGTCAGAGCAACGGGGAGAGCAACGAGGACAGCAACTCAGACCGCAATGGCCAGAGCGACCGGGCCAGCAACGGGTAGAGCGATGGATAGAGCAACGGGGACAGCGACTCAGCCCGCAACCGGGACAGCAACCGGGGAAGCGATTCCGAGGGCAATCGGGACAGCAACGGGTAGAACGACCCACACCACAACGGGCAGAGCAACAGGGAGAGCAACTGGACCAGCTACGGGGGGAACGGCGGAGGGGAGTTTCGGGAAGGCGACCTAGCGCTTGATTGTTCAAGAGGTTAGGCCGATCCTTGGCTCCGCGGGCTTGTATCCAAAGAGTAAACTTTCCTCCGCCACCCGCCCGCGCGTCCGCCTGACTTGACGCCCCTCAGGCATATCCTTCTGAAGCATGGCAACGCCCGCGCCCGACGCCGTTAGAAAGCTGGTAGACCGCTTCGACCAGAACCACGACGCCTATCTTTCCGGCAGCTACAACGAGGCGCAACTCCGCCGCGAGTTCCTTGGCCCATTCTTCGAGGCCCTGGGCTGGGATGTCTACAACCATCAGGGCAGCGCCATGCCTTACCGTGACGTCATCTTCGAAGACTCGCTGAAAGTCGGCGGCGCGACCAAAGCGCCGGACTACTGCTTCCGCATCGGCGGCATGCGCAAGTTCTTCGTCCAGGCCAAGAAGCCTGCCGTCAATGTCGCCGAAGACGCCGGCCCAAGACGCCGGCCCGCGCCCTTGACCCGGCGGCGAGAAGAGGTTATATTGACTCAGTAAACACGAGGTGAAATGTGAAGACACTTGATGAAGCGGTCGAAGCAATAAAGGAACTGCCCGAGGAGTTGCAGTCCGAGGTCAGGGACTTTGCCAGATTCCTGAACGCGACACGGGCGCGTCCCAAGCAGAAGTACCTGCGTCAGACCTGGGCCGGTGCGCTGCGCGAGTATCGGGACCAGTACACCTCGCTGGAACTCCAGAAGAAAGCGCTTGAGTGGTGGGGCGACTAATGTACCTGGTCGACACCAACGTCTGGCTGGAGAGCATTCTCGACCAGGAACGGGCTGAAGAAGCTCGCAGCTTCATGCGGCAGGTGGAAGGACATCTGCTGGCAATCACGGAGTTCTCGATTTACTCAGTAGGCGTTTGATACTCGGGACCTGCTGCGCGCGCCCGAAGTGTGCGAACGCTTTCGGCTCGACTTTGACGACGCCTATCAGTACGTCGCGGCTGAAAAGCATGACCTGACGCTGGTCAGCTTCGACGCCGACTTCGACCGAACCGCTCGCGGCAGAAAGACGCCCGCGGACATACTCGGCGAACCACCCGTTGCCCGAGACAAGCCGCCGACGAAGCCTGCCCGCCCTCGCCGCCGCAAGTCGTGAGCCGTATGCTGTTAGCGAACGCGTCGCGATGCAGTCCGAAGCCCGATCGGCCTTGATAGGAATGGAATTTAGTACCGTGTCCCCGAAATCCCCATTCATACAAACTTAAGCACCGGGAGGTACGTTGCTTCACGCTCATAGCACCTCAATCAACTCGTTACGTGTGGATTAGGGT
>JAPLUO010000263.1 GCA_026397595.1 Caldifarciminota bacterium
TAACGGACGCGCCGGCCAACGACACGAAAGTGCGCGCGGCGTTCGACCGGCTGCCGGGCGACACGACTGGGCTCGGTCGACCGACTCTGACCGGCAAAGGGGTCAACCGTTCGACGCCCGGCCGGACCGCGATGATGGGGATATGCAATCGGCTGAATACCGCCCAGACGGGATGGGACTGGGCAACCGTCACCTCCGGCGCCGGGACCGACTCCATCACGTGGACCTACAACTGGGGCACGGACTCGCTGATTCTGGGTGAGAACTTCGTCTGCGCCGTGCCGCTCGAAGACCAGGCCGCGACCACTGACAACCTCGGACTCGGCTCGCCATTCGCGGGCAACTTCGAGGTGTACCCGGTGTACCGGGTGGAATACCATGGTGGAACTGAGGAAATGACGAAGCCCGAAGTCCGAATGACTGAGTTGCCGACCATTGTCCGCGGCGCGCTCTACCTGCCAGCGCAAGGCGATGGGCGAATGGCGAATGGCGAGTTGCTCGACATCTCCGGCCGCGCGGTTATGCCGCTCCGCCCCGGCCCCAACGACGTCTCCCGCCTCGCGCCCGGCGTCTACTTCGTGCTTGAAGCTCAAGCCCAAGCTGTCCGCAAGGTCGTCGTGCAGCGGTAGCTGCCTTGGAGTGCGGCAGCGAAGCTGCCGCTTTTCCGGCCGCAGGACAGGGAAAGGCGGGAGCTGCGCTCCCGCAATCCAAAGGCCTCGGCCCCCAAGCGGACTGCGGTCAGCGCGGCGGGCGATAGCTCTTCGGGGCGGGCGTAAGCCCGCCCCGTGCAATTCCAGGAACACACTCGCTCGCTGACAAGAGCAAGCGCTTCGGCCCACGGACACATGGTCTGAGCCTTCTTCGCAGATTGCCGCTTGCATCCGATTGCGCCGCGGCTTGAGGCCCGGCAGTCAACAGCGATTCCAACAGGCATCAGCCCCGCACTCGCCCATCAACTCGCGCCCCGACTCGCAACCCAACTCAGCACTCGACTCAGGACTCGGCAATTCACTCGGCATCTCACTCGACACTTTACTCGGCACTTCAGTCCACGACTCAACCTACCACTCAGTCGGCATGTCATTCGACCACTCAATCAGCACTTCAACTGGCAAGTAAATCGACAAGTCACTTCTGAGCTAAGTTCTCGATTCAGTAGGCACTTCAACCGGCAACTGAGTCCTCACTTCAAATGCCATGTCACTGTTCAATTCACCGGAGAGTTCACTTGTCGGGTCACTTGACAAGTCAGTGCTGGGGTTGCCCGGGGAGTGACTGGGGGAGTCACTTGGGGACTCAAGGGTCGAGTCGCAATGCCGGTGCTGGGTTTGACGGACTATCGTCTTGATTTCCAGTGTGTTACTCCGTTGGCTTGCGGTGCTTGACTGACGGTTTTCGGCGGACTATTGTGTTGTGCTCTAAGCCTCTCTAAGCGGGGCTGGCTTGGGCACTTCAAGCGCAGTGCCCTGCTGGCAGAGGTGGCGCGAGTTCAGTCGGTTGCTGAGGCGACCGTGCTGATGGGACATGAACCGAGAAGCCTATGGCGAGTTCGGTCCTGTTCGGTGAGCGGAATCAAGCCCGCAGGGGCGAGGCCCTGCGAATGGAGGAACATCATGAGTGACCCGGTCAAGAGAGCGGAACGATGGAAGGCGAAGTACAATGTTGAGCGGGTGAAAGACGCGCTCAACGACATCCGTGAAGACATGGGTAAGAGGTACGAGGCGGCGATTGCCGAAGTTTGCATCATGGAGGGCAAGGTCAGGGAAGTCATCAACACCTGTGGGGTTTCGACCGTGCTGTACGTCTCCTACCTTAACTTCGGCCGGCAGCTCTACAAACTGACCCGCAAGCAGAACATCACCGGCGAAAGCTTTGCGATGGCTGCCCAAGTCCTTCTTGACAAATGGGCGGCGAGGGGCTGCGACCCGAAAGTCCTCGCCACAATCCGCAAGGAAGTCTTCAACATCGACGAGCCGAAGAAGTAGCGCGGCGCGCAGAAACCCGGGGCGCAGACCGCGACAGTACCCGCCCCGGTGCCCGCCAAAGAGTCCGCCAGGTTTGAAACCTCGCCTCCGGCGACAGCGCGGCACCTGACCCGGAACCTCTGCCCAAACCGGCAATCGGGAAACCCGTGGTCTTCGTGCCCGCTTGACTCTGCACGCGTTTCCGG
Source organism: Caldifarciminota bacterium (assembly GCA_026397595.1). Classification (GTDB taxonomy): domain Bacteria; phylum Hydrothermota; class Tepidihabitantia; order Tepidihabitantales; family Tepidihabitantaceae; genus UBA2258. The sequence goes on from JAPLUO010000263.1 coordinate 2,171, forward strand.
CTATAACATCCACGTGATTGACCGGGCTTGTGTTATGCTCTGCCGTAGATTCGCGACGGCCGACGCGGGACGCAGGGGAACCGGCTAGCCAATGACGGCAGACTTGTCGCGACTCCGCGGACTCACCGTAGTCTTGGCAGGGCACTTCCCGCTGCCTGTGACTGTAGAAGGTGCGAGACTGCTAGGGGACGCGGTGCTGGTGCGGGTTAGGACTGCGGACGGCAGACTAGAAGAGACGGTGCTGTCATCGGCAGAAGTAGATACACTTTTGCAGTCCGGCAGGGCCCAGGCAGACCCCGGCCCCGTCTCAGCAGACCACCTTCGTCTGTTGGTTGAGTCTCAGCGTCTACGGCTGGCCTATACCTACGACCCCTTCTTCGCCGTCAGTCTCTCCGGTATCCGTTCACTGCCGCACCAGTTGGACGCGGTCTACGGCCGAATGCTGCCCCAGGCCCGCTTGCGGTTCCTGCTCGCCGATGACCCCGGTGCCGGCAAGACCATCATGACCGGCCTGTTGATAAAGGAGCTCAAGCTGCGTCAAGCTGTCGAGCGCGTCCTGATTATTGCCCCGGCGGCCCTCACCATTCAGTGGCAGGATGAGATGCTCAAGTTCTTTGACGAGTACTTCATGCCTATCAGCGGCGAGAATGACAAACAGCAACTTGGCGACCTGTGGCAGCGTGAGAACCAGGTGGTCACGTCACTAGACTGCGCGCGACAGCCGGATGTTCGGGAGCGCGTGTGGCGGGCTAAATGGGACCTTGTGGTCGTGGACGAGGCCCACAAGTGCTCAGCTTACACCCGACGACGCAGCGAGCGAGCGCCGGAGGTCGAGAAGACCAAGCGCTACCAGCTCGTCGAACACTTCTCCGCACAGCCGACGCTGTCTTTGCTATTCCTCACGGCCACTCCGCACCAGGGAAACGAGGACCGCTTCGCGCACCTCCTGCACCTGTTGGACCCGGACATATTCGCCGAACCACACAAGTTCAACGAAGAAAAAGAGCGGGAGTTTCGCCGCGGCGTGTTCAGCCTTGGACGTGAGAGCCCGTGGATGATTCGGCGCATGAAAGAGGACATGTATGGTTTCGACGGACGCAGGCTCTTCCCTGACCGGCACAGTCAAACGGTCACGTTCTGTCTGTCTCCGGATGAGTACGGGCTCTATCAGCGGGTCACCAGCTACCTGAACCGGTTCCTTGCCGGCGGTTCCGGCCGGGCCAAGCAGAGTGTCGCACTCACTAGAACCGTTCTCCAGCGACGGGTAGCCAGCTCTGCCTTCGCCATCTACGAATCGCTGAAGCGCCGACTCAAGCGGCAGCAGGAGTTGCTTGATGAGCTCAAGGCCCTTTCTCCCGAGAAGCAACGGCAGCGGCTGGCGGCGATTGCGAGCGCCCGCACGATGTTCGACGAAGAGCGCGATGAAGGTGACCTGGACGAACTGGAACGCGACGAGCTTGTAGACGAAGCGATCGCAGCTCAACGACTGGACGAGTTGGAATCCGAGGTGGCGGAGTTGCATGACCTCGTGGACTCCGCCAGAGCGGTGTACGAACGCTCGCCGGACACCAAGCTGAATACTCTGAAGGAGACTCTTGCCAAGTCTGAATTCGCGGAACTTCGCGACGGCCGCGGCAAACTGCTGATATTCACAGAGCACCGTGACACGATGACCTATATCAGCGAGCACCTGCGCCGCAACGGTTACACAGTGTGCGTTATCCACGGTGGCATGAACCCGCACGACCGCAAACGGGCGCAGGATCTGTTCCGCACCGACGTGCAGGTATGCGTGGCGACCGAGGCGGCGGGCGAAGGCATCAACCTGCAATTCTGTCACCTGATGATAAACTACGACCTGCCGTGGAATCCGGCACGGCTGGAGCAGCGGATGGGGCGGATTCATCGCATCGGACAGGAGCGCGACGTCTACGTATTCAACTTCGTTGCCGAGCGTTCAACCGACGGCAAGCCGATAATCGAGGGGCTCGTGCTCAAGCGCCTGTTGGACAAGCTGGAGGAGATGCGCCGGGCACTGGGCTCAGACCGGGTCTTTGACGCCATTGGACAGATACTGTCGCTTAACGACGTGAACCTGCCCGACATATTGCGCGAGGCTGCGCTGCATCCCGGACGGCTCGCGGACTACGAGACGCAGATTGCCAACATAACCCCGGAACGCCTTCGGGAATACGAAGACCGAGCCGGCATTGCGCTGGCACGGGCATTTGTAGACTTGCCTCAGAGCCGGGAGCAGAGCCTGCTGGCCGAGGAGAAACGCCTCATGCCGGAGTACGTCGCCGACTACTTCCAGAGGGCCAGCACGCTTGTCGGACTGGGGATGGAAGGGCGCGCGGATGGCCTGTTCCGCATTCCGAACGTGCCACCGGACTTCCGCTCCGAGAGTCTGGAAGCGGTCCGCAGCCACGGGAAGCCCGAACACAAGTACAACAAGGTCACGTTCTACAAAGACCACTTAGCGCAGGACCGACATCTGGACGCAGTCCTGCTTTCACCGGGACACCCGCTTTACTGCGCGGTGGATGAGAAACTGAACCAGAAGCTGGCTTCCTTGCAGGGGCGCTGGGCCTCGCTGGTGGACGCCGAGACGCCGAAACCCTACTTCCTCCATTACTTCGAAGTCCAGCTTGTCGGCGACTATCCGACGGCGAATCGGCCGCTGTACGCAGAGGTCGTAGCCGTGCAGGAACAGGGCAATGAAATGCAGGTCATTCCGGCTGACGTCGTGCACGACTTGTCGCCCTGCCCCAGCCTGAGCGCCGCCTCAGCCGGTCCGGGTCGCGGGTCGGCCGAAGCCTACGTACGAGGCACAGTGCAGTTGGACAGGCGGCAGCAGTTGCTTGCCACGCGCTGCAAGCAAGCTGACGTCATCGAGGAGTACCTCAAGAAGTCGTTCGAAGAGCGGCTCTGGATTGCGCAGCAGCGGGCCATGGAGCTGAGAGGCAGGCGTGAAGCGGGCGAGCGTGAAGTGGACCTGGCGCTGCACGAGGCGCAACAGGATATAGAGAACACCGAGCGCGTGCGCGACGACCGACTGGAGAGGGTCAGCCGGTTGCGCATTGTCCGCCCCGGCCCGGTTCGACACATAGGGTCATTCGCCGTGTACCCGCCCGGCTTCACGCCGGAGACGGCGGCCGTAGCCGAAGACCTCGATGCCAAGCAGGAGAGCGAGCTTGCAGCTATGAAGATGGTGATGGAGCACGAACGGGGGCAGGGCAGGAACCCGGTTGATGTATCGCGCGAGAAGATAGGGTTCGACATCCGTTCCACGGGGTCCGCAGATGCGAGCACCGGCAGGTATGAAGTGCGTCGCATAGAGGTGAAAGGCCGCCGACGAGGCGCGGCTGTGCGCCTGACCGAGAATGAGATGCGTAATGCCAAGCAGTTGCGCGACACCTACTGGCTGTACGTGGTCTGGGACCCCGCCGGGTCGAACCCGGATATGCATCAGATTCCGGACCCGGTCGAGAAACTTGGCGCGTGGATAAAAGAGGTTAGAATCATCAGCGAATATGAGATACCGGCTGATGCCATTGCCAAAGCGGCGACGTAAGTCCGCTGCGCGCGAAGCCGCAAAGGAGAAACGATGCTGAAGCGATTCAAGGTAAGCAACTTCAAGAGTCTGGTGAACGTTGAGTTTAGCCCGGTTGGGCTGAACCTGCTTGTCGGTGCCAACAACGCAGGCAAGACAAATTTCTGCCATGCGTTGCGTTTCCTCGGACTGACCAGCCGCATGGGGCTGGATGACGCCGCCCGCGAATGCACGGCCGAACCTTGGAACCTGCTCAACGTATACACCAGCGACGACACGATGGAGATGGAGGTTTCGGCCAGCCTGCCGTCCGGCAAGGAAACTGGCGAGGAGCGCTTGGAGTTCACCTACAACCTCAAGCTGTGGGGACGACGGAACGGAAAGCTCGGGTCCCCGGCCAGACCATTCGCGATTGAGCACGAGTGCCTGAAGGTGTCCGGCGGACGCTTCAACCAGACTCCATTGCTGGAGAACGAAAAAGGCAGTGTCCGACTGCTGCATGAGGGGCGATTCAAGCACGGCTCGGCAGGTGAGTTCCTTGAGACCACAGCACCGACGGATACCACGATGCTCTACCGCCTGTACGACCTTCAGACCAACCAGCGGGCAAACCTGTTCAAGCGTTACCTCAGTTCATGGGCCTACTACAACCTTTACCCGGGCGAGATGCGGTCCAACCTGGCCAGTCCGATGGACCGGACTCTCAATGCAGCCGGGTCCAATCTCTGCTCAGTCCTGTTCACGCTTCACAACGAGCGGCCGCGCGACGAACGCACGCTAGTGGAGGCCCTGAAGCTGGTCGAGCCACGCCTGGACTTGTTCAGCTATCAGGCACCCGACCCAGACCACGTCTACCTGTTCTTCGAGGACAAGCAGGGCCACCGCTTCGGCGTGCACAACATCTCTGATGGAACCCTGCGGTATCTGGCAATCTCGCTGCTCATCATTGGCAACCGGGCGGACAGCGAGCATTCCGAGTTCTCGCCGCTGATACTGATAGAGGAGCCAGAAAACGGGATCTACGCCGGCCACCTGAAGCCTCTCTTCGAGAAGCTCGACCCGTCCGGCGCACAAGGTCAGTTCGTGTTCACGTCGTACAACCCGTATTTCATAGACCTGTTTGACAAAGCACTGGAAGGGGTCCACCTCGTGAAGAACCTTGGCAACTACACTGCGGTCACAAGGCCAGACATAGACCGTCTCAAGGCCCAACTGGGTAAGTTCTCGCTTGGCGAGATGCACTTCAGGGGACTTCTCGAATGAGAATCGGGTACTCAGTCGAGGGCAGTACTGACCGCGCGTTCATCGGGGGTCTGAGAGAGCGGTGGTGTCCGGGTGCCGAACTAGTGGAAGGCAGGTTCCGCGGTAGCACGGAGGTATCCTTGCGGCGCGGGTACCAGAAGATATGCGACGAGTTCTCTGTCAAGCGCGTGGATGTCATGGTATTCCTGACCGATGCCAACGAGAGGGAGTGGCGGGAAGTGCAGAGAGAAGGGCGGGCCAAGTTCCCGCCCGAATGTCTGGACCGGGCCATTCACGGCGTGGCCGACCGGAACATCGAATGCTGGCTCTGCGCGGAACCCGGTTGGTTGGGCAGCCGCCTGGGCGTCGCGCCCGAGCAGTTGCGCTGCGATGACCCGAAGGGGGTGTTTGAGCGAGCGGTGGGCGTGAATCGCGACGACCACAAGGAAGAGGAGATAGCGCAGATTGTCAAAGATGCGCCTCTCAAGAGCTGGCTCGACAGCCCTTCCTTTGAGGATTTCTACCGGCAGGCTTGGCACCAGAGCAAGCAAGCCGTCTGCACGATAGAGAACCTGCGTGAGCCATAACCGTACTTCCTCCGACAAGCGACTCATCGAAGACTTCCTGCCCATCAAGGAAATCAGCGCAGAGGCGTCACGCGAGAAGTCAGTCCGCAAGGGCCACATCTCAACGCTTCACCTCTGGTGGGCGCGCCGGCCGCTGGTGGCCTGTCGCGCTGCGGTCTATGGCGCGCTGGTTCCGGCCTCCCGCTTCATCCCTGAGAACGGCCCGGACAACAAGAAGCAGGGCTTGGGCCGCGCTAACGCTGCCAAGTTCGTCGCCAAGCTCTGCAAGTACCCGGGCGACGCCAAGGTCATAGCCGAGGCGCAGAGGCATGTCCTTGAAGCTCACGCCGAACGCCTGACTGCTGAAACCGGCAAGCCGGTAACGGCCGACGACATTGTTGCAGGCAAGGCTCCACGGCCGAAGGTGCTTGATATGTTTGCGGGTGGCGGCGCAATTCCGCTTGAGGCCCTGCGCCTCGGCTGCGATGCGTACGCACTCGACCTGAACCCGGTGGCTCACATCATAGAACTCTGCACGCTCGTCTATCCGCAGAAGTACGGCAAGCCGGACCCGAACACTCGCGGCATGACCGGTCCCAAGAGCAAGCGAGGTGAAGCTACTTGGGGCGGCCTGGCTGATGAGGTTCGGCAATGGGGTAACTGGGTGCTTCAGAAAGTGAAGGCCGAGGTCGTCGACCTCTACCCGTTGATTCCGGACCCCGAGTACAGGGACGAACGTCCACAGGTCAACGAGGACATGTGGAAGCAGGTAGAGCCAACCCAAGTGCCGCCCGGTTTCCTCGTGCCCGTCGCCTACCTCTGGACACGCACCGTATCCTGCAAGAACCCAAAGTGCGGCGCAACCGTGCCGCTGGTCAGGCAGACTTGGCTCTGCCGAAAGGAAGGCAAAAAGAGCAGCCGTTTCGTCGCGCTGCGCATCATCGCACCTAGAGGTAGAACGCGTGTCCGGTTCGAGGTCGTCTCCTCGCCTACCGAGAAAGGCCTCGGGTTCGACCCGACCGCAGGCTCGAAAGGCGGCAATGCCACCTGCCCGTTCTGCGGCACAGTCGCAGACAGCAACTACGTGAAAGCAGAAGGCTGCGCCGGTCGCATGGGTCAGCAACTCATGGCGATTGCCGAAGTCTGCATAATGGAGGGCAAGGTCAGGGAGGTCATCAATGCGGCCGGGGTTTCGACCGTGCTGTACGTCTCCTACCTCAACTTCGGCCGGCAGCTCTACAAGCTGACCCGCAAGCAGAACATCACCGGTGAGAGCTTTGCGATGGCTGCCCAAGTCCTTCTAGATAAGTGGGCGGCGAGAGGCTGTGACCCGAAAATCCTTGCCACAATCCGCAAGGAAGTCTTCAACATCGACGAGCCGAAGAAGTAGCGCGGCGCGCACGGGCCCAGGGCGCAGACCGCGGCAGTACCCGCCCCGGTGCCAGCCCTAGTGTCCGCCAGGCTTGAAACCTCGCTACTGGCGCAGCCGCCCGCGCGACGAACCCGCTTGACTGTGGTGCCGCCCGCTGTAATCTAACCCAGCGTGGAACGCTTGAATCCCTTTCCCAAAGACGAGGCAGAACGTATCATCGCCAAGACGGTCGCCGTTCTAGACCGTTACTCCAAGCTCTACTCCCAACTCTCCCATGGCAGGTTCGCCGACTACTCATCTTACATGGCTTCGGACGGGTTTGCGGACGAGGACGAGTTCGTAAAGCCCAAGCTCTTCACCGATTTCCTCAAGGAAGTCCTTGGGTTCCCGACCGATACATTCGTGCCCGAACACTCACGCCCAAGCGGCATCGCCGACTTCCAACCGACCGACACCCTGCGGCACAGGTTCTTCTTTGAGATCAAAGGTTCGGACTCGCACGATCTAACGAGCTACGAATCACAGATGCACCAGTATCTCAATGGGCCGTTCTCCTGCGGGGCATTGACCAACATGCGCGACGCGCTGGTGTATGACAAGACCGGTCTCGTGACGCGTAGAATCAGCCTGCTCCAACTCTATCGAGTGGCCAAGGACCGTCCCCGCGACCTGCTCGACCGCCCCGAGGCGAAGAGCTTCCTCGACTTCGTGGCTCAGTTCCGCTACCAGACACTGGACAGGGCAGCGAAGGTCGATCTCATCAAGAACGCGCCGCAGCCCGACACGCTGCCTGTAATTGACCCCGACGAACTGGTGGCCACGATCCGCGAAGTGGTCCGCGTCCTGTCGGAGGATGCCCGCAGATACGCCCGCGACCTTGAACATCGACTGAAGTATCGAGCGTACGACGGTGTCCGGCGCAAGCTGGTCTCTGAACTTGTGGAGATTGCCAGCGAACTCGACCACCGCCGCATATCGCCGGCGGACGACAACATAGGGCGCTACGTCAACGCGCGCGAAGGTTCACTTGAGCAGCGGACGTTTGACGTCTTTCTCACACGAGTCGCATACTTCACCATGACCCGGTTCCTCATCGCCCGCATGTGGGAGGATGTAGGTTTCCTTGAGCCAAAGCTATATAACGGCGGATTCGCGAAGTGGTACGACATCCAGCAACACGAAATCCAGCGCGTCCTTACCGATGCCTTCGCTATGGCCGGGCGCAACTACAGTTGGCTATTCAATGAGTCACACAACTACTTCTGGTACGACCCACCTTCAGAAGAAGCCATCATCGACGTGCTGTATGAATTCGCGCACTACAACCTCGGCCTACTCGATACCGACGTACTGGGCACTGTGTATGAGCAGTTTGTGGATAGGATTGACCGCAAGAACAAGGGTCAGTACTACACGCCCCGTGAGGTCATCCGGTTCATCTGGGACCGCGTAGGCTTCACCGACAGCGAAGCCTTCTTTCGTCACGAGGGCGGAGAGCGGCAACCAGTTCAGATATTGGACGTGGCCACCGGCTCGGGCGGGTTCCTGGTTGAGGCCGCATACCGGGTGCGTACGCGCACGAAGTACAGCCGCGAGGACCCGGACGACCTGCTGGGAATCCTCCACAGCATCACCGGCGGTATGTGTGGCTGCGAAATCAGCCTGTTCGCACACTACATCACCGAGGTCAACCTGCTGATCCAGTTGACCCCGATTATACGCGACATTGTCAAGGCCTGCAAACACCTGACCGACAATACTCGCATGGTAACTCTGCGCACGGTCCCGGGCGATTCCCTTGCGCTCATCGGCTCGCGCGCTCTGTTCACAAACAGCATCGCAGTCCACGACCGGCCGAGCGAGACAATCGAACACGACGCCAAAGGCCCGACTCGCGCAGAACTAACCAACAGCTTCGAGTTCGACTACGTCTGCTCCAATCCGCCGTACGTCGGAGAGAAGGGCCACAAGGAGCTATTCCGTGCCACGCGCCAGAACATCCCCTACTGGGACAAGTACTACCAGGGCAAGATGGACTACCTCTACTGGTTCATCATGCTCGGACTGGCCAAGCTCCGCCCCGGCGGCAAGCTGGGCTTCATCACCACCTCCTACTGGCCGACCGCAGACGGTGCGTCCAAGCTGCGCGAGTACATCCTTGAAAACGCCCTGATACGGGAAATCGTTGACTTCGGCGAGACGCGCATCTTCGAAGGCGCTCCGGGCCAACACAACATGGTCTTCGTTCTGGAGAAATGCCCTAGCTTCACCACTGAGAATAGCACCAGGACCTTCATGCCGTGCCCGGAGAACCAGGAACGGAAGAGGAACCAACGAATCAAGGTCGTGAAGGTCAAAGCGGTGCCACCGGTCGGGATGCAGCCGCGCAACGCCAAGGCTCCATCCACAATCGCCCGTGCCATCAAATACTTGTCCGGGGTCATTGACAAAGACAGCCACTCCGACAGATTCGTGGACGTTTTCTACAGCTCAGCCAAACAGGGCGACCTCGACGATGGGCCCTGGGACCTCTTCCTCAACCGGAAGGAAAAGCAGCTTCTCGGGAGCGTTGAAGACCGTGCCGCGCCGATTACCGATCTGTGCGAGCTCGATTGCGGCATCTTCTCAAACGCCGACTATTTGTCCGCCAAGTACCTTGAGTTGATACCGCCCAGCCGAATCCGGGGTGCGAACATCAGTGTCGGCGATGGGATCTTCGTTGTCAACCAAGCCCTCGCTGACGAGCTTGCCGTTGATGACCCAAAGGGTCGCATCGTTAAGCCGACATACAAGAACTCGGACATTGACCCCTATTGCGTGAACATCCCGGACGACCGGTCCTTCCTGCTCTATGTTGACGACGAGTTCAAACCCGGCGACCATCCCGTGGTCATGGCCCATCTGAACAAGTACAAGGAAGCGCTGTCGGCCCGCTTAGACCGCTACGGTGAAAGTTACCCGTGGTGGAGACTACATCGGCCACACAGTCGCGCCATATATGAGTCGGAGAAGCTGGTTACGTCTCGGTGGGGAAAGCAGAACGTCTACGCCATCCAAGGTGGCGGTTTCTACGAGAACTCCGACATCAACATGTATGTCAAACGCCCCGGTGTACAAGAGGAGTTGCGGTACGTGCTGGCACTGCTCAACTCTCGATTCCTGAACTACTGGGTGGAGCACAAGGGGCGAAGCGAAGGCGTCAGCAGGCAGATTCGCCTCCAACGGATTCCCATCCGCAGAATCAACTTCGATGACAAGACCGATGTCACGCGGCACAACAAACTGGTCGCGCTGGTGGACGAGATGAACGCGACCAAGCAGGCACTGACCAAGCTGAATCGGTTCTTCGCCACAAGGCTGACGCGGCTCACATCTCCCGAGGAACTAACCGAGCCTGATACGGGGGCCATCACGCGTGCGTTGCCCGACAGGGACCTGCGCAAGGTCAAGAATCACCCGAAGGCCACAGCCAAGCCGGAGAACGTCCCTGACTTTGTACTCAGCAAGGTCGGCGACGTCAGCTCGGCCGACGACCTGTTCACCAAGCATGAGGGAGAACGCCTGTACCAGTTGCCCCTGACCGGCAAAGGCCGCAAGCTCATCACGATTCTCGCACCAAAGGAAATAGCGAAGTACCTTCATGGCGTCTTCTCCAAACACATCGGCGCGACGTGGGCCGACCTGAAGGAAACGCCGATTGCCCGCGACCTTGCCACGTACCAAGCCAAGGAAAAGGAGGTCGTCGCCGAAGCCAAGTCCTTGCTGCGCAAAGTCGCCTCAATTCAGTCCAAGCTCGACGCGCTCGTGTACGAACTCTACGGCCTGTCCGAAGACGAGATTCGCATCATCGAATCCGGTGACCGATGATGCACCGCTGCCCGCGCGGCCTTGCAGCCCCACCTGTCAACCCTAGTCCCGAGATAGAAACGTGGCTTGGCTGCAAAGAGAGATGCTGCTTTTCTCCAATCACGTGCGTCTAACAGGTATGCAAACAACTCACCCGTCAGGTGAAGAGAAGAACAGCCCTGTGATTCGACCTGCTGTAGCGCAAGAGCGGCTCGGTTTCAAACTCGGCATCACCACCGACACCATCACCAGCAAGAGCGGCCTGGCCGTTCTCCATGATGCTGCGTTGGCGGCGGGCGTTGTCCGCAGCATCCGCGAGCACCTGCCTGTGCCCGGCTCCAATCGTGGTATCCGCCCCGAAGAGTACGTCATGCCCTTGGCGCTGATGTTCTGTGGCGGTGGCCAGAGCATGGAAGACATCCGCGAGATCGCGCGCGACCAAGGGCTGCGTGAGCTGTGTGGCTTCAAGCGGATACCCAGCCCCGATGCGGTCGGCACCTGGCTCAAAGCGCCGCGCCGCATCACCGGACTGAAGCAGGTCAATCGCCATCTCTGCCGCGTGGCCATCGCCCGCAGCGAGCTGACCGAGTTCACGCTCGATACCGATGCCACGCTCATCGAAACCGAGAAGTCCTCGGCCAAGATGAGCTACGAGGGGTTCAAAGCCTTCGCTCCGCTCTTGAGCTTTCTGGCCGAATTGGGGCTGTGCGTGGCCGGTGAGTACCGGAACGGCAACGTGTCACCGGCGGTCGGCATCAAAGGACAACTGGTGCAGACCGAGCGGTTCCTGAAGTCCCTGGGCAAACGGCTCAAGTACTTCCGGAGTGACTCGGCCGCCTACACCGCCGAGGTGATGAATGCCTGCTTTGACTTAGGTATCACCTTTGCCATCACGGCCGACCTGGACCACGCGGTCAAAGGCTTGATTGCCGAGCTACCGGAGCAGTCCTGGCAGCGATTCCAGACTCCTGACGGCGAGCGCACTGACCGTGAGTATGCGGAGACGGTACACTGTCTGGGGAAGTCCAAACGTTCCTTCACGTTGATCGTGCTGCGCTGGCCGAATCCCCGGCCGGACCTGTTTGAAGGTCCATACCGCTATCACTGTATCGCGAGCAACGATTATGACCGTGCGACCGAGCCGGTCATCTGGTTTCACAATCAGCGGGGCAATGCCGAGAACTACAACAAGGAGATCAAGATCGGTTTCGGGATGGACTATACGCCCTGCCGGAGCGTACGGGCGAACGCGGTGTACTTCGAGATCGGCATTCTGGCATACAATCTCGTCGCGGCGGTGAAGCGGCTGGTGCTGGGCGGTAACTGGGTAACGAAGACGATTGCGACATTACGCTGGCAGCTCATCTTCATTGCCGGCAAGGTGGTGTGGCATGGTCGGCGGCTGATGCTACGGGTTGCCCGATGCCACTATCATCTGCTGGCCGACATCCGCGCCCGGCTTGGGCCGGCGCTCTCGCCGACGTAGGACTCGACCAGACGAGTCGGGGCTAATCGGGAGGGGGAAATCAGGGACAGTCACCTATTAGAGTCCGGGTGGCGAGGGCGCTCCCGACATTCCTGAGCTACTAATGAGAGCAGGAAATGTTTGTCATTCTGAGGCGTTCGACGCCGAAGAATCTTCGCTGCGCTCAGGGTGACAGGGTATAAGGATACTCAGGGTGACATCAAGAACTGTCCAGTATTTCATGCTCTCCGTAATATGACAAGGCGCGGTGCGGACAAGTCCTGCGCGAATTCGGCTGGCACTACGACGACCCGCACGGACAGCGGTGAACCCATGCCGCCCCGCCGCGTCTTGACATAGGCCCTAAATCCACCATGAAGAAGTCGGGACACTTCTATGAAGAGCCACCTGTCAAGCTTGGGTTTCTATAGCCCTCCAGTGTTGGTTCGGTCCCTTCCGGTCTGATGTTAGTCTCAAGCTTCTATTCGTCCTGCTGCGGACATGTACATGTATACGAGTCTGAGCT
>JAPLUO010000069.1 GCA_026397595.1 Caldifarciminota bacterium
CCACGGGCGCTCCTTTCAGAGTGATCGGACCCAATAGTTACTGACACTCTATCAAAGAGGGAGCGCCCCTATCTGTCAAGTTTGGTTGCGGCCCTCTGGGGCCGCGCTAGGAAATCTGTGGATAGTCCTCTCCGTCTCCGCAGTTCTGCATTCTGGTTTCTGGTCTCTGACTTCTGCTCTATCCGGCCGAGACCCCTCCTCGGCGTCGAGGTGACACTTCGTGTCATCTGCGTTCATCTGTGGTTCCATCGGGTTTGGTTGCGGCCTCCGAGGCCGCGCTATGCGCTCTGTGGTTCTATGTCGGGTTTCGGGACGGGCGCGAGTGGCCTCTGACCTGACGGGAGAAGTTTGACCGCCGGGGTTGACCGCACTATCATTTCAGCAGAGCTGAAGCGACGCGGCGTGCGTCCCGAGGCGTTGAGGCACGCCCTTCAGCCGGAAGCATCTTTTGTTTAAGGAGGAACGATGAAGAGTCTGTTCTTGCTGGCGTTGCTTGTGCCGGCGATGGTGCTGGGTACACAGCGCGTGATGGTGAATGAGGAGTTCACCCGGGCCCAGGGCTGACCGTACTGTCCAGGCGCAGCCCGTGGGCTGTGGGAACTTCAGTCGGCGGCCTTTGACTCGGTAGTCACGATAAGTTATCACTCAGGCGACGCGTACCAGAATACGCCGGCAGCCACCCGGGCTACTTTCTACGGCATTGGCGGTACGCCCTACGTCCAGTTTGACGGCGACCACCAGGTCGTCGGCGGAATGACGAACGGCACGATGTACCCGGTGTATCGGGCGTACTTCGACACGCGCAAGTCGGTGCCGAGCCCTCTCGACATCGGCCTCTTCTGTTCGTACGACTCGACGACGAGGCAGGGGCGGCTCGAAATCAAGGTGAAGAACACGACGTCGAGCTCGGTGTCGGGCCAGTTGCAGGTCGCCCTGTGCGAGAGCCACATCTACTACGTCTGGTACGGGCTCGACAGCCTGCACCACGTCGAGCGAAACATGCTGCCCGACGCCGCCGGCGAGGCGGTAACGGTCCCGGCCAATGACTCAATCACCGAGACCCGGGACTTCACAGTCGACGCGGCCTGGGTGGCGCGGAACTGCGAGCTCGTCGTGTTCGTCCAGAACAACTCGAGCAAGGCGATGTACCAGGGCGCGCGCATCGGCGTGTACCAGGTGCCGTCGCTGGCGTATCGCGGGTACCAGGGCGCGTTCCCCGAGCCGGGCGGAGATGCGAACCTGACGGTCGGCCTGCGGAACATCGGTTCCGGAGACGCCACGGACGCCGCCGGCGTCCTGACAACAACCGACCCGTACGTGACTGTGACTACCCCCAGTGCCAACTTCGGCGGCATAGCACTCGGTCAGGACGTCTATTCCCAGACGCCATTCGTGATTCACGTGGACTCCGCGTGTCCGAACGACCACCTCGCGACAATGGACCTCGCGGTCACCGGCGCGGGCGGGTACGCTTCCAGCTTGAGCTTCCCGCTTAACGTCTCCACCAACCGCGGGTTCTCGGATGAGATGGAAAACGGTGTCAACGGCTGGACCCATTCGGGTACGAGCGACAACTGGCACCAGACCGCGCACCGCAGCCAGTCGCCGAGCAACAGTTGGTATTGCGGCGTGGAGGGTTCCTGGCAGTACACGAACGAGAACGACTCGAGACTGGTAACGCCGTGGTTCACGGCCGGCGACTCGGCCCAACTATCGTTCGACCACTGGTACAACCTGGAGTTGAACTACGACTACGGGATGATGGAAATCAACAACGGCTCACCATTCTGGTGGCCGCTGGCGAGTTACACCGGCGCGAGCTCCAATTGGCAGCACGTTACGTTCCCGATCGCCAGTTGGTCGGGCCAGACCGTACGGGTCGCGTTTCGGTTCCTTTCCGACTACAACACGACGGCCGAGGGCTGGTACCTGGACAACTTGCTGTGCTCGCCGTTCGTTACCGGCGTTGCTGAGCCGAAGTCCGTTCCGCTGCGACAGTCGATAGCAGGCAGCAACCCGGCACGGAATCGCGCGGAAATCAGCTACGCGATACCGCCGGGCAGGACCGGGACGCTCGCGGTGTATGACGTGAACGGCCGACGCACGACGACGCTGTCCGACAAGCTGACCGGCAGCGGCCGGCTGTCCTGGAACCTTGCGCAGGTCGAGGCCGGGACGTACTTCTGTCGGCTGGTTTCCGAGGCCGGCAGCACGACCACCAAGGTCGTCGTCACGAAGTAACCGGAAGCAGTTCTTAAACAGGCAGGGGCGCGGAAACGCGCCCCTTGCCATTTCCAGCGGCCCGGCCGCCGAGACTAGTTGGTGGCGTCCGCGGGCAGGGCATTGATGGAATCGATGTACGCCTGAGTCAGCCCGGTCGAATCGGTGACCATGTACACTGCGCGCTGCACCATCCACATGTTGCTTCCATTCGAGATATCTTTGTGCTGCACGAGGTTCACCAACTGCCGCAGGTCGGTGTTGTCGGTTAACGGGCCGATGTCGAAGGTGTCGCCGGCGTCGGGTGACGCCCGGAACTTGTTGCAGCAGAAGGTGCCGAGTATCGCCACGGAGTTACTGGTGCCGGCGGCAATGGCGTGCGATTTCAGAAGCAGCATGTGCTGGGTCGTGTTGTTTCGGCGTTTGAGCAGCAACCCGGCCGGCAGCACGTCGGTCTCGACGCTCGAGGACTTCGACACGATGGTCATACCCAGCGTGAACGGACCGTTCGGGCTCAAATCCGGGTTGCCGGTAATTGAGATGACATCAATGTTGGAGTTGACATTGAACTGCGTGCCGGTCGGCTCGAATTCGCCGTTCGGCAGCAGGTCGCAGGCCTGCGGGCGAAGCAGAGGCTTCAACGCCTGTAATCGGCGGAGAAGGTCGTTCCGGCCGAGCTTCAGGAGCGCGCGCTGGGCATAGATGTAGTTGCCGGGTTCCTGGAGTTGGAGCAGGGAGCGCTGGAGCTTCATCTCTTTCGGGTCGCGGGGAACGTACATCGGCCGGTCGGTCAGCGGGTCTTTACCGGTGTGCCAGGCGGCGGCCGCCGCGGTCATGGGCAGGGGAGTGAATTGTTGCACCTGCCGGATGAAAAGCCGTTCCGTGCGCACGAGGTATTCGGCGAGTTCGAGTGCGTCGTCGACGGTCGCGCCGGGATGGCCCGAGATGAAGTAGGGAATCAGGTACTGCTTCTTGCCGAGGTGCTGGCTTGCTTCGGCAAAGCGGCGGCGGAAGGTCGTATACGAGGCATGGGATGGTTTGTGCATGGCGGCGAGAACGCGCGGCGAAACGTGCTCGGGCGCGACGCGGAGCTGGCCCGACACGTAGTAGCGGCAGAATTGCTCAAGGTAATGCAGGCCCGGCTGGTCGTCGAGCAGGTCGAACCGGATGCCGGTGCCAATGGAGACCTTCTTCACGCCGGGCAGGGTGCGTACCGATTCGAGGACGGCCAGTTCCTCTTTTGCCGCGAGCCGCAGGCGCGGGCACCGCTGCGGCCACGTACATTCGCGGTCCGGGCAGACGCGTCCGGATGACATCTTCGCGCAGGTCGCGCCGTACATGTTCGCGGTCGGGCCGC
This sequence comes from Caldifarciminota bacterium, assembly GCA_026397595.1. GTDB lineage: Bacteria > Hydrothermota > Tepidihabitantia > Tepidihabitantales > Tepidihabitantaceae > UBA2258. The sequence goes on from JAPLUO010000069.1 coordinate 3,578, forward strand.
CGACATCGGTGATGTGGCCGCGGAACCCGTCGAGCCGGGTGATTCTCGCCGCCTCGGCAAGTATCGAGCGACGGCTGCGCCACTGGATGATGCGGCCCTGGTGCGCGGAGAGCGAGCAGAAGGTGCAGGAACCGAGACAGCCGCGGTGTGATGTGATCGAGAACCGGACTGTTTCGAGCGCGGGGATCTTCTCCTTGTAGTCCGGATGCGGCTGGCGCGTGTACGGAAGGTCGTATACGCGGTCGAGTTCGTCCGGCGACAGCGGATCCGGCGGCGGGTAGTGAACAACCCAACGGTCGCCGTGCGGCTGCGCGACGGTCCGGCCCGCCGGGTTGTCCGCCTCGCGATGCCAGAGCCGGAACGCCTCGTTGAACTTGTCCTTATCGGCGCTGACCGCCTCGTACGACGGCAGCACGACGGCGTCCGCCGGCGGGTCTTTCAGGTTCAGCACGCTTCCGCGGATTCCCGAGAGAGAGGGAACGAGAGAATGAGGGAGAGAGTGCCCGGCACCCGCTCCCTTTCTTCTTTGCTCTCTCTGGATGCGGTTTGCGACTTCCACTACGCCTTTCTCTGCCATGCCGTAGAGCAGGATGTCCGCGCGCGCGTCGAGCAGGATCGAACGCCGAACCGTGTTCTCCCAGTAGTCGTAGTGCGCCAGCCGGCGCAGGCTGGCCTCGATGCCGCCGATGACCAACGGCACGTCCTTGAAAACCTCCCGCAGCCGGTTGCAGTACACGGTCGTGGCACGGTTCGGCCGCAGACCCGGCCTGCCGCCGGGCGAGTAGTCGTCCTCGCGACGGCGCTGGAGACTCGGGCTGTAGTTGGCGACCTGCGAATCAACGTTGCCCGCAGTAACCCCGAAGAAGAGCCGCGGCCTGCCGAGCGCCGCGAAGTCGTCCCCGCCGGCCCAGCGCGGCTGGGCAATGATGCCGACGCGGAACCCGGCGTCGAGCAGGACGCGCGCGATTACCGCGCTGCCGAACGACGGGTGGTCAATGTACGCGTCACCGGAGACGACGATGACGTCGCATTCGTCCCAGCCCAGCGCCGCCATCGCGCGCCGGGACATCGGCGGGATGACCGCCTGGTGGAATGGCCGATTGTCAATTGCCAATTGTCAATTGCCGGTCGCCGATCCCGTTGTCAGGGCAGGTTCGAAAGCTCCGCCTTGGTCGAATCGGTCAGCCCGTCCTCGTCGGTGATTTCGAACAGGGCATCCTGGACTAGGGTAACCGCGTCGTCGCCGGACAGTGCTTTGTCCGCGACCAGATTCAGCAGCTCTTCGGTCTCGCGGTCCCACTCCCGCCCGTTGATGATGTAGAAGGACGCGTCGTCCGGCTCGGACGAGTCGGCGTTGCAGCAGTAGGTCGGCAGAAGCACGTCCCGGTTCGAGCCGCCCGGAGCGGTGAAGCTGCAGTCTTGGAGCAGTATCATGTACTGGTACTCCTCCGCGGGCGACGGCCCGAACACGAGCCCGGCCGGGAAGGTGATGTCCACATCGTCCTGCCCGCTGTTGTGGACGGTCATCAGCAGGGGCAGGTCCGACATCGGCGAGGCATCGTCGGCACCGACGATCTGGACGGAGACGACGCCGGCCGGCCACTGGTAGAGCTGCGTGTTGGCGGGCAGCGACTGGAACGAGCCGCGCTCCCACTGCCGCTCCGGCGGTTTCTTCTGACACAGGCTCGCGCTCACCACCAGGAAAGCCGCGGGCAGGGCCAGCAGTCTGAGCAGACTTGAGGCTCGTTTCATGACCAGATAATGGGGCAGGAAAGGCCCGAAGTCAACGGGTGGCGTGCGGAGAATAGCGAATGGAGAACGATGAAGTGGAAAGGAGAAAGTAGAAATGGCGATGTCCCGCCCTGGAATTCTACACTTTGCACTTTGCCTTCACCTCCCCAATTCACTAGTCGTTCTAGAGCAGAACCACTCGGCGCCCGGTGCTCAAACCCGGGCCGACGAGCCGCACGAAATAGGTGCCGGCGGGCACGCGGCGGGCGAGCGAACGCCGGTCCCAAGTCCAGAACTGCGGGCCGGGTTCAAGCCGACCCCGAAACAAGTTGACTACGAGGCGGCCGGCAGCATCATACACGGCAACCGAATAGCTGCCCGGCATTGTCACATTCGCGCTGAGCCGTACCGCCCCGACCGCCGGATTCGGCTCAACCTCTACCTCTCCCTCTGCATTTCCGGTAGCCTGCCCCCCGGCATTCATCCACGGCGCGGCGAACCAGACGCCCCAGGGTCCGGCTTCGGTCTGCTGACTGTAGAGCACGCCCGGCAGCCGCATCGGCGAGTGCGGGGCGTAGACCAGTTTCGGCCCGAGTCCGGCAACCGGGTGCCGGCTTACCTTGACGGGTTTCAGCCAGTAATCGAGATTGTAGGCGTTGGCGCACGTCCAGTAGACCGCGCCGGAGTCGCCGAACTGCCGGCTGCCGTAGCGGTAGCAGAGGCTTGCGTATCCGTTCGGCCCGGTCCGGTCGGCGGCGAGCATTGGCTGCTGCTCGTCGCGGATCGGGTCGCCGAACGGTTGGCCCGGGGCCCAGCTCTGGCCGCCGTCCCAGCTAACCGAGTACTGCAGGTCGAGAACGGCCGTGTCGCGGCGTCCGACCGTGTAGAAAACCCAGATCGCCGCCTGCGATTCCAGGCTGGAGTCGGTCTGCGCGACGACCGGATCGAAGCATTGGTCGGCTCCGCTGCTCACGACCCGGTATGCCGACCAGAAGCCGGACATCCCGTAGTGATGGTTGTAGGAGTAGTGGACCTCGCCGCCGTTGAGGGCGTAGCGCCAGACACAGTGAATTGTCGAACCGGACGTATACGAGATGCACGGGTCCCAAGCGTTCCACCAGTCGGTTCCCGACTCCCACGACACGCCGTAATCCAGCGAGCGGGTGAAGGTGCCGGTGCGGCCGGTGCGATGCTCGTTCGCGTACAGGCAGTAGACGTAGTAATGGGGATCCCGATCGAGGGTAACCGAGAAGTCATCAACCGTGTCCGGGCCGACCGCCACGGGCGTCAAATCAGACCCGGCCGAGTCAGACCGGATGCGTGCGAGCCACAGGTCACCGTCGTTGCCGGCCTCAAGCATAAACAGGTACATGAAAGAGGAGTCGCCCTGCCCTGCGAGCAGTCGTACTTGCCGGACCGTTGAGTCGGCGCGCATAGCCCAGTGGCCGCGCCAAGTGGATCCGAAGTCGTCCGAGTAGTACAAGCCGACCGCCTTATCCGGATAGGCGATTGCCACCCAGATGCCGCCGGCGGTATCAGACGTCACGTCGAAGGCTGTGACTGCGCCGCTGTCAACCAGCACTTCGGTGTCCCAGAACCCGGCCACGGCGACCGAATCGGAGCGCAGCGGAGACTGCCATCCGATGGCAGAACCGGCCGCCAGCAGCACCAGCACACTTGCGCGTACGCTTCGCACTATGATAATTCAAGCCGCGCCGCGACCAAAGTCAAGGCAGGCTTCCCGGCATCGGGTTGACAGTCGAGACCGGTCGGCTACAGTTATGACTCGAATGGCATGGCGTAGCAGCGGCAGAATGACCACCTCACGACGCTTGTCGCCCGCGGTGCGCATGCTGCTCGTCGCCGGCTGCCTGCTACCATCTGCCCATGCCGGCATCCTTGCGCCGGAATGGTCCCGGCCGTTGACGTCGCCGGTCATCTCCGCCTCAGAACGTCCAACCGAGAGCGGCACCGAAGAGTTGTTCCTGCTTCTTGCCGACCGCCGGGTCATGGTCGTGTCCCTGCTCGACAGCCTGACCGAACTCGGCCGCGCTCCTGAAGGCACTGCTGCGCTCGTCGCCCTGCCCGGTGTCAGGGCCGGTGCCGGGGTTCCGGGCGGGGCCGATGCCAACGCCGCCCTGCTGCTGGCGGTCCGGACGCGCGGCGCACCCGGGTCATGCAACCTGGTTGCCTGGAACCGCCGTGGACAGCCGCTTTGGGGAATCCCCGCACCGGAGTTGCGCGGAATAGACAGCCTGGTCTTCATCGGCTGGTCCGAAGATCTGGCAGAACTCTGCGCCTAGCAGCAAGGCGAGCCGTGGCTCGTTCTTGCCGGTCACGAACAGGTGCGCGCGACCCGGCTCAACCCAGGCTTCATTCCCCTTGACGCGCTTATCGTCGACCTTGACCGGGACCGTGCTCCGGAGTTCGTCTTCTTTGACGGCCGGCAGCTCGTTGTCTATCACTCACGGCAGAACCGCGAACTCCGCTGCCGGTGGCCCGACTCACGCCCGGCAGGAGGACAGGCGCCGGGGACAGGCAGTGCGAGACCGCTCGTTGCCTGCGCCGTGTTCAACTCAGTTCCGGTGCTGCTGGTCCTTACCGGCGATACACTACGGTACGTTGACCCCCTGACCGGGGTCGAAGGGCGATGGCTCGCATCCGACTCGACTTCCGGTCTGCCCGGGATTCTACGCTCGGTCTGCGCCTCCGGCTCGGCCGCCTACGTTGCCGGCGAGGACCGGGAGGGCCGCAGCTATCTCGCCGCGCTCAACGCGTGGGGGTCCGTTCAGCCGGCGCTGCGCCTGCCGCTGCCGGGCCAGACCCGGGTCTATGAGCTCGCCCTGCTCAAAGACTGGCCGATGCCGCTCATCCGCACCGACTATGGCGCGGAGAACCTCCTCGTCTACGCGCCGGGCCTGGACAGTGCTACCAAGAGCACACCGGGTCACAGCGGAGCTCGGCTCCTCCGCGTGCTCCCGCTCCGAATTAACCGCGACACATTTCCCGACCTGGTTATCGTTCGCACGGCGGCCGACGCGCGCTGGCGGATAGACGTCTTCAGGAACCGGCTCGGCGTTATCAGCGGTGAGATCGAGGAGGCACGGCGGGCCCTGCAACGCGCCGCGCTCGGCCGGGACGGAAACGACGTCGCCCGCGGCATCCGCCGGGTCGCGGCTCTCGCCGCAGAGATCGAGCCGAACCGGGCCGCAAGTGGCCCGGAAGCACGAATGCTCGACCAATACCGACGCGCAGCCCGGCGCCGAAGCTACATCGCGTATGCCGGCATGCTCCTGGTGTTGTGTCTCCTGTCGGGGCTGGTCGTGCTCGTGGTCTTCCTCAGCCGCCGCCGGCGCCTCGGCACGCCCGGCCGGCAGATAGAAGACAAACCACTGCCGACACGCTTTGCCCTCGCCGCGGAACTCGTCGCCGTGGACCACAACTTCCTGTCCAAAGGCAACACGCCGGCCGCCATCGAGCGCCTCATCGAAATCCGCGGCCGCCACGGGCTCGTCCGCGACCGTGACCTCGGCTGTCTCGCGCACGCGCCGGAGGTCCGCGACACGTCCCTCCGCGACATCTACACGAGTACCGTCTCCCGCCTCATCGATGCCACGCCCACCCTTCCTGTGCTCGACTTTATCGAGACGACCGCCCGCGGCGCGCCGCGCGGCCAGCACATTGAAACCCTCGATCTCAGTCAGGAAGAGTACCGGGGGCGCGTACGCGGCCCGGGCATCAGGCTCATCACTATCGTGAACCACGAATGCCCGGACTGCTATCGGCGACTCCGCCTCTTTGCCGACCCCGAGTTCCGGGGCACGCTGGAACACATCATCCTCGACTACATCCGCCACGCCGGGAACTGGGCCGAGATTACCCTCGGCTACACGGTCAACACCCAATGGAACCGCCGCCTCCTCATTCGGCTGCTGTCCGACAGCCCTCACGTCATACCGTTCCGCGACCCGCGCGCGCACATCACCAGCCAACTCCTCGAGCTCGCCGCCCGGCTCGGCCCGGCCATCGAAACCCCGCGCGACGACGTCCCTCTGACCGGACCCCACGAGAAGCTCTGGCTCAGAATCACCGACTACATCGCGGTACTCGAAGAAACCCGAGACCGTCTCTTGACTCCTTGACTCCAGACCGGCCACCCCATACACTCTAACGGTTGACCAACACCTCATTACCCGCCCATGGCTAAACCGATAATCCTCATCGTCGACGACCTCGTGACCAGCTACGAAAGCCTGGTCCGCAACATCGCGCAATACGACGGCGGCCGCCTCGCGCGCGAATTCGACTACCAGCACCTCGACTGCTTCGCCGAAGTCCGCCAATGGTACCACCGCAACCGCGCCCGCTTCGTCGCGCTCATCATCCAGGACGTCGACTTCAGCCACACCACCGACGAACGCAAGCTCGTTGACTACCCGGAGATACTCAGACCCCTCCAGCGCACCCTCGACATCAAATGCCTGCAGGGCTTTCTCATCTACGGATACATCCGCCAGAATAACATCGACCGGATCGCCCCGGTCATCTTCGTCTCCTGCCGCATCGGCATGGAATCGACCAGCGAGTTCTCGGAGTTCATCATCCGGCCCGGATACGGACTCTGCTCATTCGTGCCCGAGAGCGCGGTCGGTGAACAGTACTACCCCAAGATCGCCGCGGCAATCGACGTCCTCGCCATCCGCCCGCTCACCGACGAACAACGGCGCAACTGGATCACCAAGCACCACATGGTCATCGGCCGGGCGCGCAAGATGGCCTTTCTTGCCTACGAGATCGAGCGCATCGGCCCATCGGATGCCACCGTGCTCCTGCTCGGCGGCCCGGGCGTGGGCAAGGAACTCGTCGCCAACGCCCTGCATCGCTGCAGCTATCGCTACGTCGAAGGCGACCCGGCGCGCGAATACCCTCTGGCCATCAACATGGCCGCGCTCAGCCCCAACCTCATCGAAGACGAACTATTCGGGCACCAGCGCGGCGCCTATACCGGCGCCACCGGTGAGCGCGAGGGAATCCTCGAGGCGGCACAGGGTTCCACTGTCCTCCTTGACGAAATCGGCGACGTGGCACAGGACACCCAGGTCAAGCTCCTCCGGGCAATGGAATACCACCGCATCAAACGCATCGGCAGTTCCCACGAACTCGAGATCGACATGCGAATCATCGCTGCCACCAACCGCACCGTGACGGAACTCCAGACCCGGTTCCGGCCGGACTTCTATGGACGGCTGGTCCAGCACTGCATACCCGTGCCCTCGCTCCGCGAACGCTGGGAGAACGAACCGCCGGACAACCTCGAAGCCGACATCGAAGACACGGCTCGCTACATCACCGAGACCATGAACGCCAACCCCCGGCACAAACGACACCTCGGAATTGAGCGTACCGCGGTCAAATTCCTCCGGCAAGTAGTCCAGCAGCACATCGACGGCAGCAACTCTATGTTCGACGGCAACGTCCGCACCCTCCGCAACATCATCGAGCGTGCCTATGAACGCGCTCAATACGACGGCAGCTCCGAGATCGGCCTCGGCCACGTCATGCCCGCGCTCGGCATGGCCCGACTCCTCAACGCCCAAACCGCTGCCGCCCAGACACCCCCGTCACGCGGCCCGGATCAAACGCTGCTGCCCGCTTCGGACCAACCCCAGGCACAGGACGACAAGCCGCTTCAAACCGGTGTTGGCACGCTGAACCTCCAGGCCATCGAATGTCAGGCGATCAAAGAAGCGCTTCAGAAGACCAATAACAACCAGACTCACGCCGCCGAACTACTCGGCATTCACCGCGACACCCTGCGCCGCAAGATGACTGAGCACAACTTGTAGAGCGCTCAAGCGCCGCAAAATGCGGCAGCAAAATCAAGCGTAGCGCGCCACGGGCTGATAGTAACAGTCTCAGAGTATCTTCCTAAGACGCTGTAAAGTCACATCTTAGCAGAAACAATCTGGCCGTGCTGGCAGTGGCGCGATAATTGCACGTTAGGTGACTAGAAGTCCGGCCGGAAACCGGGGGTCTGGGGCACGCGACCCCGAGCTGACGCGGG
>JAPLUO010000119.1 GCA_026397595.1 Caldifarciminota bacterium
CTACCGCGCTACACCACGTGGCGAGACCGTCATGACTACGGCGTTGACCTTCCGTCAGACCGATGCTGCACTGCTCAAACGCGAGGCCGCCTGAGAAAACATCTTTCAGAAAACGACGATCCTGTACGCTTGTAGTACAGAGGCGGTGCAGGTGTACAATCCGTTCACGGACACTTGGGCTATCGGCACGTCCATGCCCAGGCAGGGCGACATGGGTGCGGGGACCGTCGTCGGCGACACCATCTACATCACCGGCTCCTACAACCGACCCATTGGCCAAGTATGACGGAGATGCTCAGGGGGGCAATCAATCCGGCTGACCCGACCCAGATAGCCTGGTTCTCGGGCCCGCAGCTACCTGCGCCAGTCGCTATGCAGAGCACGGCGTCGCTGCTCGGCAAGGTGTACTGGTTCGGCGGATTGCCAGATGCGGGACCAATGACAAGAAAGGGTTGGGTGTATGACCCGGCAACCGGCGGAATTGACTCGATACCGAGTCTGCCTCCGACCGCCGGCAGCGGGCTTTTTGGCGGTGGTGCCGTGGGTCGTGAAGTCTCCAACGAGCTGTTCCAGGTCGCGGGACACGGAACGGACACAACAGCCTGGCAGTACTACAAGATACAGTTCGCACCGATGGCCATTGCAGAGGAGAGGAAGAGCCGATGTGACGCCGAGCCGGCCACGCTTGAAGTGTGGTCCAGTGTAGCAAGCCGGGGCGTTCAGATACGCTATGCGCTCCAGCGCAGTGGTTGGGTCAGGCTGCAGGTTCAGGACATTACAGGCCGGGTAGTTCGGACGTTGGCATCCGGGCAGATGCGAACAGGAAGCTACGCCACGGCATGGGACGGCCGAGACCAGTACGGACGACCGACAGGCAGCGGCGTCTACTTCTGCCGGCTCCAGGCGGGCGGATATCTGGCCACAAAGAAGCTTCTGATGATGCGGTAAGGAGGTAACGGTATGACGCACTATGTGCAGCAGCGGATCAGACGAAGCGGGCGAGCCTGGTTCGGCCTCGCGGTCGGGCTGGTGGCTCTTGCCGGCCTTGCCAGAGCCCAGTGGGTGCCGTTCTCGCCGCCCGACTCGGCCCCGGACCGAGCTTGTCCCGCGACCGCTTACGACCCGTTGAACGACAGAATCTACATGCTCGGTGGAACCCCGAGCGGGTCTGCATGCACGTATGTCAATCTGTGCCAACGGTACGACCCGGTTGCGGACACCTGGACCACGATGGCCCCGATGCCCACCTCGCGGGGCTGGATGAGCGCAGCATACGTGAGGAACAAGGTGTACGTAGTGGGCGGATATTCCAACACCGGTGCTGCACTGGTTGCCAACGAGGAGTACACAGTCGCGACCAACTCCTGGGCCACTCGCGCGCCGCTGCCAGTGGCCGTGCTGGCCCACATGACCGGAGTCTGGAGAGACTCGCTCATCTACACCATAGGCGGCATGGACGCCATCTATAACTCGATCATGACGCCGCAGGTGTACAATCCGTTCACAAACAGTTGGGCTGACGGTACGCCCCTGCCCAAGGCGGGTGACATGGGCGGGCCCGCGGCCATCGTTGGCGACACCATCTATATCTCAAACGCGTATGATCGACCGAACGGCCAATGCTGGCGACGCATGCTCAAGGGAGCAATCAACCCGGACACCGCGACACAGATTACGTGGCTCTGGGGTCCTTGGCTGCCCGAGCATTTGCGGTTGAATATAGGAGGCACGCTCTCGCTTCACGACAAGGTCTATGCGCTCGGCTGCTTCGATACCCTGCCCGACACGACAGCGACAATGACGGGCTTGGTCTACGACCCAGGCTCAGGTGTTTACACCGAGAGCCTTCCTACTCTCCTGCTCGAAGGAGTCACGAGCCTTAGTGGGCAGTTCGTCGTGGCCCGCGAAGCTGCGGACGAAATCTATCAGATAGCCGGCACTGGTGATTACCAAGGGGTCAGTCGCTACAATAAGCTCTTTGTCACACCGGAGGGGACCCGTGAGGCCGGGCCGGCGGTCGTGCCGTCAAGCAGGCTGCGCGTATCCACCTTGTTCCGGAGCGGCGTCCAGATTCACTACGTAATCGACCGGCCATGCCGGACGACCCTGACGGTCTACGACCAGTCAGGACGGGTGGTGCGCACCCTTGTGTCCACGCAGGTGCAGGTAGGGAGCTACACCGCCGCGTGGGACGGCCGAAACGAGTACGGACGACCGGCAGGCAGCGGCGTCTACTTCTGCCGGCTCCAGGCGGGCGGGTATCTGGCCACAAAGAAGCTTCTGATGATGCGGTAAGGAGGTAACGATATGACGCACTATGTGCAGCAGCGGATCAGACGAACCGGGCGAGCCTGGTTCGGCCTCGCGGTCGGGCTGGTGGCTCTTGCCGGCCTTGCCAGAGCCCAGTGGGCGCCGTTCTCGCCGCCCGACTCGGTCCCGGACCGAACTTGTCACGCGACCGTTTACGACCCAGTGAATGACAAAATCTACATGATTGGTGTGGACTGCCCCCGATTTGCTGGACACTTTCTTAAGCGGCATTTGCCTTTTTCTCGTAGTCGTTCGGGCTGAGATAGCCCAAACTCGAGTGTCGCCGCCAACTATTGTAGAACAACTCGATGTACTCGACAATCGCTGCTTTGGCTTCCAGTCTGGTCCGAAACCGCCGCTGGTAGACTAGCTCCATCTTCAGCGTCTTGAAGAAGCTTTCGGCTACCGCGTTGTCGTAGGGATCGCCCTTCCGACTCATGCTCGGGATCATGCCGTGCCGCTTGAGTAGCTTCTGGAAGTCACCACAGGCATACTGCACGCCCCGGTCCGAGTGATGTATCAACCCAGGCCCGGGTCGGCGCCGCCCGGCCGCCATCTCAAGGGCATCCAGCACCAGGTGCCTGACCAATCGGCTGCCCAGCGACCAGCCGACGATCCGGTGCGAGTACAAGTCCAACTCGGTCGCCAGATACAGCCAGCCCTCGTCCGTCGGTATGTAGGTGATGTCAGCTACGTAGACACGGTCCGGCACCGTCACCTGGAAGTCGCGGTTGAGCCGATTCGGCGCTACCGGGTGGCCGTGATTGGAGTCGGTCGTCGGCCGGTACTTTTGACGCTGCACCGCGACAATGCCGTGCTGCTTCATCAGCCGTGATATCCGGTTAATGCTGCAGCGGATATCACGCCCGTGCAACTCGGCGTATATCCGCCGGCTACCGTAGGTACGGCGGCTCTTCACGTAGACCTCTTGGATGAACATCAGCAAGTAGCGGTTGCGGCGCTCGCGCTCACTCTCGGGCCGGTCATGGGAAACGTAGAAGGTGCTGCGGGGCACCTCGGCCAAGTGGCACTTACGTCTGACCGGCAACCGGCTCTTGTCTTCGGCGATGAGCCGGACTCTCAATGCGCTTCCCGTGCCAGCCAGACGGCCGCTTTTTTTAGGAAGTCCCGTTCCTCCCGCACTCTCGCCAAATCCTTTCGCAGCCGCTGAATCTCTTTAGCCTGCGAGAGAGCTTCCTTGCCGGCACCGGGACCAGCGCCCCACTGGCGAAACTGCCGCCGCCAGGTATGCAGCGTGTTCTCGTTGATACCCAGGTCGCGAGCGACTTGGGCGATGTGTATGCCGCCCTCGGTCGTCAGTCGGACTGCTTCGATCTTGTACTCACGCGTATAGGTCTTGCGTGGCTTCTTCTCTGTTTCCAAACGTCACCTCCGGTTTGATGCTACATCCACTACTACAGATGTCCATCCAACCGGGGGCACCCCAGTGGGACTCCGTACGGGTATGCAGGCTCGTGTGTCAGTTTGTGCCAGCGGTATGACCCGGTTGCGGACACCTGGACCTTGATGGCCCCGATGCCCACTCCACGGACCTGGATAGCCGCCGCGTACGTGAGGGGTAGGGTGTACATAGTGGGCGGGATGACCAACACCAGTGAGGCATCGACCGTCAACGAGGAGTACACAATCGCAACCAACTCCTGGGCCACTCGCAGGCCGCTGCCGGAGTCCGTGATGGCCTACATGGTGGGAGTCTGGAGAGACTCGCTCGTTTACGTTTGTGGGGGCATAGATAAGAACTACGACGCGACCCGGACGGTGCAAGTGTATAATCCGTTCACCGACAGTTGGGCTATCGCCGCGCCCATGCTTCGGCTTGGCGATATGGGCAGCGCGGTCATTGTCGGCGACACTATCTACATCCCAGACGCTTATGACCGGGGGAACGGACAGATCTGGGACCGTATGCTCAAGGGAGCAATCAACCCCGACACCGCGACCCAGATCACGTGGCTGTGGGGCCCGCAGCCACCCGAGCCGATGTACTTGGCAGGCGCGGTTTCGCTTCACGATAAGGTCTACGCGTTCAGTTACCACACCGACGAGGGTACCCGCGAGGCCGTGCCGGCGGTCGTGACGGCAAGCAGGCTGCGCGTATCCGCCCTGTTCCGTGACGGCGCGCGGATTCGCTACGAAATTGACCGGCCGTGCCGGGCGACCCTGACGGTCTACGACCAGTCCGGCCGGGTGGTGCGGACCCTGGCGTCCGGGCAGGTGCAGGCAGGGAGTTACGCCGCCGCGTGGGACGGTCGGGACCAGTACGGGCGACCGACAGGCAGCGGCGTCTACTTCTGTCGGCTTCAAGCCGGTGAGTTCACGACCGCGAGGAAGATGGTGAAGACGGAGTAGCCCAACTACAGCGAAGTAACAGCCGCCCGGTGAGAGCCGGGCGGCTGTCATTATTTGACTTGGCAACGGCTGGAGCGCGAGTCTCATCTGCCGGCAGTCGAAGGCTCGACCTCACCTACGGAGTTTAGCCACAGGATACAGCTTCATCAAGCCCGCCCGCGTGCTAACTTCTGCATTCTCAATTCATTATTGGGCCTTTCCGAAAGTCCCCTCCG
>JAPLUO010000295.1 GCA_026397595.1 Caldifarciminota bacterium
GTCGCCCAAGTCCCGCCGACAGCGATTCCAAGAATCCTGCGAACTGACCAATGCTGCGTTGCCATAGCTTCTGATTCCATTGCATGCAGTCATTATAACCTCTCAGCCTCAAATATCAACACATAACAGAGTAGTACTAGAACCGACATAGAACTACCTGTCACCCCGAGCGAACGAAGTGAGTCGAGGGGTCTCTCAGGCGAGATTCCTCGACTCCGGCGAGGACGCCTCCGCTCGGAATGACTACACCCATCGGGTGAGAATCGCCATCCTGTCCGGCTAGGCGTACTCGTACGCATTTGCGGCCCAATGTCGGATTCAGGGCTGCGACCGACCACTTGACCTGACCGCGATCGCGCGTACTATAGTTGGTGGAGCCACGAGCGATGACACCCGCTCTGACCGGCACGTCGAGCACGCTGAGCAGGGCGATACGATTCGGATCATAAGCGCTCGCCTGGCGAGCAAGAGAGAACAGAGAATATATGAAGAAGACTAGACCGACCGGAAGAGGTGACTTGCACGTCGAGTACCGTCGTTCCGATTTCTGCGAACCTCTGGTGAGGGGGAAGTACGTGAAGCGTCTGCGGGAGGCTTCGAATGTCGTGGTCCTCAAACCGGAAGTCGCCGAGGCATTTCCGAACGAGGCTGCTGTCAATTCCGCGCTCCTGTCGCTGGTCAAGCTTGCGCAAAGGGCGACCAGACGACCGAATAGAAACAAGACGGGTTCAACTTCTGACGTTCGGTGAGCGATCAGGGGCGGAGTATCTCCGCGGACACGACAAGAGATTATCGACCACGGTTGACGAGTGTCGGGGCATTTTACTGGAGCGGGGCTCCGATATGTGTCAATGATGATGGCTGACGGCCAACGGCCGACAGCTTTCGGCCAACGGCATACCAGTTTCGGATTCTAGATTTCAGATTGTAGATAGCCCGCGCAGGGCGCGGATAACTCCAAACCCCAAGCACCAAACTCCAAGACCGATTGGCGGTCGGCGGTCAGATGGCTTGCGCTTGGGCTTGAGCTGTCCGCGCCTCTGGCGCGGCTACGTCAGGTCGAGGCTGACGCGCAGGGCGCGGTTGGCTGCCGCGAGCTGCTCCGGCGCAAGCTCGCCCAGCATCCTGATGAGCCGGCCTTTGTCAACGGTCAGTACCTGCGCCATATTCACCATGGAATCACGAGGCAGCCCGCAGGTGCGGGCCTGGATGACGACCGTCACCGGATAGGGCTTGATTGTAGTCGTGATGGCCGCGACTATCGTCGTTGCCGCGTATTGGTTGCCGACGTTGTTCTGGACGACGAGCGCGGGCCGGACGCCCTTCTGCTCGCTGCCCCGCCCTGGGTTGAAGTTGACCAGCCAGACTTCACCGCGGCGAGGGCTTGGGACACGACCCGAATTGCCCGGGCGCAATTCAGTCATGTCCCGCGCTCGAGGGTCTCAATGCCGCTCCTCAGGTTCGCCTCGGCGGTCTTGCGGTCCTCGGCCGCCATCGCCTTGTAGCCATCAGCCAGTTCCTGTTTGAGCTGCCGCTCTTCCCAGACCGCCAGCGCCTCTTCTATCAGCGCGCTGCGATTGGTGTCGCGGGCAATCACGGCCTCGTCCAGTTGAGCCAGCCGGTCCGAGGCAATGGAAATGGTTACCTTCTCGCGCTTGGGCATACTTACTCCTCTATTGTCATACTAAATGTCATACGAATTCTACTCCACGCTGCCACCGCGTCAACCCTGTGCGCCGCGCGAGCGACGACGGCAGACAGGAACTGGAGGTTAGGGGCTAGGGATGAAGGAGGAAGCTGGAGGCAGGAAGGATGAACTTCACAGGCCGGAGGCCGCCCCGATGGACACGTACCGGTTTCTGGACATCTCCGCGCCGTAGGCGATGGCGGCCCGGATATCGAGTTCCTCCAAACCGGGATATTCCTTGACGATCTCGGCGATACTCATCCCTTCGGCAAGCATGTCCTGAATCAAAGACACCCAGATGCGGTGGCCCCGGATGCAAGGCTTGCCGAAACAGATGTCGGGGTCGACGGAGATACGTTCCAGCAGCGGGTTCATAGATGGTTCCTCTGTATCACTGTAGCCAGCCGCGCCGCTGAAGTCAAGGCAAGGCGCAGCGCGGCTTCGCCGCGAGTTACCAGTTGCCAGCTCCCAGTTTCCAGTGAGCGGACAGCGGTCAGCGGTTGAATCTGCGTCGACGGCGGCCGTTTCCGCCGTTTGACTCTGCCGCTGTAGCGACTATAATTGCGGTCCGACGAACTAACTTGCTCTAGGAGAATATCATATGGCACATAAGAAGAGCGGCGGCTCTGGTAAGAACGGCCGGAACAGTCCGGGCCAGCGGCTGGGCGTGAAGAAATTCGGCTCGGAAAGCGTGACGACCGGCTGCATTATCATCCGGCAGCGCGGCACGCGCATTCTGCCCGGCGCTAACGTGGGCCGGGCCAAGGACGATACGTTGTTTGCCCTGACTGACGGCACGGTGAAGTTCGAGCGCGTCAGCAAGGACAAGCAGCGGGTGACGGTGGTACCGACGGCGTAAGTTGATGCCCGACGACTGTCATCCTGAGCGAAGCGAAGGGTCTCCGACCGACGATTCTTCGGCTTCGCCTCAGAATGACATTCCACAAGCTGGAAGGCCGGCGTGAAGATCAAGTGGCTTGGGCATTCCGCGTTCCTGCTGACCGCGGCGGACGGCACGTCGGTCATCACTGACCCGTACACGCCGGGGAGCTTTTCCGGCCAGATCCGATACGACCCGATTTGCGAAACCGCTGACGCGGTTACTATCAGCCACCACCACCATGACCACGATGGCGTTTCTCATCTTCCAGGTGAACCGAAGGTGCTCGAGGGTACGGGTACGTTCAAGGCCGGGTCAATCGGCATCACCGGCTTCGAGACGTTCCACGATGCAAATCAGGGCGCCGGGCGCGGCCGGAACACCGTCTTCGTGTTCGAGGCCGACGGACTCAGGGTCTGCCACTGCGGGGACCTTGGGCACGTCCTGACAGCAGAGCAGGCCGCGGCAATCGGCAAGGTTGATGCCCTGCTGGTGCCGGTGGGCGGCACTTTCACGGTGGACGCGGCCGCGGCACACGAGGTCGCGGGGCAACTCGCAGCCCGGGTTACGATCCCGATGCACTACAAGACCGACAAGCTCGGGTTTGACATTGCGAGGGTTGACGATTTCGTACAGGGCAGGGCGAATGTGAAGCGGGTCGGCTCGCCCGAGGTCGAAGTGAGCGCCGACAAGCTGCCATCGGTGCCGGAAATCTGGGTCCTGGAGCATGCACTCTAGGGCAATAGTGAATGGCGAATAGTGAATAGCGAAGAGAGGCGTGGATGAGAGATATTCAGTTCGACACAATCAGGGATACGGTCGCGAAGTTGTGCATTGACGCCAATTGCCTGCTCGGGGACGACGTGGTCCGGGCGCTCAAGGACGGCCTCGTGACCGAGGAGTCGCCGACGGGCAAGGACATCCTGAACCAGTTGCTTGAGAATGAGCAGATTGCGCGTAGGGAGATGATGCCCATCTGCCAGGATACCGGCTGGGCTGTGGTCTGGCTGAAAGTGGGGTCAGGGGTCAGGGTTCAGGGCGGCGAGCTGTATGATGCGATTCAGCAGGGCGTGGCCAAGGGCTACACGGACGGATTCCTGCGCAAGTCCATCGTCGAGGACCCGCTGCGGCGGAAGAACACCGGCAACAACACGCCAGCCATCATTTACACGGACATCGTGCCCGAGGACTTGCTCGAAATCACCGTCCAGCCCAAGGGCGGGGGCAGCGAAAACATGAGCGAGGTGAAGATGCTTTCGGCCGCGGACGGCACCGAGGGCATCAAGAAGTTCGTGGTGGACCGAGTCGCGCGTTCCAAGGCGAACCCGTGCCCGCCGGTTATCGTCGGCGTCGGCATCGGCGGCACGTTCGAGAAGTGCGCGATGCTGGCCAAGCACTCACTGCTGCGCAAGGTCGGCTCAATCCACCCCGACCCGTTCTACGCCGCGATGGAGAAGGAGCTGCTTGAGCGCGTGAACAAGCTCGGCATCGGACCCCAGGGCCTGGGCGGCCGGGTGACCGCGCTCGCGGTTTTCATCGAAGCGTTCCCGTGCCACATCGCGACGATGCCCTGCGCGGTGAACATCAACTGCCACGCGGCGCGGCACCAGTCGGCAATCCTGTAGGAGGCGAGCATGGCAAAGAAGATTACTGCCCCATTGACTGCCGAAACCGTGAAGGACCTGCGCGCCGGCGACTCGGTCCTGATTTCCGGCACCATCTACACCGGCCGCGACCTCGCTCACAAGCGGCTGACCGATTCGCTTAAGGCCGGCGAAAAGCTGCCGTTCGACCTCGCCGGCGCGGTCATCTACTACGTCGGACCGTCGCCGGCCAAGCCGGGAAAGGTCATCGGCTCGGCCGGCCCGACAACATCGTACCGGATGGACGCGTATTCGCCGCTGCTCATGGAGAAAGGGCTGCGCGGCATGATCGGCAAAGGGAATCGGACCCAGCCGGTACTCGATGCGATGAAGAAGCACGGCGCGGTCTATTTCGCGGCAGTCGGCGGCGCGGCCGCGCTCATCGCCCGGACCATCAAGGAGGCGAAGGTCATCGCCTACGATGACCTCGGTCCCGAGGCGGTTCGTGAGCTGAGAGTCGAAGATTTCCCGGCCATCGTCATCAATGACATGTACGGCGGCGACCTCTACGAAACTGGCGTCGCGAAGTACAGAAAGGACTAGGCGATGGCGGACAAAGGCCGAAGTCAGAAGTCAGAAGCTAGAAGTCAGAAGTCAGAAGTTGCGGCAGGGGAATCGCCAATCGCCAATCGTCAATCGTCAATACCCAGTCCCCAATCCCCGGCCCCCGACCCCTCTTCGTTGGTTACCATCTACGTGATGGGCGAAGCGTACCGGGTGCCGAAGGACCTGACCATCATGAAGGCGATGGAGTACGCCGGGTTCCGGTTCATCCGCGGGTGCGGCTGCCGGGGCGGGTTCTGCGGCGCGTGCGGCACGGTCTTTCGGACTCGGGACTCCTACAAGCTGAAGGTCGGGCTCGCGTGCCAGACTGTGGTCGAGGACGGGATGTTCCTGACCCAGATTCCGTTCTACCCGGCGAACAAGAAGCAGTACGACATCGCCAAGGAGCCGGCCGACACGCAGGTGCTCGTCCGCTTCTATCCCGAGATCATGCGCTGTATCGCCTGCAACTCGTGCACGAAAATCTGCCCGCAGGACATTGACGTTATGGGCTACATCAACGCGGCTATCCGCGGCGACATCGCGAAGGTCGCGGACATGTCGTTCGACTGCATCATGTGCGGCCTGTGCGCGACCCGCTGCCCGGCCGAGATTGTCCACTACCACGTCGGGCTGCTGGCGCGGCGCCTGTACGGAGCCAAGGTGCAAAAGAAGTCGCCGCACCTCGCCGAGCGGATGAAGGAAATCAAGACGGGCAGCTTCGAGCCCGGGCTCGACAAGCTCTTCAAGCTGACCGAGGCCGAGCTGTCAGCCCTGTTCTACGACCCGAAGACGAGGGATGTTGAACCATGAGGACAGGGCGAAGTCAGAGGTCAGAAGCTAGAGTGCAGAAGTCAGAAGTCGGAACTCCGGCCAATCTGCAATCTGCAATCTGCATTCTAGAATCTGAAATGTCGGGGGAGGCCTGATATGTATCCCGCAAGTATGCAGGAGTCAATCAAGCGGCTCGACGCGACGCGCGATGAACGAATCAAGCAGGCCAGGATTCCCCTGCTCGGCGCCGACGGCAAGAAGGAGTTGCTTAAAGGGTTCCACCCGGACTACATCGAAAGCTCGATGCGGGCGCTGGCCCTCGGCCCGAACAAGGGCGACCGGACCCCGCACGAAATCGCCGACGTGCTCGAGGCGTGGCCGATTGTCAACCCCGCGACGTTCGACCCCGAGCACCCGAAGTTCGACGTCGACGTGCTGATTATCGGTGCGGGCGGTGCGGGCGTTTCCGCGGCGCTGGTGGCCGCGGCGCGCGGGGCGAAGGTGTTGACCGTGACGAAGCTCCGCATCGGCGACGCCAACACGATGATGGCGCAGGGTGGAATCCAGGCCGCGGACAAGGCGAACGACTCGCCGGAGCGGCACTACCTTGACGTGATGGGCGGCGGCCACTTCAAGAACATCCCGGAGCTGGCGCGCGCTCTCGTCGCCGACGCGCCGGGCATCATCGAGTGGCTTGAAGAGATGGGGGTGATGTTCGACAAAGAGCCCGACGGCTCGATGATTTCGATTCACGGCGGCGGGACCTCGCGCCGGCGGATGCACGCGGCGCGGGACTACACCGGCGCGGAAATCATGCGCACGCTGCGCGACGAGTTCCGGAACCAGAACCTTGAACTGCTGGAGTACTGCGCGGCGGTCGAACTCCTGACCGACGAGAAGGGCGCGTGCAGCGGGGCGGCGTTCGTGAACCTCGACACGCAGGAGCACTTCGTCGTCCGGGCGAAGACGACCATCATCGCCACCGGTGGCTGCGGCCGGCTCCACGTCCAGGGGTTTCCCTGCACCAACCACTATGGCGCGACCGCGGACGGGCTGGTACTCGCGTACCGGGCCGGGGCGAAGCTCGCGTTCATCGACACCATCCAGTACCACCCGACCGGCGCGGCCTACCCGGAGCAGATTTTCGGCCTGCTGATTACCGAGAAGGTGCGGGGCGTCGGCGCGCACCTCGTCAACGCCGAAGGCAACCGGTTCATCTACGAACTGGAGAGCCGCGACGTGACCGCATCGGCCATCATCCGCGAGTGCAAGAGCCGGAACCTGGGCGTGGTCACACCGACCGAGCGCCTCGGGGTCTGGCTCGACACGCCGCTGATTGAGGTGCTCAAAGGCCCGGGCGCCGTGAAGAAGAACCTGCCCGCGATGTACCACCAGTACGAACGGTTCGGCATCTACATGGACAAAGAGCCGATTCTCACCTACCCGACCCAGCACTACCAGAACGGCGGCATCCTCATCAAGGACAGCGGTGAGACCGACGTGAAGAACCTCTACGCAGCGGGCGAAGTCGCGGGCGGAATCCACGGCCGGAACCGGCTGATGGGCAACTCGCTGCTCGACATCCTCGTGTTCGGCCGCCGGGCCGGAATCGCCGCGGCAGAAGCGGCCAAGACCCAGTCTCCCGTCCCCCGTCCCCCGTCGTTCGAGCACGTCGCCGCGTACGAGGCGGAACTGAAGGCGGCAAAGGTGCCGCCGGAACGCCGCTCGCCGATGCTCCTGCCCGAGTACCGCCGGCCGGAGTTCAAGACGCCGTTCGCCTTCGCGGCTCTCGGCTGCGAGTAGGCCGCATTCGTGCCGGCAGGCGAACCCTGCCACGACCCGGCAACCGGAAACGCGGTTGACAGGGCTGCGGTTCCGGTTATCATTCAGTATTGAGCAACAGTGTCAAAGGAGAAGCAGTGCGCAAGACAAAGGCCGTGCAGTTGAAGGGCAAACCAGGTGCTTGGGTTGCTCTGGATCCACGCAGCTATCGCAAGGTGGCCGAAGGTCGCACCCTCGCGGCGACTGTCCGCAAGGCGGCTGAAGCCGGCGTAGCGGGCGCCATTTTCAGTCGCATTCCTAAAGACTCGTACGCCCTCGTCCTGTAGGCGACCTGCGGAGTCGTGAAGGTCATCTCCTTCCGCTTCTACACAGTCGAGGTGGACGGGGCGAATGAAGCGTTCCCACAGGGACGCAAGGTAGCGCGACCACAAGTCCCATTTCGGTTGACATACAAGGGGCGACACACTCCAGCGATGCTGGGAATCATTGACTCGGGTGCTGACGACTGCATCTTCGACACGAGCCTTGCCGACGTGCTGGGAATAGACCTTGAGCACTGCCCTGAGTCGAAGTTCCACAGTGCGAGCTCCGGGCTGGCCACTGTCCGCTACTGCAAGGTCACTCTGGAAATCGGTACTGAGAAAGGGCCGGAGGTCAGCTACGACATGACTGCCGGCTTCAGCAAGCTGCCCGCGGTCGGACTGCTCGGGCAGTACGGGTTCTTCGACCGCTTTGTGGTGATCATGAACCAGTCGGCGGGACTCGGAACTCTGCGCTACCTGGGGTGAGTGCTTCCAGTCGCGTCGCAAGCACCTCGGGTCCTGGCTCTCCGCCTCGCCCGATACCGGCGGCCGGAGTTCAAAACGCCATTCGCCTTCGCCGCGTGCCAGTGAGGCCCGAGAAGTGGAACGTTGTCGTCAAGGCAAGGACAAATGCCAAAGTACAAAGGACAAAGCAAGAGGAAAGAAGTAAGGCTGAATCCGACTCGGCCTTTCCACTTGGACCTTTCCCTGTTGCTTCGTCCTTTGTCCTTACTACTTCGTCCTTCCACTTGTGCCCGCCATACCGACTGTGCCTGGCAGTGGACTCCAATCTCGGCGGCTTGGTAGGAGTCATCCCCAAGCAAGATGACTCCGGCGATTGAAGTCAACGGGCTCGCCCGCCGGTTCAAGGCATTCACCGCGGTCGACGGCATTTCCTTCACGGTCAACTCTGGCGAGATATTCGGGTTCCTAGGGCCCAACGGCGCGGGCAAGACTACGACCGTGCGGATGCTCTGCACGCTCATCCGGCCGAGCGCGGGCACGGCTCGCGTGGCCGGGTTCGACCTCGTGCACCGGCAGACCGACGTGCGCCGCTCCATCGGCATCATCTTCCAGGACCCGTCGCTCGACGACCGGCTGACCGCGCGCGAGAACCTGCGGTTCCACGCCATGGTCTACAAGGTGCCGCGGGCCGAGGTGAACGCGCGCATCGCCGAGACGCTGGAATGGATGGAACTCACGGACCGGGCGAATGAGATTGTCCGCAACTTCTCGGGCGGGATGAAGCGGCGGCTGGAAATCGCTCGCGGGCTGTTGCACTCGCCGCGGGTGCTGTTCCTGGACGAACCGACCCTCGGGCTGGACCCGCAGACCCGCTCGCGTATCTGGGAGCGCCTGCTGAAGTTGAGGCGGGAACGCGGCACGACCCTGTTTCTCACAACTCACTACATGGACGAGGCGGAGAACTGCGACCGCATCGCCATCATCGACCACGGCCGGATTATCGCGCTCGACACGCCGGCGCGGCTCAAGGCGCAGGTGCAGGGCGACTGCATCCACCTCGAAACCGCTGACGACGCGGCGGCCGAGGCCGAAGTGAAACAGCGGTACGGCGTCGAGGTCGTGCGGGATGCGACCGGGCTCCACTTCGAGGTCGAGAACGGTGCCGCGTTCGTACCGGGGCTGCTGCGGGAACTCTCGGTGGCGGTGCGGACGGTGAGCGTGCGGCCGCCGACGCTCGAAGACGTATTCCTGAAGATGACCGGCCGGGAAATTCGCGACGACGAGGCGAGCGGCCACGAGAAGCTCAGGAGCCGCCTCCAGCGGATGGGACGGGCGGGGAGATGACCAAACGAAGTCAGAGTCTAGAAGCTAGAGTGCAGAGTGCAGAATGCCCTAGCACTCTCGCTTCTGCAATCTGGCCTCTCGCTTCTGCCTTCGACCGACCATGATAGACCTCGCCTGCATCCGCATGGTCTGGGAGCGGGACATCATCCGCTACTTCCGGGAGAAGAGCCAGCTTTACGGGTCTTTGACCCGGCCGGTGCTCTGGCTCTTCGTGCTGGGCATGGGCCTGCGCGGTTCCGCCGGGCAAATCGGTAACGTCAACTACACCCAGTTCATCTTCCCGGGCATCATCGCGATGACCGCCATCTTCACCTCAATCCAGTCGGCCATCAGCATCATCTGGGACCGTGAGTTCGGGTTCTTAAAAGAGATTCTCGTCGCGCCGGTCCCGCGCACCTCGATTGTCATCGGCAAGGGCCTGGCCGGGACCACGCTCTCGCTGATACAGGGCTGTATCATCCTGCTGCTCGCGCCGCTGGTGCACGTGCATATTCCCCTGGCCAACATCGTGCCGCTCATCATCGTCATCGCGTTGCTGTCGTTCGGCCTGACCGGCATCGGCATCGTGATTGCGGCGCGGATGACGTCGTTCCAGGGGTTCGGCACCATCATGAACTTCGTCATCATGCCGATGTGGTTCCTGTCCGGCGCGCTCTTCCCGGTCAAGGGCCTGCCCATCTGGCTCAACAGCCTCGTCCGCATCAACCCCCTGACCTACGGCGTTGACCTCGTACGGAAGCTGGTGCTGGGGTTCTCGTACCACTCGCCCGTGTTCGACCTCGGGTTCCTCATCGCGTTCGGCGTGCTCACCACCGCGGCCGCGGTCTTCTTCTTCAACCGGGGAGAGTACTAGGCCCCCGAATCCGATATTGAACCACAGAGCACACAGAGAATTGGAGGGTACGGAGCGGAATCCCGACCTTCACCCGACTCTGTGCTCTCAGCGGCCTCTGTGGTTAATCCTATCTCGGTTCTTGGGTAGGCGTTGATCAGCCCCGACCTGTCGAGACTCCTCATCTGCGTCGGGACGGTGCTGGCTGCGAGCAGCATCGGTTCGTTTGCCACCGTGCGCGCGATTCCGACCTGGTACAAAGGTCTCGCCAAGCCCTCGTTCAACCCGCCCAACTGGCTGTTCGGGCCGGCCTGGACCGTGCTCTACTTGCTGATGGCGGTCGCGGCCTGGCTGGTCTGGAAGCAGGGAGTCGGTGCTGCCGGGGTCAAGCTCGCGCTGGCGGTATTCCTGGTCCAGCTTATCCTGAACGCGCTCTGGTCCATCCTCTTCTTCGGCCTCCGCTCGCCGCTCGCCGGAATGGTGGACATCGTCGTCCTGTGGCTGGCAATCCTCGCCACCGTCATTCTGTTCTTCCGGGTCTCGGTCCCGGCCGGAATCCTGCTCCTGCCCTACATCGCCTGGGTCAGCTTCGCCGCGCTCCTCAACGCCGCCATCCTCCGCCTCAACCGCTAGCCGCGGCGCAACCCAAGGCTCCACCCGCCGTCCGCGCCGCCCCTGCAGACTGGTCACTCGCGGCTTCCGGCCGCGCTGCGTCGGAGGCCGCAACCAGACCTGACGTAACCACGGATGAACGCAGATGGACACAGATTGAACCCCGCCCCGAACCAGAGTCTCGCGCCGTCGGCGGTGGCGCCTACCGGCGGTTTCCAAGAGCCTGGCGGCCTCAGGACAGAGGCGGCGGAGAGAAACAACGTCGCGAAAACGACGATCCTGCACGCTTGTAGTACAGATTCCGGCTTCTGAGTTCGGGCTCGGGATTTGGGTCGTTGGGGTATTGGTGCTTGTTTGGGACTTGGTGCTTTGGATTTGGGGTTTCCGCGAAGCGGCTGAACCGCAGATGACGCGGATGACACAGCGCGCGCAGGGCGCGCAAGTCAAAAGGCAAACATCAAAAGTCAAAATGCCCCGAGGCGGAGTCTGCCACGAAGACGAAATACACGAAACACAAGCAGCGGAGAAAACATCTTCGCGAAGACGATGATGTTGTGGCTTTGTAGTACAGATTTGAGTCGCGCGATTCGGGGCTGGACAAAGGGTACGACACATGGCCGCACACGTAGCTGCACACGTGGCCGGACAAACGGCCGCACAAACGGCCTGACAGATAGTCCAACACATGGCCCGACAAACGGTCCGACAGATGACGGTCTGCGTGTAGGTCTAGACGTGTCGGCAGACGACGTTCTTCGTGGTTCCGTGCATCGTCCAGCGCATGGTCGTCAAAACCCCGCTCTTCATGGT
>JAPLUO010000167.1 GCA_026397595.1 Caldifarciminota bacterium
AGGAGCCAAAGGACTCCGCTGTTATTCGCATCTACTCGGCCCGGAGGGCGACCAGACGCGAAAGGCAGCAACATGAGGAGTAGCATGATGAAGAAAGAATACGATTTCTCGAAGGGCGTGCGCGGCAAGTTCTTCCGGCACAGAGTGAAACTGAATCTCCCGGTCTACCTGGATGAGGAAGTGTTCTCATTCGTGCAGGACATTGCCAGCAAGCGGAAGGCCGATGCTTCGACGGTAGTGAACCAATTGCTTCGCAGCAACATGGACCTGGCCAGGACCATCAGATAGAAGTCAGACACCGGCGGGATGCCGAAACTCGCCGTCACCTACCTGTAAATTCCCCCGTTGAATACGTCCGTCTGCTTGAGGCAATGCCCCGCATTCCCCCCGGCCGTCTCATCATCATCACTCGTGACGGCGTCCGCATAAGACCGGCGACTCGCGCAACCTGACCGCTCTCCGCCAACCGCCGTCCGCTGCCCCCGCTCCGAACCGCTGCCCGCATCGGCACACGCGCCCTCTCTCCTCCCTCTTCCTCTCCGGAGAGAGTCAGCGTAAGGAACCCGTCTGGCCTTCCCCCTCCCACCTAATACATTTCCATATTTCTCGAAATATGGATATGACTCGGGCAGGCAGCGACGACCGTTCTCGCCGCCCACCATTGACACGGCTGCCTACCAGTCCTAGACTCGCCGCGGTTATCGCCCCGTGCTTCGTCATCAGCCGAAGACGCGGGATGTGTGCCTCGCCATCCTCGCCGTTAAAACCCCAGCCGGCCGTTACTGCCTTCCTCGGCATAGCCGTTCTGTTCGCTCTGAGCCGCAGCCTCGAAGTCAGCCATCATTATCTGGCCGGGGTCCGTATCTTCCTGCAATCGCGACGCCGCCAGCGATGCAGCGGACAAGACCGCGTTGGCAATCTGCCCGCCGGTCAGCTTGAACTCCCCTGCGAGCCGACCCAAGTCCACGTCCGGTGCCAGCGGCGCCTCCTTGGGTAGGTGCTTCCGCCATATCTCGGACCGCGCTTCAGCGTCGGGCGGGCCGAAGTACACCTTGTACTTGATGCGGCGCTGGAGCGCCGTATCGAACACATCGGTAAGGTTTGTGGTGAGGACGACGATTCCGGGGAACTTCTCCACTTCCATCAGCAGCGTGTTCACCTCGCCGTTGGCGAAGCGGTCGGTGGAAGTCCGGACCTCGGTGCGCCGGGCGAAGACCGCGTCAGCCTCATCGAAGATCAGCACCTTGTCGCCCTTTGCTGCCTTGGCGAATGCGGCCTTGGTGTTCTTCTCGGTATCGCCGACCCACTTGCTGACCAAATCAGGGTAGCAGATGACGAGCGGCTCGCGCCCGAGCGCCTGGCATAGCACGCGGGCGGTCAGGGTCTTGCCGGTCCCGGACGGCCCGTGAAACAAGAGACAGGCTCCGCCCGACACGTGATGTAGTGAGCCGAACCCCCACTTCTCGCGGATGACGTCCAAGCGACGGACGTAGCCCCAGAGCGTCTTGATGGACTCAAGGGCAGTGGAGCCAAGCACGACGCCGGAGTTGGAGAGGAACTCGGCGATGTCTCCGTGCCACGGCTCAGCGGCGTGACCCGACTTTGCCAGGACCCCGGATTGCTCACAGCCCACGCCGAGGAGGCGGGCAACGACTTCCTCGTTCATACTCAGACACCTGCTCCCGAATGGCTCCCAGAACGGAACCTCGCGGGTGAACACGGTCTTCATCAGGTGACCTCCCGGCAGGAAGTACGGCAGGTAATCCTGAATCGACTCCCGCCTGCCGCGGGCCAGCAACAAGGCCACTTCCGCGGTCTCCAGCCCGCCGGAACCGTTGTCCCGTGTCAGGTCGGTGGCTGCCACGAGCAGCATCTCGACTATCTCGCGCTCGACATCATCCAGCTTGTGCTCAGCCGCAAACTCGTCTATCGGCAGTTTGATGCCGGCCGCGCCGGTCTGTACCTCGCGTATCAGGTGCTGCTCCTCGTGCCAATTCAACGCTGCCATCAAGACCTCATGGTCAGGCTTGGCAGGGACGACGCGGCTGTGGCGTCTGTCTTCGTGACTTCTGCCGCAGAGTTGCCGCAGGATACGGACAAACCGACGCTTCCCCTCAAGCCACTCGCGTGGCGTGGCATAGGCTTCGGGCGTGGTTTCTGCTGTACTTCTCATTGCTGCTCCTTTCCGGCAATATACAATCTCAGACAGCACTCTTGAAGTCCTCTATACTACAAGGATGCAACAACGTCATTTTCGCGAAGCTGTCATTCCGAGGAGCGGAGCGACGAGGAATCTCGTCTGTCGACGGGGCAGAGCTTGCCCAAGCTTGCCGAAGGGGCGAGATTCCTCGCTACGTGTGGCTTCGCCACCGTAGGAACGAGCGGAATGACAGTCGGTCGGGCGTTTTGACCTTTGACATTTGCCTTTTGGGGCTTTGACTTGCGCGTCCTACGCGCGCTGTGTGCTCTGTGGTTCAATGTCGGGTTTAGGGAACTCTCCGCTCCTTGACTTCCCGTCCCACTTCTCCATAATGACCGCGTGCAATCAGCACTAGGTCAGTCCTTCTCGGAAACGAGATGAGCAAGACGTTACCGAAATCTGCGCGTCAACCCAGCAAGGTGCAGTCTGTGGAAATAGACTACAAAGCCTTGTTTGAAAGACTGACGAAGCGCTATGGAGGAGTCACCACGCAGGCGCTTGAGAGCATACTCTGCCCCGTACTGATTCCGATTAGAGCGTTGGATAAGACCGTGTTCAAGCTGCCTGGGCAGAATCACCATAGGGCCACGTTCTCAATCGCGATTAGCAAAGATTGTGAGGACCTCGTCGTCCCAGGCCGAACCGGCAAGTTCGTACCCACCTCCTACAGGCAGGGTGGAGCTTGGTGCGAAATCGCTAAGGGACGAATACTGGCGGTTGACAGGACGGCGCGTGTAGCCGATGGTGAGGTCTACTGCGGTGGTCGAAAGAACGACCTTGTCGCAGCACTGGAAGCGCTAACCCCAGCCGATTCTCTGGAGATCGACCAATACGGGGCCTCCGCCAAGGTGCTCAGCGGCCTCGTTGAGTATTCTCTGGTCCAAGTCCTGAAGCAGGTCGGTTACTCCGTCCGGCGCATGCCAGAGGACATGGCCAAGCACATCGGCACCTACGCCTACTTCGATTTCGAGGTCGAGAAGCATGGTGTAGCGAAGAAAGTCGAGGTGAAGTCGCTGTGGGGCACAAACACCAGGTTCGCCCGCCTGATTCACAGCCTGACAACAGGCTACCCGACGAGCAGTTGTAAGTTCGATACTCAGGACTTCTTCGCCGTCAGCCTGTTTCTGCGAACCGGCAATATCCGCGACTTCGCCTATGCGAGGTCGGTGCCAAAGGACGTCAAGCCGTACGGCCTTCCAAGGGCGAAAAAATACCCGTCTCATGTGAACCAGAATCCGACCTGTGAAGTCGGCGACGGGACGTGGTTCGGGTCGCTGAACGAGGTCTGGAACTTGGGCTAGGTACCTTCTGGCGCCAGAGCGCCTCCGCTTCCACTAGGGCATCTCGGAAGACCCCCCTCGCGACGCGCAGTTGTTCCTCGCTGGCCGAGATTCTTTCAGCCTGCTGTCCCAACAACTGGAGGTCCAGAACCCGGACAGGAAGGAGAACACCCAGTAGGCACTCTTCGTCTATCGCTGGATAGGCAATTCCCACGTTGTGTCGCATCAACTGGGAGATCACGAAGTCAGTCCTCATAAGGGAAGCTAGAACCAATGGATGGATCCTGTTGGGTCGCAACACGACCAGGCCGGTGGTACAGACCGACCCATCCTGTGACTTGGTGACTACGCCGACCACGCCTCTCTCTGGTCGAACCGTAGATACCAACACGTCGCCCGCACGAACGAGCCTTCGGGCACGGCTGGGTGTGGTCGAAACCTCAGTTCTCTTGGAATGGACAGCACAAGTGTGGAGGTCTATGTCTGATATCTCAATGTAGTCGAAGTACTCTGCGCCCCACCGTCTTGGGTCCGTGCGTTCATCAACCAATCCGGCCACGTCCGCAACGGTGACATCCCAATCCGCCCTGCACGCGAGGCGCTGCTCGACCTCTGCTGACAAAGAAGCGTGACGCTGAGCATCCCAGCGGTCTAGGGTCTCGGCATGTTCCAGCCACCTGACGAAGACCGGGTTGGGTGGCGGCGCTGTGATCTCGTCAAGTATTCGAGGCAATTCGCCGTCTCCGTGGACCACTTTCACACGTTGATTCGCCTTCGTCGAGACACCGAAGCCAATGTCCTGACACACAGCAAATGCCGTCCTGCTCGTCGCGCCGCTCCCCTTCCTTTGTTTGCGCAGATGGAGGATTGACGTCTTCGTGCTCGTGCCGGCGACGCCAAATGTCACGCTGGGCAGAGATACGACGGAGCATAGCTCAACCGCACCTGCTATGCCGCGCCGCAGGTCTTCGAACACAGCCTTGTTCGTAAGGATGCTATCCGGAACGACAGCCACAAGTTGACCGCCGGGCGTGAGCCAGTCGATGTATCTCTCGATGAACAGGAGCTCCGAATCAACGCGACGGGGGAAACGAGAAGACCACGCTGTGGCGATCTTGTACTTCACGAGGTCGTTGCCCTGGAAAGGAGCGCCGAACGGCGGGTTAGTCAGGATTAGCCTTGCCTTGCCCGCCAGCGAATCCATGAGCCGACCGTCGTCACCGTTGCGAGCTAGCGAATTGGCCAAGTATAGTCGCGCCATCGGGAAACCGAACATGGCCATGTTCGTCAGTGCGAGACGGATCATTCTCTCGCTCTTGTCGATACCAACAACAACGCGTTCCAGAATGTTCTTGAGCCACAAGCTGCGTAGCCCAGCATCGGAGACGCGCCTGTCCATTCGCCCACGCAGGTTGCGGACAACCTCAGCGAGAAACGAAGCAACGCCACACGCGGGGTCGAGTATGAGGCCGAAGTCGGCACAGCGGCGCGGGTCACTCAATACCGACAGCTCAGATTCCGAGAGCCCGTTGACGGCCAATGCAACCATGGAACGGACAACTTCTGGGGGCGTCAGATACTGCCCAAGTTCCTTCTCGTCTATGAAAGAATCAGAGAGGAACTTGCCGAATACCTCGTTCAGGATATCTACACCGTCGAAGTTGAAGGCCGAGGTCTGTCGGTGAAGAGTCTCAAAGCAATCAACTAGCTCCTGTGCGAGTTCACCCTCTTGCGGCTTGAGCCGGAGTTCAAAGTCCCGCCTGTCGACCGAATGCGCCAGGGATTCTGGAAGACTGCGGCGCATTACGTCATCCACATATGCCTTCAGGGAAACTGCGGCGCCGGAAGTCCCAGTCGAGACAAGGCCTTTCGAGATTCCTCCACTCCCTTCTTTGACGCCCTGCACGTGAGCGAAGAGCAATTTGGAGAGCTCGTCGAGGGCTTGGCTGCGAGATGAGAGTTGGCCCCGTTTGTGCAGGATTTCGCGGGTGGTCATCAGAGTTCGGTCGACGGCTTCGGTAATCACCTCGTGATGCGGAGTCACGCGATACTGCATCGGGGCATCATGGCAGGTCGTGGAGGCGTTCAGTAGCTCGGTGTAGATACGTCGAAGCTTCACCTCATAAGCCGGTCGAGGCTTTGACTGGCCGCTTATCCACCGCTGGACTGAAACTGGGGAGGCTTTTAGTTGCACCGCTAGAAGCTGGGGGTCGCCAGCGTGTGCATCCAGCACGAATCCTAAGACCTTCTCAATGGATTCCATGCACGGAGAATACTCGCCCTTGGATAAATGTCAACACTTTTCAACACGTCGTGTAGGAAAGTGGCGACGGGGTTGAGCTTGGCTGATTCCGGTTGTGGAGTAGTGCGGTGCACTTCTCGGGTTGCTGCGCAGCAGGCGGAGTCTGCGCGCCTGCGCGCGAGTAACGAGTTGCGGAGAGTGCTCTAGTGCTCCAGAGGGGCATTGGCGGACGGCGGAAAGCGAATGGCGGGTCGCGGGCGGCGGGTTACGGTTTGCGGTGTTGGCGGGCCGGACGGTCGTGGGCGAGGAGGTTGTCGTCCGGGCCGGAGGCGAAGCCGATCTTGCGGCGCGGCGGAGACGGCGGTTGCATGAGCTGGCGGATGGCGTCGAAGACGACCTTGAACTGGACGTCGTACTTCTTCTCCAGTTCATCCAGCCTTTGGGCGAGACCGGCGTTCTCGGCCAGAATCCGACGCAGTCGGACAAAGGTACGCATTATCTCGACGTTAACCTGCGCCGCGCGTTTGCTGCGCAGCACGCTTGAGAGCATGGCTACCCCCTGTTCTGTGAAAGCATAGGGCGGGTGGCGACGGCCACCCCAACTTGAAATCACAGATTGTGATTTCAAGATGCGGTACTCGTCCTGGGTCAACTGGAACATGAAGTCGTCCGGGAATCGCTCGATGTTGCGTTTCACCGTCTGAACTAGAGCCCCGGGTTCGACGTCATAGAGCGCGGCCAGGTCGGTGCTGAGCATGACCCGGTGCCCGCGGATGAGCAGTATCGCCTGTTCGATACGTCGTAGCGTAGCCGGGAGAGTCTGTTTCCGGTCAATTGGCTGCTGCATACCTGCGTGAGGATAGACCCGAAACGCGAGAAGTCAAGCGCCGGAGAATCCGTAGCCTGCAACCGGATTGGGCGGGGCCGCACGAGCGGCAGCCGAAAACCTCAAGCTTCAAGCCACAGGCATCAGGGCCGGAGCAGCGCAGTGCGCACACGCGCGAGTTGCCAGAGTGAGAGACCCTTCGACTCGTCTGACTCCCTCAGAGCTTGCCCTGAGCAACCGAAGATTCTTCCCCTTCGCTGCGCTCAGGGCTTCGGCTCGCGGAGCGCTCAGAATGACAGAGGAGGCGAAGGGGCGACGTTGGCCTCGGACGGCCCCTGTCTGACAGTGCGCGTCGGTTTGCAGTTGGCAGTGAGAGGACCCGGCAAGGTCAGGAAAGGTCGGAGAGGTTGAAGAGGACGGAGGCGATGGCGAAAAGAGTGGGACGGTCGAGGCCTTTGGATTCGAATTCGTCGAGGATTCCCGACACGGCACGGTTCAGGGACGGACCGGAGAAGCCGCGGCAGTAGCGGCCAACCCGGTATGCGAAGGCGTTGTATCGGATGAACTCTCGTCCCGGGATTCCTTTCGCCTTGAGCAGCTTGCTTACCCGAGCGCTGATTTCGCGGTTATGGGCAAGGGCGGCTTCGTAGTCGGCTGACTGCTGTTCGACCGTCCGGCCGGGGCTGAGCCTGACCTTGTGCTGTTTCAGCGCCTGTTCGTAGGTGCGGGGCTTGCGCCGCTTGCGTTGCGGTTTGCCGATGCTGGTCGTTGTCTTTGGCGCTGCGTAGCCGAGCATCAGGAACCGGCGGTGGCAGTCGCAGAAAAGCTGCTGGAGCAGTTCCGGGTCGAAGCCATAGCGCGCCCATTTGTGGATGACCTGCTCCAGCGCCGCGACCAGCGGGACGCGGGTAAGGGTGCGGTACTTGCCCACCACTTCGTTCGCGAAGAGTTGATATTGGCTGTTGGCGACGAGCATCACTCCGGCGGAGTCGAGCCGTTTGACGACCCTCGGTTTGACCTTGCGCCACGCCAGAGCCTGGCTCA
>JAPLUO010000384.1 GCA_026397595.1 Caldifarciminota bacterium
AGCTTCGGGCTGTCTACCGGCTGCTCAACAATAACCCAAGACTAACATATAACAGGACACTTGTCAAGACTTTTCGGCCGGACTCCTAGGGAGTGGCTTCATCGTAGACCCGTCAGGCGTGATTGTGACCTGCTATCACGTCATCAATGGGGCGTATCCCGCAGTAGTCAAGCTCCTCAACGGAGCGTCATTCCAGGACATCTGGGTGCTGGGTTGCGACTCAACCAAGGATGTCGCGGTTATCAAGGTGAAGGGCCGGGATCTCCCGGCTGTTAGGCTGGCAGGCTCAGACGATGTCGAGGTAGGTGAGCGCGTGGTCGCTATCGGCAATCCCAGAGGTCTAGAGAACACCATCTCCGACGGGCTGCTCAGCGGGGTCAGAGAGATGGAGGGCTTCAACCTGCTGCAGATTAGCGCGCCGATATCGCCGGGGAGTAGCGGCGGCCCTGTGTTCAACTCTGTCGGGCGGGTCGTCGGCATAGCGTCCGCGACCTTGACGGA
Organism: Caldifarciminota bacterium; assembly: GCA_026397595.1. Taxonomy (GTDB): domain Bacteria; phylum Hydrothermota; class Tepidihabitantia; order Tepidihabitantales; family Tepidihabitantaceae; genus UBA2258. The sequence goes on from JAPLUO010000384.1 coordinate 502, forward strand.
GAGTCAGAATCTGAACTTCTGTGTGCCAATCCGGTATGCAAGACCGCTACTGGCTTGTACGAGCAGCGTGTCGCTCGAGGAATTCTCCCGCGGCATCAGACCGAGCGAAATTGCCATCTCTCCCACCATGGCGGGGGGCCCGCGACGGAGATTCCTGCGGGCACTGGTCCCGCTACTCAAGTCATTCTGGGAAGTGGGCGAATGGCATAGACGTGACAAGTACCGGCGTGGCCCCGCCGCTTTTACCGCCGCGCTGCTGCGCGAGGAGGCTGACAACATCGTGCGTGGATTTCGGGGGCTTGGTGCGCCGGATGCGCAGCTTCAGAGCATACTTCTGCGCTACACCGAACTTGCGCAAGGGCTGTACGATGCTTTTGATGTCACGCTCGGGGCCATGTCCTCAAAGGACGATATGACTATGCGGTTTGCTCATCACGCAAGTGCTTGAATGTCGGGCGGTTGTGGAGACGTATGACCCGGTAGTGTGCGGAAAACAGCACTTAGCGCGCTCCGGTACAGGCATGCAGGACTTCTGGGTCTACTTGGCCAAGCAAAGCAGGCGGATGTTTCCATGGCGGCCGGGGCCGCAAAGCTGCAGCACGTCCAGGAGGAAATGAACAGCGGCGAATGCGCCCGCGTACTCACAACCGATCTCGCCTGTCAGTACATACTTGACGCGGACATCAAGATGGAGGAACTGGGCTCGAAACTTCCCAGCGTATTCGACAGCCTACCTGCAGTCTTGGTGGTAGGCGTTGAGAGGGCGGTTAGCGAACCCCAACACGCTGCGGCAAGCGCGGCGTCGCTCACAGCAGCCCGCAAGTCCAGTTTCGGGTTTATGTTCTACTGGGACGAACCAGGCATTGTGGTCGACTCCGTCTGCGAAGGAAAGCAGGCCCACAAAGCCGGGCTGTGCAGAGGTGACGTGATTGCCGGCGCGAACGACACGCTGCGATTCGGAAACATGTGGGACTTTGATACGTTCAAAGCGACCCAACCTGTGAACGTGCCCTTCACGCTTAACGTGCTGCGAGACGGCCGCCCGCTCAAACTGAAGGCTTCTTTTGCCAGTCAATGACAGCCAGGAACAAGCTCCCGTGTCGAGGAATGTCGGGAACAGTAACCGCTCGTTGCATCTCAGATGTGAGACAGGGCCCGCCCTCGCCTGCGCGTGACACGCCCGGCCACTCCGCTTCCACTCCCGCGATGGAAGCCGAACCCTCGGGCGTGACCGACAAAGGCGAGACGGTTGGCGTCCCCGACGGCCCACGGCGCGTGTAACGAACACCTAGCTTGAGCAACTCTACGCCCTGCCTTCCTCCAGCACCAGAAGTAGCGGCATTGTTCAGGCCGCTGTTGAAGCTCATGAAACGGGCTGAGGACGCGCTCGCGCTCATGTGGCTGACTATCGACGTGATGCACGCCTTCGCAGCAGGTACCTATAGTCTACGAGGTGAAACGGAACACGGAACGGCCTTGCGCGAATTCGCCATCCGCGAATGCGCCAACAATCACCCATATCTTACGCAGGTCACCTTGGTCAGTCTCTGGAGTGCACTGGAGTGCGCGGCCGACGACCTCTCTGTGGCGCTGATTCGTTACGACCCAGCATGCACGAGTGATTGGCCGCATTCGGAGAGGCTGTTTCCCAAACCACGGGCGAGACTATCCAAGATTCTGTCGGGTCTGGACCTTAGTCGGGCCAGCGACGAGGAACTGACCGTCATCGTCAAAGACCTTAGGTCGGCTTTGTCGAAGGAGAACAACACAATCGTGGGACGATTCGAAGACGCTCTCGTCCTTGCGGGACTGGATGGTCAACTCTCTGAGGAGATACGACGTGATCTGGTGGAGCTCTACCAAGTGAGAAACCTCTTCGCCCACAACGCCGGCGTAGTCGACGCGGAGTTCCTGAGAAAGTGCCCATGGGTCCAAGCACTCGAAGGTACACCGCTCATGCTGAAACAGGGCGACTTCAGTAGATACTCGGGCGCTGTGACTAGTTACTCCAAGACACTCTTCGAGAGAATAGAAAGATTCGCACAGAATCCCCAAGGAACTGCCGTTCAGGCTTCGGGGGCGCCTTAATAGGCCGGATTCCGATGCGCTCGAGGAAGGGCCGGCCGGATTCCGCCCGCGCATTTGACACGAAAGCCATGTCTGGGGAAGTTCGGGGGGCAGGTTTAATGTCAAGCCGTGCGTTAGCTGAGCTCCCCTGCGACCGGGTTGAGGGTCGCGTCGGCCCGTTCTCGGCTGTCCCGTCTCTCTCGGCAGGCATGACGGCGCGCTGCGCCCGTGGGTCGTCCCCACGCATCGGCA
>JAPLUO010000044.1 GCA_026397595.1 Caldifarciminota bacterium
TTCGTACTCAGAGCTATTCCGATGCCCGATTCTGAGGACATGCCCGTGATCTCGGGATTACCTGATGACTAGCGACAACCAAAGCAGGCCGTTGACCACGAAATCCAGCCCATTATACAACTCAATGTCGGGTCTAGGGTGATTGTGCTGTCGGCCCGCTGTTGGTTGACAGGCTGCAGCGATGTCCTATAATCTAATCGTTGGCGTAGGGCGTTTGCCCGGCCGGCCTAGGCTGAGAACTGAATGATGAATGATGAAACCGGAACGATGTGCAACCGCGCCTCGGGTAATGACGGGCATCATTCAAGGTTCCAAATTCGATAGGAGGTAGTGATGCGCAGATTAGTCGTCGGGCTGACCTTACTGGTCGCTGCATCTTTCGGTTACACCCTGTTCACAGAGAACTTCGACGCGGCATGGAGCACGAACAATCCGCCGACAGGATGGCGGATATTCCACACGGCGCCGGGAGATTCCGGGCGGGACGATTGGCACCGCGAGCCGGCCAACACCGCGCCGTGGGCCGCCCATCCGACTCCGTTCGCGGCGATCGCCCTGTCCACGACCCCGGATGCCCCGCCGGATTCCCTCATTTCCCCGACCATCGACTGCTCCGGGTACAAGAACGTAACCCTTGTCTGCAGCACCTACTTCTACCGTTGGTCGAGCCAGCCGTACATCGCCAGGCTGGTTTATTCCACCGACGGCGGCGCGACGTGGCCGTACACGCTGCACGACTACTACCTGAGCTCAAGCTCGGATCCGGTGCTGGAATCGCTGCACTTGGACCAGGCCGGGGGCCAGGCTAACGTCCAACTGGCCTGGGTGTACGACGGGGACATCAACTACATCCAGTGGTGGTCGGTGGACGACATCTCAGTGGTCGGCGAGTCGGTCCCGGCGTGGGACGTGTGTTGCCAGACCATCTACGCACCGGCCGCCCGGGTTTCACCCGGGCCGATGCAGCCGTACGCAAGGTTCAGCAACCAAGGAGACAGCCTCCAGGTTAACGTGCCGGTGGCGTGTAGCCTGTACGACAATGCGATGGTCGGTCTTGCGGCGTGGGCCGATACAATTGACACGCTGAAACCGAAGACCGGCCAGAAGTTCGTGCTCTTCGCCCCGCCGTACAACCTGCCGTTCGGCAAGTACTTCATTAAGTTCTGGTGTGCGGCCGATTCGGACCACGTGCGCAGCAATGATACGCTCTCCCGCTCGTTCGAGGCGAGCCCGCTGAAGGAACTCCGCTACGACGACGGCAACGCGGGCTCGGCCACGTACAAGTCCTGGCCGGTTGGTCACTACGGCTGGGGTGTCAAGCTCGACGCGGGCACTTTCCCGGTCTACATCGAGTCGCTCAAAGTCCGCCTGCAAGCGCCGGCCAACCCCAACTACCGCGGGTACCAGCTTGCCGTGTTCCTCGACGACGGAGCAGGCCATCCGGGCAAGCTCTATTTCAAGACCCCGGTCCAGTACGCGGCCGCCGGTACCAGCGCCATGAACTCGGTCTTCCTCGGCGGCAACGGCGATCAACTGGTGATGCCGGACGGCCAGTTCTACGTTTTTTACCTGCAGGTCGGCGAACCGCCTGAATGCCCGGCCCTGGGGTGCGACGCGGCGCGCAGCCCGCTCGCGAGCTACTGGCAGTACCGCAACGGCGTGATGCTGCCGGACTCGACGCCGGGCGACTTCATGATTCGCGCGGTCGTGAATCTCGCGCCGGTCACGCCGGCGCTGGTCGATCTCCGCGCCCTGTACGTTGACCAGCCGCTCTACGACTTTGTCCAGCGGCCGTTCGACGCGCCGATAACTCCGAAGGGACGGATTGATAACTTCGGTTCCCAGGCGGTGGCACCGGCTTCGGTCCTGTGCGACATCATTGGCCCCGGACCCGTGGTCTACTACAGCGATACCGTGACGCTCGCATCGCTCGCGCCGGGCCAGGACACGCTGGTGACTTTCCGGGACTGGGTGCCGGGCACGGCGGAACGGTGCTTGGTCGTGCTCCGGACATTGGCAGGCGGGGACATGGTCCCGCAGAACGACGAGAAGCGATTCGCGGTCGACGTGCTCAAGGGCGCTCACACCGGCTCGAGCCCGCTCCAATATGGCTGGACTGACTCCGATACGACCGGCGGGCCGACATTCGCCTGGATTGGCACCGCCGGGTTCAATCGCATCGGGGGTCTCGGCGACAACGGCTTCATCAGCGTCCCATTCGAGCCCGGGATGCACTTCCCGTTTTACGACAGCACCTACGAATACGTGCTTCTGTCGGCCAACGGCTGGGTCTCGTTCGGCGCATCAAGCCCGGGTGGCGACGTGGACACGGTGCCGGACAAGCTCCCGACGCCAAGCGCGCCAAACCGCTGCGTCTACGCATGGTGGGACAACCTGGCGCAGTCACCGTTAGGCAACGGCCAGGTATACTACCGTTGGTTCGGAAGTGAGCCGAACCGGTACATGGTCCTTGTGTTTGAGAACGTCAACCGGAAGGGCACCGATACCGCCAACGGCATAACGTTCGAGTTGATATTCCGTGAGAACGGGACGATTCTCTGCCAGTACAAGGATGTTGAAACCGGCGACCTCAACTTCGACAACGGCAAGAACGCCTCAATCGGGCTCGAGAACAAAGACGGCACCGACGGCCTCAACTACCTGTACGCCCGGCCGCCGATGTCCACCGCGGTCAATGACCCGGCCAACCGGCTCAGCCCGGGCCGGGCAATCATGTTCTTCCAGGAAAAGCGCGACGCGGCCGCGGTCGCCATCGTCAGGCCGGAGAGCTACGAGTTCCCGGGCGTGATTACGCCCCAGGCGAAAATTCAGAACTACGGCACGATCAGCGACTCGATCCGGGTCTTCATGACCTTCACCGGCCCCTCTATCTACGCCCATGACACCCTGGTCACCGGATTGGCTGCCGGCGACAGCACCATCGTCAGCTTCGCCCCGTGGAATGCGGTCGTAGGCACGTATGCCGCGGCCTGTTCGGTTCATATGGTCGGCGACGTCAACGCATCCAACAACAGGGTCAGCAAGACAGTCTACGTCACCGCCTGGGCCCGCCGGGCCGACATCCCGCCGCAATGGCGCAAGCGCAAGGTCAAGAGCGCGGCCCTCTGTTACGCCCCGACCACTCACAAGCTCTACGCGCTGAAGGGCAGCAACACCACCGACTTCTGGGAATACGACATCGCCGCCGACTCCTGGGACACGCTCAAGCCGATACCGCTCGCGCCGTCGGGTCGAAAGCCGCGCGACGGCACTCATCTGACCTTTGACCCGGACAACGGGGCACTGGGTCGCGTCTGGGCGATCAAAGCCGGCGGCCGAGCCGACTTCTACTACTACGACATCGCCAGCGACAGTTGGACGGCGTGCTCGTCCGCGGTCGTAACCTACCGGGACTACCCTTACAGCGACCGCACGTACCGGGCGCCGAGGAGAGGCGCGGCCATCGAGTACGTGCCCCAAGGACCGCAGGGCTCGGTCTACGCCATACCGGGCAACCGCACGAACTACTTCTGGGTCTACGACATAGCCACCAACTCCTGGAGCTACCCGCATGACTCGGTCTCTACCGAAACCCAGGGTGGTTCTCCCTACTGGTCATGGATACCGCTGGACGTTCCGACCGGCCGGTATGGCGTCCGGTGCAAGGACGGTGCCGACCTCGCCTATCTCAACGGCAAGCTCTACTTGCTCAAAGGTTCGGCTTCATACGAAGCCTATGGTTTCTCTCCTACCCTGAACGCGTGGACCGACACCCTCGACGTGAACTCGTTCGTCGGGCCGCACATGCGCAAAGTCAAGGTCGGCGGTTCGCTCGTCGCCAACGGCGACCGGCTATATGCCTTGAAGGGCGGCAACACGCAGGAGTTCTGGCACTATGACTTCTTCCAGAAAATCTGGAGCCAGAGTACCGACATACCGCTGGCAATGAGTGGCCGCCGGGTCAAGATCAAGCGCGGCTCGGCAATGGCATCGGTCGACTCGACCATCTTCGTCTTGAAGGGTTCAAACAGCTACGAGTTCTGGGAGTACAAGGCGGGCGCGGACAGCCTGCTGGTCCTGGGCGATCAGCCGGAGCGCGAAGGCGTGATGGCCGACCAGGGCGCGCTCGACTTGTCGCGGCCGTGGCTCGTCGCCTACCCGAATCCTACGAGCGTCGGCCTGACCATCAGCTACAACATCACCGGCACTGCGCCCACTCATCTCCGTATCTACGACGCCGCGGGCAAGCTCGTTGCGAGCCTCTGGAACGCCACGCGAGAGCACGGTCAGTACGTGGCGCACTGGAACGCGCTGACGGCCGGCGGAGGCAGGATCGCTGCCGGGGTCTACTTCGTCAAACTCGAAAGCGGCGAATCCCGTTTGACTCAGAAGTTCATCGTCCAGCACTAGACGCTGGTATCAAACGACCGGGGCGGGCATCAATGCCCGCCCCGGTTTCTTGGTGCGCCCAGCATGGGCGCTGGCTTGAGAGTGAAAGTCTCTACGACGGAGGTTGATTGCACCAACCGTTAGTCAAAGGCAAGTGCGTCACCGCGAGGTGAGGTGCGAAGGAAGCCGGAGGCAAAACTGCGCTTTGAGGAACACGAATCCCATACGAGGCCGGGTCAGCCGGGCGAGCTGGCCAATGACAGCGAAGCCCGATGCAATCAAAGGC
>JAPLUO010000320.1 GCA_026397595.1 Caldifarciminota bacterium
ACACGACTCATGGCAGGTCGTGCGCGGCGAACAGGGACTTGTGGTTGTGCCGGTTGTCCGAGAGACAGAATAGGAGCAGCGTCTGGGAGCAGGTAGGAGGTGGAAGGTGGGAGGTAGGAGGTGGGAGGTAGGGCTAGGATCGGCGGGCGAGGGTGACGCGGATGAGGGAGTGGAGCATGCGCCCGATTTCGTCGAAGGCACACGTCTGCGCCGCGGGCGCTGAGATGTAGCCGAGGTCGTGTGCGAGAATGAAGTAGTACCTGAGTTCCTCAAGCGAGCCCTGCGCGATATTGTAGAAGTTCGCCTTGTCCTTGTTGCCGCGCTTCTTGAATCCTTCAGCGATGTTGGCCGGGACCGATACCGCCGCCCGGCGCATCTGTGACATGAGGCCGAATTTCTCGTCGCTCGGGAATCCGCCAGTCAGACGGTAGACCTCAAGCGCCAGCGCATGTGCCCGTCGCCACACGTCCAAGTCCTCGAACCGTTCCAGCCTTATGGGCCTCTCCCATTCCTGTGCCTGCTGCATGGAATCGCCCTCGCGCCCTACCTTCTACCTTCTACGTCCCACCTGCTATCTCTTGGCCGTGCGGTTGCCGAGGGTGTGAAGCTTCTTGGAGCCGCGGCGCTTGATGGCGTTGCGGGCGTCGAGAATCAGCTTGCTGTGCTTGTAGATGAAGTCGTAGTCGAAGCATTTGTGGTCGGTGAGAATCACGACGCAGTCCGCTTTGTCGAGCGCCTGGGCACTGAGCGGAACCGACTTGAGGCGGCGCTTGCCGATTTCGATTGCCGGGACCCAGGGGTCGTGGTAGTCAACCTTCGCCATCTTGTCGAGTATCAGTTCCATCACCTTGATGGCCGGGGAGTGGCGCGTGTCTTCGACGTTGCCCTTGAAGGCGGCGCCGAGTATCAGCAGCCGCGCTTTTGACGCGGCGATGCCGTGCGTGCCCAGTACCTCGATTATGCGGTCGGCGACGTAGAACGGCATGCCTTCATTGGTCTCGGCAGCAAGCTCGATGAAGTTGGAGTGGAAGTCGTACTCGCGGGCTTTCCAGGCGAGGTAGTAGGGGTCAATCAGGATGCAGTGTCCACCGATGCCGGGCCCGGGGTAGAAGGGCATGAACCCGAACGGTTTGGACGACGCCGCGTTGATGACTTCCCAGATGTCGATGTTGCCCATCCGGTCGCACATCATGGCCATCTCGTTGACGAGCGCGATGTTGACGCTGCGGAAGATATTCTCGAGCAGTTTGGACATTTCCGCGGCGCGGGGCGAGCTTACCGGTATGACCTTGTCCACGAACCGCGCGTAGAACTGGACGGTCAGGTCGGTGCAGGCCTTTGTCACGCCACCGACGACGACCGGCGTCGTATGCGTGTTGAATTTGTGGTTGCCCGGGTCGATGCGCTCGGGCACAAACGAGAGGAAGTAGTCGCGGCCGACCTTTTTGCCGGTGGCGTCGAGAATCGGCTGCAGGACCTTCTCGGTAGTCTCGGGGTAGGTCGTGGAGCGAAGGATAATGAGCTGGCCGGGCTTCAAGCACTTCGCGACCTCGCGGCCTGCGTACTCGATGAAACTTACGTCCGGGTCCTTGCTGGCCGTGAACGGCGTGGGCACGCAGATGTTGATAATGTCGCACGTGGCGAGCACGCCGAAGTCGGTCGTGGCGCTGAACTTCCCGGCAACCTCGGCCAGGTCCGAGTCTTTGACGTCGCCGATGAAGCTCTTGTGGTGCCCGACCGCGGCTACTTTCGTCTTGTCGACATCGATGCCCACGGTCGTGAACCCAGCGCGGGCGATTTCGATGCTGAGCGGCAGACCGACGTAGCCGATGCCGATGACCGCGACCTTGGCTGTCCGGTCCTGTATCTTCTTGGCCAAATTCATGGTGCTAGCTCCTTTCATGTGGATACTGCAGATCGTGGGTGCCCAAAGTCCGAAATCCGAAGCGCGAATGACGAGTCATTGATGGACAAATCCGAAGTCCGAAACTCGAAGTCCGAATGAAGCTCGAATGAAGGAAATGTCTAATCAGGGATTCGGGTTTCGTCATTCAATCGTCATTCGTGCTTCGAACTTCGTCATTTGTCCTCACCAGACCGTCCGATCGAGGGTGCGATACTGCACGGCCTCGGTGATGTGGGACGGCTGGATGCTCTCTTTGCCTTCCAGATCGGCGATGGTCCTTGCGACTTTGAGCACGCGGTGGTAGGCGCGAGCGGAAAGCCCGAGCCGGTCAATTGCGGCTCGCAGGATTTCGTCGCTCTGGCTTGATACCGGGCAGAACCGGCGAATGAGCTGCGGGCCCATCTGGGCATTGCAGTACACCGGGTGGCGCGGTCCTGTCGCAGCGAACCGGGCGAGCTGAGTCGAACGCGCCCGGGCAACCCGTTCGGCAACCACGCTTGAACTCTCGCCCGCCCGCTTGGTCGCGATGTCGTCGTACTTCAGCGCCGGCACCTCGATGTGGATGTCGATCCGGTCGAGCAGCGGGCCGGAAATCTTGCTCCGATAGCGCCGGATTTTCTGCGGCGAGCAGGCGCAGGCATGGCGCGGGTCCCCGGCATAGCCGCAGGGGCACGGGTTCATGGCGCAGACGAGCATGAACCGGGCCGGGAAGGTGAAGGTCGAGCGGGCCCGGCCGATTGTGACTTCACCGTCTTCGAGTGGCTGGCGCAGGGCTTCGAGCACGTCGCGCCGGAATTCTGGTAGTTCGTCCAGGAAGAGCACGCCGTTGTGGGCGAGCGATGCCTCGCCCGGACGGGGTACGCTGCCGCCGCCAATCGTGCCGGATTCCGACACGTTGTGGTGCGGGGAGCGAAACGGCCGGGTCGCGACCAGGGGCCGGTCGGGCGAGAGCGCGCCGACCACGCTGTGAATCCGGGTCGCCTCCAGGGCTTCGGCCAGGGTCATCGGCGGCAGGATGGTCGGCAGCCGTCGCGCGAGCATAGTCTTGCCCGAACCGGGCGGCCCGATCATCAGCGCGTTGTGGCCGCCGGCTCAGGGAGTTGATGCCGTAGACGTTCAGGCCTTCGACCATCGCGGCTTCGGTCGCATTCTGGGCCGGCACAATGAGGCCGCGAAGGCCGGCCTGACCCGCGGCGACGGCCATCGAAACCGCGCCCTTGATGGGGCGGAGCGAGCCATCCAGCGACAGTTCGCCGAGGAACGCGAGGTCCCGTAGCGCAGCCGGCGGCAGGATGCCACTCGCAGCGAGGATTCCGACTGCCATCGGCAGGTCAAAGGCCGCGCCTTCCTTCTTGATGTCGGCCGGCGCGAGGTTGACGGTAATCTTCCGGTTGGGAAACGTGAAGCCGGAGTTCTTGATCGCGGCCTGGACCCGGTGCTGAGACTCCTTCACCGCGGCGTCAGGCAGGCCGACGATGTTGAACGCGGACAGGCCGTGGGTGATGTCGGTTTCAACGGTCACGATGTAGCCGTCAACGCCGTACACCGCCGCCGAAAGGACGCGCGAAAGCACTAGAGTGCTCCGATGATGTGCTCGAACTCCGGACGCCTCGAACCGAGCGTGACGCCGAGCACGTCGAACCGGATATCCGAGGATTCGAGCCGGTGCGTCACCAGGTATTCTTCCACCAACCGGCGCAGCTTTGCCTGCTTCCGGTGCGTGACCGACTCGTCCGGCCGGGCAAAATCGGCGCTGGTGCGCGCCTTCACTTCGACAAAGACGATGGTGTCATGGTCTCGGCAGACCAGGTCGATTTCACCGCGGCGGGTCCGGTAGTTTCGTTCGAGGATTTCCCAGCCGCAGTCCCGGAGATGGGAAGCGGCAAGGTCCTCGCCCTTCCTGCCCAGCGGTTTGGTGTTCACTGCGGCAGAGCGCTCAGTTCGCGGACCGGCGCGAAGGTGCGGCGGTGGATAGGGGAGGGGCCGAACTCCCGGAGCGCCTGAATGTGCGCCGGCGTTCCGTAGCCCTTGTGCCGGTCAAGGCCGTAGCCGGGGTAGCGCCCGGACAGGCGGATCATCAGCCGGTCGCGCCAGACCTTGGCGATGATTGAGGCGCAGGCGATGGAGAGGCTCGAACTGTCGCCGTGGATGATGCCCCGGCAGGGGAGGCCGATTCCAGGTATCGCCCAGCCGTCAGCCAAGACCAGTTCGGGCCGGATCTGAAGCCGCCGGACCGCCAGGCGCATGGCATGAAAGGTGGCGTTGGCGATGTTGTATTGATCGATGAAGCGGTGACCGGCCCAGGCTGTGGCCCATGCCAGACTGCGGCCCTTGATTTCGGGTTCTAGTTGCAGGCGGCGTCGCGGGGTCAGTTTCTTGGAGTCGTCAGCCCCGTCGATCTCGGTGTGCGGCGGCAGAATAACGGCGGCAGCGACTACCGGACCAGCCAACGCCCCCCTTCCCACCTCGTCCACGCCGCAGAAGAGAGTGCTACTCTGCCACAGCTTCAGGTCGAGGTTGTCCCTCACTCGGTTGCTCTTTGTGTTCTTTGTCCTCTTTGAGCATCGCTTCCCGTCCGCTCTTGCCGCGCAGGTAGTAGAGCTTGGCCCGGCGGACTTTGCCGTGCCGCTTCACTTCGACCTTGGCGATGGCGGGCGAGGCGTATGGGAAGATACGCTCGATACCGTAGCCGCGGCTGACCTTGCGCACCGTGAAGCTTCGGTTCGGCGTGGCGCCGCGAATCTGGATGATTGTCCCCTGGAAGACCTGCACGCGTTCCTTTTCTCCCTCGACGATTCGCACGTGAACGGCGACGTTGTCGCCGGGCTTCAGCGGCGGTATCTCGGCCGCGTGACGTGGAGCGAGCGGGGTTGCTTTGGTATCTTTGTGGGCTTCTTTCTTAGCCATTGAGAACCTCCTTTTCCAGTTCGCGGCAGAGGAACTCGCGCTCGGACTCGGTCAGGACTTCGTCGCGCAGGAGTTCGGGCCGGCGCTGGGCAGTTATTTTCAGGGCCTGTTCCCGGCGCCAGCGGCCGACCGAGGCGTGGTCGCCGGACACCAGTACTTCCGGGACTGCGCTGCCGCGAAACTCGCGCGGCCGGGTGTAGTATGGGGTATCAAGGATGCCGACCGAGAAGGAATCGGTCGAAACCGAATCTTCGTGGCCGACCGCACCGGGCAGGAGCCGGGCTATGGCCTCGACGATGACGACGGCCGCGGCCTCGCCGCCGGCAAGCACGTAGTCCCCGACCGAGACCTCGCGGTCAACCATGGTGCGGATGCGTTCGTCAACGCCCTTGTACCGGCCGCACACGAGGACGAGGTGACCGGTCCGGCTGAACTCCTCGGCCATCGGCTGGCAGAAGCGGTCGCCCTGGGGAGAGAGCAGCACAATCATGCTTCCGGGCCGGCGTATGCTCTCGATTGCCGCCGAGAGCGGCTCGGGTTTCAGAACCATGCCCGCGCCGCCGCCGAACGGGTAGTCGTCTACCGTGCGGTGGGCGTCAGCCGTGAAGTCGCGGGGGTTTACGAAGCTTACGTCGAGCTGGCCGTCCGCGCGGGCGACGCGCGTCGGGCCGCAGTCGAAGGGACCGCGGAAGTAGTCGGGAAACAGCGTAATGATTGCTGCCTGCATCGGTATGAAAGGCGGTCGCGGGCGCGGACAGCGCTAGTCGATGACGTCAACCGTGGCGTGTTTGTCGAGTTTGCGCGCCGCGGCTCTGACAATCGCCCGGATCGCGTCAATGGTGTTGCCCTGCCGGCCGATGACCTTGCCCTGGTCGCCTTGCACGACTTTGATTTCGTAGGTGAGCGTCCGTTCGCCGGCGAGTTCGGTGACTTTGACTTCGTCCGGGTGGTCGACGAGTGCCTTCACGACGTGCTCGATCATCTCTTTCATGGCTTACTCCTTCGGTGTGTCAGTCGGTGTCGCGTTCTCCGGGGTGGACACGGGCTCGATCGATTCGGGCGCTACCGCCACACTTTCGTCAATGAGTTCGGGCACTACGGCCACACTCTCGATCGAGTCTACGGCCTCGGCCGCTACCGCCACGCTCTCGCCCGAGCCTACGGCTTCGGCCGCCGGGGCCTGCAGTCGGGTGTAACGGCTCAAGAGCCTGCCGACCGTGTCCGAAGTCTGGGCGCCTTTCGAAACCCAGTGTCCGATGCGCTCGGTCTTCAGCTCCAGCAGTTTGGTGCGTGGGTCGTAATGGCCGACCGACTCGAGGTATTCGCCGTCGCGCGCCTTGCGTGAGTCAATGACGACGACCCGGTAGGCAGGCCGGTTCCGGAGTCCCACACGCCTTAGTCTAATCTTAAGCAAAGTATGCTCCTCATCTGGAGTCAAACGATAGCGAAAACGCATGGATTGTCAATCAATTCCAGCCGCTCGGCAGCCGCTCGGCCGGTTTGACTTGCGAGTCGCGGGGGATACAATTGGGCCGGGGACGGCGCATCCTCACAGCGACAGACCGGGCCGGGCCAGGTCCCGGCCCATAACCCAGGCACGTAATTGCCAAAGGAGGTGTCAGTGAGAAGAGTAGTAGTGATGTTGGTGCTGGTGCTGGCCGGGATGAGCTTCGGGCTCATCAGCCCGAGCCTGCAGGAGCACCTGACCAGGGCAGAGGCAGGCCAGAAGCTGCCGGTGCACGTCGTGTTGAAAGAGCAGTTCGACAAAGCGCTGCTCAATAGTCTGGTCGACGGCATGCCGAAGCCCGTGCGGCGGGTCGAGGTGGCGCGGATACTCTTGGAGTTCTCGGCCCGGCAGCAGGCCGGGGTGCTTGAGTATCTGGCGACCACGAACGCGGAGAACGTTCAGTCGTTCTGGGTAGTGAACGCGGTGTACTGCGAAGCGACCCCGGCGGTAATCCAGCAGCTCTCAGAGCGGCCCGAGGTGAACTACGTCAACTACGACCGGGCGTATTGCCCGGACCTGCCGGAACCGGAGCAGCAGCGTGACGGAACCGACGAGATTGCGTGGGGCGTAGACAAAATCAACGCCCCGGCAGTGTGGGCGCTCGGCTACACCGGCCAGGGCATAGTCTGCGGTCACATCGATACCGGGTGCAACTACAACCATCCGGACCTGGCCGACCACCTGTGGACCGACCCGAACTACCCTCACCACGGGTGGAACTTCGAGAACAACAACGACGACCCGATGGACCAGAATGGACACGGCACGCACACGGCGGGCACGGTGGCCGGCGACGGCACCGGTGGGACCCAGACCGGTGTTGCCCCGGATGCGCAGATCATGATTTGTCGGGTGAAGAACGGCGTGGACTCGGCGGGGCAGAGTCAGATGTGGGCTGCGGTGCAGTTCATTGTATCGCCGCCGCTGTCGCCGAGCCACGGTGCTGACCTGTACACGATGTCGATGGGCTGGCAGATTTCATGGAATCCAGACCAATCGACGTGGCGCACGCTCGCCAACAACGTGAATGCTGCCGGCCTGTCGCAGATTGTGGCGGCAGGCAACGAGCGAGGGATCACCCCGCCGAATGCCTGCCGTTGTCCGGGCAACGTGCCGCCGCCGTGGTGGAACCCCGAGAATACAGGCACCGGCACGCTATCGGGCATAGTTTCCATCGGTGCGACCGACAATGCCGATGCGATTGCGTCCTTCTCCAGTCCCGGCCCGGTGACATGGTCGAGCGTGTCGCCCTACAACGACTATTCCTACCCGCCGGGCCTGACCCGGCCGGACGTGTCGGCGCCGGGCGTTGACGTGAAGTCCTGCGCGGTGGGTGGCGGCTACACCCTGATGTCCGGCACCTCGATGGCAACCCCGCACACCGCGGGCGCGGTCTGCCTGATGCTGTCGAAGAACCCGAACCTGTCGCCGGCGGTCGTGGATTCGATCCTCGAACTGACCGCGGTCGACCTCGGGCCGGGTGGCAAGGACAACGACTTCGGCGCGGGCCGGATCGATGCGCTCGCCGCGGTGAATTACGTGACCGGCTCCGGCGGCCCGATGCTCAACTTCGTGAGCAAGCAGATTATCGACTCGACCGGCAACAACGACGGTATCCTCGACCCAAGCGAAACCGCCAAGCTGCTCATCACCCTGCGCAACTCCGGCGGTGCGGATTGCGACAACGTGACCGGGACGTTCCGCGCCTATGACGCGCGGCTGACCCTTAGCGACTCGGCCGGTGCCTGGGGCGACATCCCTTCCGGCAACTCGGTGGCCAATACGGCCGACTGGTTTGTAATTCATGCCGACGGCGCGATTCCGCCGGGCACCCAGTTCACCTGCTCGCTGTTCGTGCACGGCGACAGCGCCGACTATGACACGAAGATGCCGGTGCTCGTTACCGTCGGTGTGCCACCGCGGCAGCCGGGCGAGATCATCTGGGGTCCTTTGACCTGCTCGGGCATGCCCACGGACTACGGTCTCTATGGCGTGGCCTACAACACCAACGACAACCTTATCTACGCCGTCTACTTCACGACCCCGACCATCTACAAGTACTCGTCGGACAGTCTGCTCACGCTGCAAGGCACGGTCACTCTGCCGAACGACTCCTGCACCGACATCGACTACATAACCTACGACAATGCGTTCTGGGTCGTCTGTAACCCGCAGAAGATCGTGTACAAGATATCGCCGACCGGCTCGGTCCTGAGCCAGTTCAGCATATCGTTCGCCGACTATCCGTGCGGCATCACCGAGTACGAACCCGAGCACAAACTCTATATCTCGGACCGCCGGACCGGTCTCGGTGCGACACAGCTTATCTACGTTACCGACACGCTCGGGAACGTGCTCGATACCATAACGCATCCGCTGCAGGCCACCTACGGTACGCGTTGCCTGGCGCTCGACGGGCGCTGCCCGTCCAACCCGCCTTCGCTGCTCAACATCTACACCTGGTTTGACGCCACCGGCACCGTCCTTGACAGTTGCGGCATGTACGAGATTGACCGGGTGGCCGGTACGGTGCTGAACGGCTACGTCTTGAGCACGTCCACTCTGGGCTGGAACATCCGCGGCATCGAGTGCGACCCGCGTGACGGCTCATACTGGATTTCTATCATGGAGGACATGGCCGGAGGCAACAACCGCATCTTCAAGGTCGTCGGGTTCAACTACGACGGGACCGGCATCGAAGAGCCGGGGCCCCGGTTGCCGGCTGCTGCCGACCGGGTCGTAGTGCGCGCCCAGCCCAACCCGTTCACGGGCAGCACGAACCTGTCCGTGCGGCTG
>JAPLUO010000364.1 GCA_026397595.1 Caldifarciminota bacterium
TTGGTCATGAGGAGGAAGGGCAGTTGACCGGCAGGCTGCGGACGAAGCCCTATTCAGTTGTCCTGCTGGACGAGGTAGAGAAGGCTCACCCGAGGGTCTTTGACCTGTTCCTGCAGGTGTTCGATGAGGGCCGCGTCACCGATGCAAAGGGCAGAACCACGGACGCAAGGAACGCCATCTTCGTCATGACCTCCAACATCCAGCCCGGCAAGCAGTTCAATGTCGGCTTCCAGGATAAGGCTGAATCACGGACAGCGATGCAGCATGAGGTCAAGGCGCGGTTCCGGGCCGAGTTCATCAACCGGGTAGACGAGCAGATTGTCTTTCGGCCGTTGAGTGAGGAGGACGCGAGAAGAATCCTGCGGCCGATGCTGGACGCGATTTCAGAGGAACTCCGCAAGCGGCATAACGTCACGCTGCACGTCAACGAGGAAGCGGAGCAGGCGCTCACACAGGCAGGCTTTAGCCCGGAGTACGGGGTCAGGGAGCTTCAGCGCACAGTGGAGCGACTCGTCCAAGCCCCTTTGAGCGGGCTGATTCTGAGCGGCAGGCTGAAGGAACACGATTCCTGGCAGGTAGTGTGCGGCGAAAAGGGTCTCGTGGTTGTTCCGGTTGTCCGGAAGACGGGATAGAAACAGGACGAGTTCCGACTGGCCGGGAAAGTCCCGGTGACGCAGTAAGCGATTCCTGACGCGCGCGGGCTTCTCCCCTGCTGTCCGTGAACCGTAATCCGTGAACCGTACACCGTAGGCCGTAGACCGTCTCCCCTCGTTCGACTCACCTTTCCGTCAATCCGTCGCGCCCGCCGGCGCGGGTCGCGGGCCTTGACTTCAGTATCTCGGTCTGCTAGTTTGAACGGTCGGCTATGCCAGGCGCAAGCCATCCCGGCCGTCCCGGGATGGCTTTTCGCTTCCCGGAAGCATGAACCGAGGAGCATATTGTGACTGTTCAACTGCTGCTCATAGCCAGCTATCTGTTCGTCCTGCTCGGGCTCGGCCTGCTGGCCCGTCGCCGGGCAGGCCAGGGCCACGAGAGTTTCTTTCTCGCCAACCGGGCAATCGGGCCCGTCCTGCTGTTCCTGACCATGTCCGCGTCCAACTTCTCCGCCTTCACCGTGCTCGGATTCTCGGGCGCTGCCTATCGCATCGGGTACGCCTACTACCCCATCATGGCTTTCGGCACCGGGTTCATGGCGCTGGCGTTCATCCTGCTCGGCATCCCAATCCGGCAGGCAGCCCGCAGACTGGGCGCTATCACTCCGCCCGAGCTTATCTGGCTTCACTTTCGCAACCGGCCCCTGCACCTGGCCTACCTCGCTGTGATGGTTGTCTTCACGCTGCCGTACCTGGCCATCCAACCCATGGGCGCGGGCTATGCCCTGCAGGGCCTGCTCGGAATACCGTATAACTGGGGTGCGTGCCTGATAACCGCGGTCACCGTCAGCTATGTTCTCCTCGGCGGCATGCGCGCCGACGTGTGGAACAACGCCTTTCAGGACGTGGTGAAGCTCGGCGCACTGCTCGCGATCTTCCTCGGCGTGGCTGCCGCGCTCGGCGGGTTCGCGTCGGCGAACCGGCAGGCCTACGCCCGCTTTCCCGAGCTGTTCAGCCGGCCCGGCGCGGGCAACGCCCTGCCGATCGGCATCTGGTTCTCGTATATGGCGCTCTGGTTCCTCTGCGACCCGATGTTCCCGCACCTGTTCCAGCGGTTCATCGCGGCCCGTGACAATCGCTCACTCCGGATGACCGCCCTGCTCTATCCGCTGGCAACCGGCCTGCTCTTCTTCCTGCCGATTGCAGTGGGCGTGATGAGCAGGCTGGCGCTGCCCGGACTGACCGGCAAAGAGACCGACCAGGTTCTACCGATGGTCGTCGCAAAGCTACTGCCGCCGTGGGTCGGCGCGGTCGCGCTGATTGCCGTCATTTCCGCCCTGATGTCCGCGATGGGCGCGCAACTGCTGACCCTCAGTTCCATTGTCATCAGGGACACGCGGCTGCCGGTCCTCAAACGGCCTCAGGCCGCCGGCGTCGTCATGATTCTGCTCGCATTAGCGGGCCTGGCCATCGCCTACCGGCCCGTGGCCGCCATACTCCAGGTTGCGACCGAGACCTTCACCGGTCTGGCCGTGCTCTTCCCGGTCACGCTGGCGATGGTTTACTGGCGACGGACCAACGCCTGGGCCGGGTTCGCCTCGATTCTCACCGGTGAAGCACTAGTCGTGCTGTATCACTTCAAGCTGCTGCCCGCGTTCGGACTCCTGCCGGTCATTCCGGTCATCGTAGTAGTGACGCTCGTGCTGGTCGCCGGCAGCCTACTCTGGCCCGCGCAGGGCGTTAAGCCGCTGGCCCGGCCTTCGGCACGCGGCTGGCGCTGGGTCGCGACGTTCGGGTTCGTGTTTGTGCTTGGGAATGACTTCTGGGCCTGGCACAAGGCAACGCCGTTCTGGCTCGGCCTGCCCTCATGGCTTTGGTACTACGTCGGCCTGTGCCTGCTCCTGTTCGGACTGATTGCGCTGTTGATTCGGACGGGCCATCACTCGGACGAGCCGCTGCCCAATCCGTAGAGCTGGTCCCGCACAAGCTCCTGGGACACAAGAGATTCCTGACGCGCGGACGTCTCCCTTGCCATCAGCCGCGGCCAGAGGCCGCGAGTTCCCAGTTTCCAGTTCCCAGTTCGCAGTAACGGACTCCTGAGTCCAGACAGCCAACGTGCTGCTACTGTCACGCGGTCCATTATAATGAACCAAGAGCCGTATGCCGCAAGCCGTCAGCCGTAAGCCCTCTACCCCCGCCCGCCCCGACCGATTTCGCGAACTCCCAGCCGGTGGCCCGATTCCTTGACACTATTATGCACGGATGGTATTGTTTATTGAGGCTGGACCGGCCGTGGGGTTGTGATCCCGGCACGCGTCCTCCTCGCGTGTACCTGCAGGCGCCGTTGTCGACTGCCGTCAGCGGGCCGCGGGAATTTGGTCAGGCTCATTTCCGTATAGTCAGGAGGTCCGATGCGTACTTGCAGGTTCTTGGCAATCCTCACATTATTGGTCAGCGCTGCCTTCGCCGGCGCCGTCAACCCGGCCTGGATTCGGCACTATACCGGCGTCACCCAGTCACAGAACAACGCTGCAGCGGACAGCTACCTCGATACCCTGACCGGTAGTCTCTACGTCGTCGGCTCAGGCGAGCTTCCCACAAACCCCGGCGGAACTGACTTGCTCGTCGCCAAATACCGGCCGGACGGAACCCTGGCCTGGGTCAACGGGTTCAGCGGCAACGACTTCAGCCCCAAAGACATGGCCCAGTCGGTCGCCGTGGACTCAGTCGGCAATGTCTACATCGCGGGCATGGCCGACAACGCGCCGGAGTCCGACGACGCGGCCTGGGCCAAGTACGACTCGAACGGCGTCGAGCTCTGGCACCGGACGTCGATGTGGACTGGATACGACGCCGCCTATGGCATCGTCATCGGCAAGGCCGGCGATGTCTACATCTCCGGCGCGGACGACGGCAACGGCTCCCTTGACGGATACATGGTCGCGCGCATTGACCCGGCGAATGGCGACACGCTCTGGAAGCGCAGCTACGTACTCGACACCAATGCGCTCAGCCGCAGGAACCCGGACCGTGACCTGCATCCTGGTTACTTCGACGAATACGGTAGCTGGGATAACGTCGCCGCCTCGATTGCCGCGTCCCCGGACGGCGGGGTCGTGACCACGGGCCACGGATCGAGCGAAGCCCGGGACTTCGAATGGTGGACGATGAAATTCGACGCCGCCGGCGACACGATGTGGACCAGGACCTACCACAATCCCGGCACCACCAATGACGGCGATGACGTCGCATTCGACGTAGCGGTGGCGCATAACGGCGACATCTATGCGGTCGGGTTCGACTACTATGAAACCGGCTCCAGCGACCAGGGCTGCAACTTCGCCGTTGTCCACTACAGCTCGGCCGGTTCCCGGCTCGACTGGCGCAGCATTGACGTCGGGGCCGAGCACAGCGACGATTACGCATTCTCGGTCGTGCTCGACGACTCGGCCTCACAGAACGTCTATGTCACCGGCAGCCTTGCCTACCCTGAGCCACTGGTCGACCAGCTATCCACCATGAAGTTCAACGCCGCGCTCACCTCGCGATGGGGCACGGCCGGCGCCACGTACGGCGGCACGGACGTCGACCGCGGGTACTCCGTTTTCTACCGCAAGGGCCGGGTCTACGTGACCGGCCAGTATGGCGCGAAAATCATCGCCCTCGGCTACAGCGCGGCCAACTCCACCAGCAAAGATACGCTCTGGACCTATAGCTACGGCGTCGCCGACACGACGTACGACTTCGGCGCCACCATCTGCGCGTCCGACTCGGACGGCGTCTTTGTCTCCGGTGAAGTTGCGAACGCCGGCCCGCCGCCTTGGACCAGCCTCTACACCGCTCGGCTCCGGTACGGCCATCCCGACATGGCCGTGACCTCGATTCTCGCCCCGCAGGGCCAATACGACCACTACGACACCGTCATCCCGCGGGCAGTGGTTAGAAACTACGGCAACGTCACGTCGCAGTCCAACGCCTTCATGTACATCGGCCTCGCCTACGGCGACACGGTTCAGGTCACCGATGCCCCGGAACCGGGCGACTCCGTCGTCGTCGAATTCAAGCCGTGGCTGGCCCATCCGACCGGGCTCGTGGCGGTACGCTGCAGCCTTGAGACTAACGGTGACGTCAATCCGGCTAACGATTTCCTCACCGATACGGTCCAAGTGCATGCGGCCGACGTCGGCTGCCGGCTGATTCTTTCGCCGGCCGGGCTCGTAGACTCGGGCACGTTCGTTATGCCGGTCGCGCGGTACAAGAACTATGGCGTCTCGCCGCACACCTTCCCGGTCTGGTTCGAAATCGATGCGCCGGTCCCGATGGCAGCCGAATGGCCGGGAGGCATAGTGAAGAACAGCGCGGCGGGCAGCCGGACCTCGCTCACAATCACTCGACCTCTCGACGGCTCGACTACCGGGCCGCTGGTCGTGGTGTACGATGACTGGGCCACCATCACCCTGGGCGCGCAGGAAAGCATGGACGTTTCCTTCGATCCCTGGCAGGCCTATCCGGTCGACACCTATCAACTGAGAGCATTCACCGCGCTCACCGACGATGACAACCCGGCCAACGACACGGTCAGGGCGCCGCTCATCGTGCGCCACCCGCTCCATGACGTCGGCGTGTCCGCGATACTGACACCGCCCGACACCGTTGACACCGGCGCGGTCGTGGTTCCGCGCGCCGTCATCCGGAACTTCGGCGGCGTCCAAGAGAGTTTCCGAATCCGCTTCACCATCGGCACGTTCTTCACCAGCGAGACGGCAATGACGCTGCCGGCCGGCATGTCCGACACCGCCGAGTTCGCCCCTTGGACCGCGAATCAGATCGGCACCCACACGGCCCGATGCACGACGCTGCTCGCCGGCGACACTTTCCCGCTCAACGACTTCCGGCAGAAGCAGGTTGTCGTCCTCCCGCTGGGGGGAATCGAAAGCCCCGAGAACCTCTCCGGCATCCCGCGCGAGTACGCCCTTGGCTCGCCCCGTCCCAATCCGTTCACCGGCCGCATGCTCGTGCGCTACGCGCTGCCGACAAGGTCGCGAGTCTCGCTCCGAATCTACAACGCGGGGGGCGTGTTGATCCGCACCCTGACCGCAGCGGAATTGCCGGCCGGATTCCACAGCACTCTCTGGAACGGAACCGACGACCGCGGCCAACGGGTCCAGCCCGGGACCTACTTCTGTCGCTTCCAGACACCCGGCTTCACCCGCATCGCCAAACTCATCATGACCGACTGATTCCTCTGTTCCGACTCCGGGCGGCTCGAGCCTTCTCGGGCCGCCCTTTCTGTTCCCCGGCTGGCCACAGATGACCGCCCGCTTCCCGCGACCAGAAGACGCTCAAGGACCAAATGCCAGGTCCTGTCTGTCCGCGTGGCTTGCGGCCCCGGCCTGAGTCGCTAGAATCGTGCGGTGAGCAAGAAACGTACAAGCCCGGAACGGCAGGACGCAGGGTGGAAGCACATCGCCCGCCGCCGTGTCTTCGGCTTCCGTGGCCCGATTCTGTTCGAGGAAGCCGCGGTGCGCGAACTGTGCCGTCTCGCCCGCGAGGGCTACGAAACCACCTTTAAGAAAGAGACATACGGTTTCCTGTTCGGCAATCTCGACCGCGGCCGTCGGTTCACGGTCCGGCGGTCCTGCTTCTACCGCGGCGGGAACAGAACCCGCACCGGCGTCACCTTCAAAGACTGGGCCACCATCCTTCGCCTCGCCCGGCGCCGCCGGGAGTTAGCCCGTGAGATGCGCATGCGGTTCGCGGGCAGCTTCCATTCACACGTGGAGATTGCCGGCGGCGTATTCAAGGGCCTGTCCGACCCCGACCGCGAGTCGTTCCGCGCCGACCCAATGTCAACCCTGGAGGTTATCGTCTTCATCTGGAAGGGCAGCAACCGCCGGGCCGAGCGCTCGCCCCGCGACATCGTCGCGTTCGAACCCACATCCCGGTACAACTACCGCATACGCTGCCATGCCAAACGCGCGAACGGCATCCGGCAGGTAGCCCTCAAGGTCGTCAGTTCGGACGTGGTCGTGGTCTTCTAGACCACGGCGACGAACGCCGTTCGCGTCCAACAAGCGGAACGGAGCCCGAAGGCTCCGTCCGCTCACTCGTCCTTGCGGATCAGGACTTCGTCATTTCCCCTTCGGACTTTGTCATTTCGCCTTTGGACTTCGTCATTTCCACTTTGGACTTTCCACTTTCCTCACGGTCCCTGCTGCCAACTGGAAATGTACGCGGCCTGCTCCGGGGTCAGCTTGTCTATCTTGATGCCGAGCGTCCGCAGCTTGACCTCGGCAATACTCTTGTCGAGTTCCTCAGGCAGCTTGTACACGCGGTTCTCCAGCTTGCCTTTGTTCTTGAGGATGTGCTCGGCCGCCAGCGCCTGATTGGCAAAGGACATGTCCATAACCATTGCCGGGTGGCCTTCGGCCGCGGACAGGTTCACGAGCCTGCCTTCGGCAAGCAGGATGAGTCGTTTGCCGTTGTTGAGCACGTGTTCGACGCAGAACTTCCGCAGCTCGCGGCTGGACTTCGTTATTTTGTCCAGCGCGGTCTTGTTGATTTCCGCGTCGAAGTGACCTGAGTTGCAGACGATTGCGCCGTCCTTCATCGCCAGCATGTGTTGCTTGTCAATCACGTTGATGTCACCGGTCACGGTGATGAACACGTCGCCGACCTTGCAGGCGTCGGCGAGTCGCATCACCCGGAACCCGTCCATCCGCGCCTCCAGCGCGCGCACCGGGTTCACCTCGGTGACGATTACATCCGAACCCATGCCTTTGGCCCGGGACGCGACGCCCCGGCCACACCAGCCGTACCCGCAGACGACAAAGGTCGCGCCGGCAAACAGGATGTTCGTGGCCCGCAGGATTCCGTCAAGCGAGGACTGCCCGGTCCCGTACCGGTTGTCGAACATGAACTTGGTCTCGGAGTCATTGACCGCAATCACCGGGAACGCGAGCACCCCGTCCTTTTCCATGCTGCGCAGCCGGATGACTCCGGTCGTGGTCTCCTCAGTACCGCCGAGCACTGCTGCGAGCCGCTTGCCCTTCTCCTTGTGCAGGGTCGAAATGAGGTCCGCGCCGTCGTCGGTGGTAATCACGGGTGAGTGCGAAAGCGCCTGCTCGATGTGCCGGAAGTACTGGTCCCGGTTCTCGCCCTTGATGGCGAACGTCGGGATGCCGTAGTCCTTGACCAGCGAGGCCGCGACTTCGTCCTGGGTCGAGAGTGGGTTGGACGCGCAAAGCCGTACGCTCGCGCCCCCGGCCAATCCACAATGCCTCCTTTGGCAACAATGACGAAGTCCGAAGTCCGAAGCTCGAATCAAGCTCGAATGCCCGAATCCAGCCAGTGGCGCGTCCGCGCATTCGCTCTTCGGACTTGAATCGGACTTCGATCTTCGAAATTCGTGCTTTCCTATTTAAGCGCTCGGCGCAGCTCAGCCGCCTTGTCGGTCTTTTCCCAATTGAAGAACTCAAGCGTCTGCTTGCCGGCCTTTTTCACGTACGGCTCGCGGCCGAAATGACCGTAGGCGGACGTTGCCTGGTATATCGGCTTGAGCAGGTTCAGGTAGCGAATCATCTCCCGCGGCTTCAGCGGGAACACGTCCCGAATCAGTTTCACCAGCTTCTCATCGTCGAGCAAGCCGGTGCCGAACGTGTCGACCGAGACATCGGTCGGGTCGGCCCGGCCGATGACGTACGCCAGCCGTACGACAACTTCCTTGCAAAGCCCCGCGGCCACGCAGTTCTTGGCTACGTACCGCGCCATGTAGGTGGCGGAGCGGTCAACTTTGCTCGGGTCCTTACCCGAGAACGCGCCGCCGCCGTGGGCAATCCTGCCGCCGTAGGTGTCAACGATGATCTTGCGCCCGGTCATGCCGGTGTCGGACTGGGGCCCGCCGACCACGAACTTGCCGGTCTCGTTCACATAGAACTTGGTGTTCCGGTCAATGTACTGGGCCGGTACCACGTGCCGCGCCACGGTATCAATCAGTTCCTGCCGTGCCGCCCTGGTAATGCGGTCCCCGGTCTTGTCGAGTATCGTTTCGTCGTGCTGAGCCGCCAGCACCACGCTGTCGACCCGCACCGGCACGCCGTTGTCGTATTCGACCGTGACCTGGGACTTGCCGTCCGGCCGGAGATAAGGGAGGGTTCCGTGCTTGCGCACGTAGGCGAGGCGCTGGGCCAGCTTGTGCGAAAGCACCATCGGCAGCGGCATCAGTTCGTCGGTCTCCTTGCAGGCGTAGCCGAACATCACGCCCTGGTCCCCGGCTCCGCCGGTATCGACGCCCTGCTTGATGTCGGGCGACTGTTTGCCGATGGCGTTCAGCACCGCGCAACTGTCGCAGGAGAGCCCGCTTTCGGTGGTAACGTACCCGATGTCCCGTAGCACGCCCCGCACCAGCTTTGGCAGGTCGACCCACGCATGGGTCGTAATCTCGCCGCCGACGAGCACCATGCCGACCGTGACAAACGATTCGCACGCAACCCGGCCGTGCGGGTCCTGGCGCAGGACCTCGTCCAGCACCGCATCCGAAATCCGGTCGCAGACTTTGTCCGGATGGCCTTCGGTCACCGACTCAGAAGTGTAAGTTGTCCGCATCAGAACAGTCCTCCTCTACTCAAAAGTCTCAACATGATGGTCTTCGCCGCGTTTCCCAACACATTGCCGATGGCAGAATACTGCCGCCACGGCAACCGACAGAGCCTTCCCCGGGATCGTCGGGCTCAAGGAGTCAATCATATTCCGGGAAGGCGCTTCGGTCAACTCCGCCGTCAGACCGGCTGTATCACCGAATCTGCGTGTGAATTGCCGAAGGGAGAAGGTCAAGCCGGGACTATCGCCTGGGCTCAGCCGGCATGATCAAGTAATGCTCTCAAAGGACGGAAGGTGATCCATCCCTGCCGATTCAAGGTCCCCGATTTCGTAATTGACGCGGAGTCGACTCCGGCTAGAATGTCCCGTTGACTGAATTCGTGTTCCCGTCGGTAACGGCTGAGTCGCCAAGTCCAACCTGTATAGGAGGAGTGTTACGTTCATCTGTGTTCGGCCTCGTGTCCGTTCGGTGCCTGGTCGCGCCGCTGCCGGTGCCGGACTGTCCCGACGCCGTCACAGATTGACTCAGCCATGGCCGCACCGCAACTGAAGCTCGCCCTCAAACCTGAAGTCCGACCCCTGCGCCGGGACGACGCCCGGGCAGTGGCGTTGCTCGTGGCGGGCGTCTATGCAGAGCTTGGGTCGCGTCCGGCGATGTCAATCGAGCAGACCGAGCAGCTCTTCACCACCCCTTGGCTTCAGAACGGCGTCGGTCTGGTGCTGGAGTGCGGCTCAGAAGTGGCCGGGTACGGATTCGCCCGTCCCACGCGCTGGAAGGGAACCGACTCAATCCAGCTCGGACTGACTCTGAAGCACGGGCGGCGTGACCGCGAGACCTATCACTTCCTGACTGACCCCTTGCTGGAGGCCGCCGCAGAGTTGGCCGCAAAGTACGAAATCAGTAACATCACCATCCACTACCGAAGCACCGATACGGTCCACCCGCCGGTGATACGCGAGATCGGATTCGAGGAGCACCCAGTCTCGATGCTCGGGTTCCGCCACGACTTGTGCGTCATTCCCCAGCGGCCCCTGCCCCCGGGATTCGTAATGCGCCCGGCGCGGCTTCCCGAGGAGAACGCAACCGTGCTGAATCTGTCCGGCCGGGCCTTTGACTACCCTGACCGGCAGGGCGAGCCAGTGTCCGACGGCTACCTTGACTTCGTGTCCGGGAACCCCGGGTTCGACCCGCAGCAGGTCCTGCTGGTCGAGAACGCCGGCGACCCCGTTGCCTACACCATCGTTGACGCCACCGCGTATGAGGGCGGCGGCAGCTTTCACATCACGGAAATCGGCGTGCTGCCGGGCTCGCGCAACCTCGGCATCGGCTCCGCCCTGCTCAGCCACGTGCTCGGCTGGATGAAGACAAAGGGGACGCGTCCCGCGCTAACCGGCATGTTCAGTAGCAACCACGCCGCAACCTTGTTCTGGCGAATCGGGTTCCGACCCAACCCGCTGCGTACCTTCCGCTTCTTCATCCGCAACGTCATACCTTCTCCCCGGGTCCCGACCCCCGAACCCTGACCCCATTCCATGCTCTACCGCGACGCGGGCGTCGACATCACGGCAATGGACGCGGTCAAGCGCCGGATTGCCGGCATCGCCCGTTCCACTTTCTCTCCGGGAGTTATCTCCGAAGTCGGCCTGTTCGGCTCGCTCTGCCGGGTCCCGAAACTGCGCGACCCGGTGCTGGTGGCCAGTTGTGACGGAGTCGGCACCAAGCTGGTCATTGCCCGACTGTGCGGCCGCTACGACACTGTCGGCATTGACATCGTCAACCACTCGGTCAATGACATCCTGACCCTCGGCGCGCGGCCGCTCTTCTTCCTCGACTACATCGCCCACTCAAAACTCAAGCCCGAGTCCCTGCTGGCGATAGTGCAGGGGCTGGGCAAGGCCTGCCGCGATAATGGTTGTTCGCTCGTCGGTGGCGAAACCGCAATGATGCCCGACATCTACCGGCCCCACGACTTCGATCTGGCCGGCTTCATTGTCGGCACGGTCGAACGGAACAAGGTCATTGACGCTACGCGAATCTCACCCGGCGACGCGGTCATCGGCATTCCTTCCTCCGGACTTCACACCAACGGCTACTCACTCGCGCGCCGGGTCCTCTTCGACAAGGCCGGCCTCAAGGTCAGTTCGCGAATCAAGGGCCTGACCCGGTCGCTCGGCGAGGAGTTGTTGCGGCCGCACCGTTCTTACCTGAAGCCGGTCTATTCCCTGCTGAGCCGCATCCATGCGCTCGCCCATATCACCGGCGGCGGGTTCTACGGCAATATCGCCCGCCTGTTACCGCACGAGGTATCAGTGATTGTCAAGAAATCCGGCTGGCGTCCGTCGCCCATATTCGGGGTGATTCAGCGCCTCGGCAACGTACCGGACGAGGAGATGTACCGCACGTTCAACATGGGCATGGGCATGGTCCTGTTTGTCGCACCAAAGCAGACGGACCGAATCCTCGGCTCGATCCCGGGCAGCCGCGTCATCGGCAAGGTCGTCCGCGGCACCTTCGGCGTCTCCGTAGTGTAGTTTCCTGGGTTCCGGCGCCCGAACCCGTGAACCCTTGGACCCCCGAACCCTGGCTTCCTCTGCTACCCTCTGGGATGGAACGTCCGGTGTGTCTCTCTCAGATACTCACGGTCAACATGAGTGTATATCTGAGTCGTAGCGATGCTTGAGTGCCCGAGCATCTCCTGGACCGCGCGCAGGTCGGCCCCGCCTTCGAGCAGGTGGGTGGCGAACGAATGCCGGAGCGTGTGCGGGGTGACGCGGCGACTGATTCCGGCCAGCCCAACGCACGCGCGCAGGATCTTCAGTAACCCCATCCGGGAAAGCCGGTTCCCATGATGATTCAGGAACAGGAACGGGCTGGGCTCTTTCCCCACATAGTGGGGCCGCGCAGCGCTCAGATAGTCACGCACCGCGTCCACCGCCGGTTGTCCCAGCGGCACGACCCTCTCCTTGCTCCGTTTGCCCATCACCCGCAGGAACCCGTCGGCCAGCGACACGTTGCCCATGCCGAGACTCAGCAACTCCGACACTCGCAGCCCGCTGCCGTACATTACTTCGAGCATCGCCCGGCTGCGCAACGCCCAGAACCGGTCCGGGGCTTTGCCCGCCGCCTCAATCAGCTTTGTCACTTCATCCTGGGTCAGCACGCCCGGCAGCTTGCGCCGCTGTTTGGGCAGGTCAATGTCGTCGGCCGGGTTGGCTGCCAGCCGCTGCTCTGAGGCAAGGAAGCGATAGAACAACCGGATTGACACGAGCTTCCGCGCGACAGTAGTAGTTGCCAGCCCCGCGCTGCCGAGGCGTTGGGCATAGCCGTGGAGCATCTGACGGCTCGTCGCGGCCGGCCGTTCGGCCGCCGCCGGCAAGGCCAGGAAGAACTGCCTCAGGTCAGCGAGGTAGCAGTCGGCCGAGCCGCCGGTAACGCTCCGCTCAACCAGCAGGTAGCTGCCGAAGCGTTCGAGCAGGTGCCCGGCCGCGTCAGGCAGGCGAAGGATCGAGCTCGGACCGGCTGATGACCGTGTCCCGCTGGTAACGGTCGTCCGGTTTCGGATGGTCTTCATTGTGGTGCAGGCCCCTTGACTCCGGCCGCCGCAGCGCGCACTCGACGACGAGGCGCGACGCGGCCAACAGGTTGCGCAGTTCCATGTCGGCGACCGATGACCCCAGCCCCTCGGCTTCCGCCCCAAGCGTCGCCAGTTCTCCTCGGGCCTCGGCCAGCCCGGCATCGGTTCTGACGATGCCGGCGCTCTGCCACATCCGCTCCTGCAGCCGCCGTCGCAGTTCGACAACATGCGCGTCATCTGCCGCGGACTCCGGACTCAGAACCCTGGACTTTGAACTCTGCACTTCCGACTTCTGACTTCTGACGTCTGACTTCTGCCCTCTGACTTCGCCCCCTGCCCTCTCCGCCGCCCGGTCGGCCATGACCAACGCCTCCAGCAAAGAGTTCGAGGCCAACCGGTTCGCACCGTGCAGACCGGAGCAGGCGCATTCGCCGGCCGCGAAAAGCCCCGGCACCGAAGTCTCGGCCCGGTCGTTCGTTTCGATCCCGCCGCAGACGTAATGCGCGGCCGGCACCACCGGTATCGGCTGGCGGGTGATGTCGATGCCAAGTCTCAGGCAGGTCTCGCTTATGTTCGGGAAACGGGCGCGCAGCCGCTTAGGGTCGAGGTGCGTGGCATCCAGCAATACGTAGTCTCCGCCGCGCAGTTTCAACTCCGTGGCAATCGCCCGCGCGACAACGTCGCGCGGCGCAAGGTCCGCGTCCGGGTGGTATCCGGGCATGAACGCGTGCCCGTCGCGGGTCCGCAGGATTGCGCCTTCGCCCCGGACCGCCTCGGAAATGAGGAACGCCCGACCCTCAATCCGGTGCCCATACAGCGAAGTCGGGTGAAACTGGACGAACTCCATGTCGGCGATTCTTGCGCCGGCCCGATAGCCCATCGCGACTCCGTCGCCGGTCGCTATCCGCGGGTTGGTGGTGTGCAGCCAAGCCTGTCCCATCCCGCCGGTCGCAAGCAGGCAGACCCGCGCGCGGACCAATTCGATGCAGCCGGTTGACTTGTCAAGCGCGAGTGCGCCGCAGCATCGGCCGTCCTCGTCCAGGTCCAGGTCGATGGCAAAGTGCTCCTCAAGCATCGTCACGTCCCGGTTCGACCTTACCACTTTCAGCAGCCCATGCTCTATCTCCGAGCCGGTGAAGTCATGCGCATGAACGATGCGCCTCCGCCGATGCCCGCCCTCCTGCCCAAGGTCGAAGTGCTCGGCCCCGGAACCGTCGGCATAGGTGTTGAACGGCACGCCGAGACTGAACAGCTCGCGCACGAGTCCTGGCCCGGCTTCGGTCACCAGCTTGACGACCTCAGGATGTGCGATGCCGGCGCCGGTACGGAGCGTATCCTCGTAGTGGAGTTGGGCGCTGTCGTCCGACGATACTGCCGCGGCGATTCCGCACTGGGCGTAGTTCGTATTCGACTCGGAGTCTTCTTTCTTGGTGACGAGGAGAACCGAGCCCTGCCGGCTCACGCGGTGGGAGAACCACAGCCCGGCCATGCCCGAGCCGATTACGAGGAAGTCGGCTTTACGCTCGACGCTCATCGGAGAATGGTGAATAGAGAATTGTGAAACCCGAATCGGTCTTTCACTATTCGCTATTCATGATTCACTATTCAGAAACGATAGCAGACCTTGATGCCGGGCTCGGTGTCCGCGGGGCGAAACTCGACACGCGATGCCGACCGCCCTCGACCGGCAAAGAACGCGCAGTCGACAACGCTCACCAGCCGATTGAGAAGCAGGGCGCCGGTGGCGAACTGCGCCCGGAGCGCTGCGGTCCGTCCCGACTTCCTTGTCTCCCAGTAGTCGAACCGGGCCGAGTCCGAACTCCAGTTCCATGCCTGCGCCCCGAAATATCCCTGGCTCTGATAGTAGTCGTGCTGCCGCTGCGGATCGTCCGGGTACATGTCCCGCGCGTCTGCCCGCACACCCTCATTGTACTCGTCGGCATTATCGTACCGCTCCAGCGCCCTGTAGTAGCGCGACTCCTTGCGGGTCAGGTCGGCGCCCGCTTCACGCCCGGCAAACAGACGTGCGTCGTGCTCGCGGGCCGAACTATACCAGGAGAAACCGGACCAGAGCGCCCAGAGCCCGCCGTCAAGCCAGAGCAGCCCCTCGCCCCGCTTCGCGCTGCCCAACATCATCTGCCCGGTGCCGGGCAAGACCATCGACGCCAAAATCGCGCCACCGCGTGGGGATGACTGCGGCGCCTGGGTGCCGACCGGCGTCTGGGCTCCGAGAATCAGTGCCATAAGCATGTTCCACATCATGGATTCACTCTCATTCTACAACAACTTTGCGACACTCGGCTGCCGTGCCCTGCCTCGTAACAAGAAAGTACGTGCCGGGACTGATGCCCCGCAGATCGAACCCGCCGGACTCGGTGGTGGCGCTGTGGCGTACCTGCCTGCCCGAGGCGTCGTAGAGCGCCACGGTTCCCTCGCGTGCCGGTTCAACGAACTGCAATCGTCCGTGCCGGCCGACGATGCTGGGCCGGCCCGCAAACTCCGTCCCCCGTCCCCGGTCCCCCGTCTTCTCGGCAACCCCGACCAGGTTCCAGTCGGTCAGTTTCGCGTAGATGTCGAAGCCCTGATGCCGACGGTTGTCGGTCCATGCGAAAGCCAGCACGTCGGCACTCGCGGCGATGCTCTGGCCGACCGTCCAGTGGCTGTTATTCGGAAACAGGTTGGGCCCGTTCACCATCTTGTTGAAGCTGATTCGTGCGCCGTCCGAATCGAACCGCTGGCAGTAGATCTGGGGGTCGCCGGGGAAGTCTCGCTCGTCGTTGAACTCGACCGCAAGCCTGCCGTCCGGGGCGAAGGCGCAACTTGGCGAGTAGGCGTCGCTCGGAACCGAATTGTCATTCACGCGCTCGTTGCTGCCAATCCTCGTCCCCGACGAATCGAACCGCTGCAGATACACGTCGTAAACGTCGTTCCTGGTGTCCTCCCAGGCGACGACAAACCTGCCCTGCTCGTCAACCGCGCAGGCCGGGTAGCCCTGGTATGCCTGGCCATCATCGGTATTCAGCCGGATGTTCCGACCGATTGCCGAGCCGTCGGCCCGATACGCCTGACAGTAGGCGTCCCAGTCGGTCAAGGTGTCGCGATAGTTCATCCAGACTGCGACGAATCTACCGCTCCGGTTCATTGCCACGCTTCCGTAGATGCCGGTGCCGGTCGAATCCTGCACCGTAAACTCGGGGCCGAGCGGATTACCGCTCGAGTCGTATCTGCGGCAGTACATCTGTTCTTGGCCGTTGCGGGCGTCCTCCCAGAGAACTACGGATTGGTTACTCGAATCCATTGCGGTATAGGGATACCACTGAGAGGCACCCGAGACATCGGTGTTGACGCGGAAATTGGCCCCGACCGGCATCCCGCCCCCGTCCATGTACTGCGCATAGATGTCCGCGGATTGCGGCGCGTTCCGCATGTCTACCCAGGCCGCAATGAACCTGCCGCTGCCCGCGGCCGCGGCCGCGTAGTATTGAGCGGCTCCGCCAGCCCCGTCGTCATTGAGCCGTAGGTTCGGACCCATCACATTTCCCGCCGCGTCGGTCACGCACCGATAGATGTCGGTCGCGCCGTTCCGCTCGTCCTCCCACGCCACGCAAATGACCCCGCGCGCGTCCATGGCGATGGACGAGCAGCGCTGGAGCGCGCTGCCGTGGTCGTCATTGATGCGGAAGCTGGCCCCGACCTTGTTGGCGTTGCGGTCCAGGCGCTGGCAGTAGATATCGTAGTCGCCGGAACGCGCGTCCGCCCATGCCGTCCAATATCCCCCGCCCGGCCGCGCCTCGACCGTCGGGTTCAGTTGCCGCCCCAGGCTGACGTCACTCAGCCTGAAGCTCGGACCTGAAGGATTGCCGTCGGCATAGTAGCGCCTTGCATACACATCGTCTTCGCCGCCCCGGCGGTCGGTCCAGACAACCAGGAATTCACCGTAGCTGTTCACCGCGACCCCGGAGCCGTACTGGTCGGCGCTGCCGCCGTCGTCATTGACCTTGAAGTTCTGGCCGAGCGGGTTGCCGTTGGCGTCGTACCGCTGGCCGTAGACGTCCTGGTTGCCGTTTCGGCCGTCGTCCCACGTCACAACAAACTCGCCGCTGACACCGCACGAAACGTCGGGGGTCTGCTGGATGCTGTCATTGGTCGTCACTTGGATGTTCGCACCGAGACGCTGGCCCTGCGAGTTGAGCCGCTGGCAGAAGACGTTCCAGTCAGACGAGTTGTGCCCCCGGCCGTCCATCCACGCTACCACGAATCGGCCCGAACTGTCGCCGGAGACTTCCGGTTCGTACTGGTTTGCCACGTTGATCCCGTCGTCATTGACCCGGAAGTTCGTGTCCAGTGGCGTGCCATCGGCGTTGAGGAACTGGGCGAAGATGTCGCCGGTGAGGCCGAACCTCCGGTCATCCCATGCCAGCAAGGCCACGCCGTTCGGCGCAATCCATGCACCGGACATGCTCTGGTCACCGTCGGCCGCGGAATCGCTCACCCGGAAGTTGTCTCCCATCCGCGTGCCGGCGGCGTCGAAACGCTGGCAGAACAGGTCGGAGTTGCCGATATTTCTCCGGTCCTCCCAGCAGAACAGGAACCGGCCGTCCGGGCCCATCGCGCTCGACGGGTCGCCCTGCCAGCCCATCGTAACGTCGGTGTTCAGCCGTTCGTTCACCCCAATCTTGTTGCCGGCCGAATCAAACCGCTGGAACCACGCGTCGGCGTCGCCATCCCGAAACTCGTACCAGCTAACCACGAAGCCCCTCGAGCCAACTGCCAGCTTGGGCGCGAGCTGCTTGCACCCGCTCGCGGTGTCGTCGTTGCAGGGAAAGTCGTCCTTGATGACGCCGTCAACGCCGCCCAATCTGCAATCTGTAATCTGCAATCTGCAATTCCTTGCGTGTCGCGGCGGCGCGACATGCCCGTTTGGCAGTGGCCTCGGGTTCTCCGGCGACCGCAGTTTGATGAGGTCGGTCGGCCCGGCCAGTGCCACGGCCGCAGCCAACGCCACTGCAAGCAGGCCAATCTGCAATCTGCAATCCTTCGCTCCTGTCATTCTGAGCGCAGCGAAGAATCTTCTACCCTCGCTCAGGACGGCGTCTGCAATCTGCAATGCCGTAGCCTACCTCACGACCGCCAGCTTGGTAAACTTCACCTCACGCTGGTCAAGGCGCTTCGCCTCCAGCCTGACGATGTAGATGCCGGGCGGGATCTTCTCTAGGTTGACGACGGTCTCATTGTCGGCCTCCTTGACTGCCTGGCCGTCGAACTCGACCACGACCGGCTCGCCAGCCATGTCCAAGAGCCGAAGCTTAACCTGGTCGGCGTCATTCACACGGTAGCGTATGCTCACCGAAGCGCCCGCGGGATTCGGATAGACGTACAGCCTCGCAACCAAAGAGTCCGGGTGGACGAGCGGCTGCCAGGGCGGGAGTTCCGAATCAAGAACCAGGCCCGTGTGACAGGGGTCGTGATACGCACATGGCCACTTGATGCCTGAGGCCGGGCCTGGCATCTTCCAGACATAAAACGTGCCTGAGTCGCTGCCGGCAGCCAACTCGACCTTGCCGTCCCCGTCCAGGTCGACGGCTAGTGGCACCGCGCTGATTCCGGCGGTGGCCATCAAAGGGAAGAACTGCAGCGGCGCCCCGGTTCTGCCGTTGAACCCGAGCAGTCCGTACTGCGGTGAACCGATGACCACGTCCGACACACCGTCGCCGTCGACGTCGGCCACGACCGGAGACGAAAGGTACTGAAAGTAGACGTCAAAGGTGATAATCCAGTTGCCGGCCAGTTCGGTGGTTGAGTATGTGGAGTCCTGCGTGAACGGGTAGTTGGTGACCAGCGTGGCATTCCGGCCCAGCGCGAACAGGTCGTTCATCGAGGCGGCAAGCACGTCCACGTACTCGTCACCGTCCATGTCCGCAACGGCGGGCGTGCCGGTAAAGGGACTGCGGATGAACTCGCGGGACTGAAACTCGACCGCGCCGTCCAGGCCGACCAGGTAGAAACGGTAGTCGTGCTCGCCCGGGGCGATGACGGCAATTTCCCTACTTCCGTCCCGGTCGAAGTCGCCGACCACGGGCTGGGCGGTGGCGTAATAGGGCGACTTACTGAGCACCACCGGGAATCCACTCACGAGTGAGCCGTCCGGGTTGAACAGGAACAGCCTGCCGTCACCGGAAAGCAGCACAATCTGCGGCCGGACCGTATCGGTCACCGCCACCGGCGCGCGGACTTCCGAACCCACAGACACCGGGAACCCGGGCATTGGAATTCCGTCGCCCTTCCATGCATACAGCCTCATGTCAGTCGAACCGACGATGATCTCCTTCTGGCCGTCACCATCAAGGTCCGCCAGTACCGGCGCGGCGAGAATCCGGTCCCCGGCCTTCATTCGCACGGGAGAACCCGAAACCGGAACGACAGTAACCAGAGTGTCGTTGCTTGCCACCACCACCTCGAGCTTCGAATCGCCCGTCACGTCCCCGATGGCGAGGTCGGCCCGAACGGGGCTCCCAACGCCGAGCGAGCGCAGCGCGGAACCGTCAGCGCGCCAGATCCGGAGGCTGCCGGCGGTATCCACCACTGCGATGTCCAGCGTATCGTTGCCATCGATGTCCGCGGCGAATGCCGACAGCAACGGTGAGCTACCCACGGCCTTGGGAAACCCCGGCTGGTACAGGTCCCAGCCGACCTTCACCGGGATAATCGTGTCCTTCAGTCGCGCGGCCGAATCCACGGCTCCGAGCAGCGTGACGGCGAGGAAACTCCGACCCTTGTAGCCGTCCGAGTTCGGGTTGGTCTGGGCCGTGAACCAGTCATTGTACCCGCCCTTAAGGAACGGGTCGTACTTATACCCGTAGATTTCGTAGTCCGGCGCGCGCGACTGCCAGTACGGCACGTCATAGTCCTGCACGCCATCGCCCTCTTCCAGGTCTACGCCCTTGTGCGCCGGATCGACGTTCACGGCGTTATACGGCCCGTAGTCGGCCAGCACCTTCCGGTCGATGTGCCAGATGAGCACCCCGGAACCGGGCTGGAAGAAATCGTACTCATTGCCGCCGACCGCGATGACCACGCCATCCTCCACGTCCACGTCGATTGTGTCCGGCTGCTTCACATCAACCTGCCGGTTCTCGAGCAGGAAGTACTCGTCGGGCGTTATCGGAATCTTGATGATTGTCGGACGGGCCGTGTCCCCGCGCCGGCTGAAGAACTGCGTGTCCATCTCCGCCGCGAATATCGGAATTGACTCAACCGGCAGTCTAACGGTCCGCACCTGGGTTATCGTGTCGAGGAACATCGTCCGGTGGAACGCATCGAGGAACCCGGGGATCACGCCGGGCGGCGCGCCCGCGCCGTAGTCGCCGAGCCAGCCGCCATACCCCATCAGGCTCCACGAACCCACGCCCATGGTCACGCCGGTTACGTCATACAGGTCGTACGCGCCGAGCAGATGCGCGAACTCGTGGAACAGGGTCCCGGCCAGCCCGGTCATGCCCAGGATATTGGTCTGGTCCCCGTACATCGTGTCCTGCCGCATCATCTCGGGCAGCACGGTCCCGTGCTCGATGTGGGTCCGGCCCGAATCCACCGAGATGTACGGTTCGCCGAGATACGCCTCGATCGCGCCGGATGGGACCTCGCCGGCCAGCAGGTCGAACGGCGAATCCCGCCTCAGGTCGGACTGCAGGCCCGAACCCGCATGGAATACGATGAACTCGTCGTAGTCCCCGAAGTGGAGCTCCGGGTCTTCGTCCGCCACTTTGAACGCGTCGCGCATCAGCCGCACCAGGCCTATCTCGATGGCGTCGTACGAGATCGTGTCGCCGTAGAACTGCATCTCCCGCGGCAACTGATAGCACGTCTTCTCACCGGAAGGCATCACCGTGTACTCGACGTACAACTTGCCAAGTGTCTGCGCCCGATAGAAGTTGCGCAGCCCCTCCATCTGTCGCTCGAAGTAGCGCTTGAAATGCGGCGGGTCGTAGAACAGGCCCGAGTCGGGCGAAAGGAACCCGAGCGTATCCATCTTGCCGTTGCCGGTCGTGAGCGGGGTCGTGTCGGACTGGAACTCGACGCGCAGGCACAATACCCGGACCGTGTCGGTCCCGCCGGCCTGCAACTTCCTGACGCGGTCGAGGTCAGCAGCGGACGGCTTGAACCGGAACCGCTCCAGCGGCGGCTGGTCCGCCTGCATGGTCGTGTAAGAATGAAGGAGCTGTCTTAACTGCTCAGCTTCACCGGGAATCTGCCTGCGGTCCGACTTGGCAATCTTGAGCCACCCCGCGCTCATGCTCGAGGTCAGCATCACGCACAGCCCAAGCACCACCGCCAAGCCGATGCCCCGTCGCCGGCCTCTGGTCATTGGTCCTATTGGTCTCATTCGTCCTGTTCCGGTAAAAGACGGAGAGAGAGGGATTTGAACCCCCGATACCCTTACGAGTATACGTGATTTCGAGTCACGCGCCTTCGTCCACTCGGCCATCTCTCCAGCAATTGCAGACTTCACTTGCGCTTCCTTGCCGGGGACTGTCCCCGAGGTTCTCCGAAAGGGACTGTCCCCAGTGCCCGCTCGGCGACCGTCCCCAAAACCGTCCTCCCGCGCCTCGCCCGGAAGAACCGTTTCAGCAACTCGCCCGCCTCGGTCGCCAGCACGCCCTCAACTACCTTCAACCGGTGGTTGAACTGGTTGTCGGCCGCGATGTCGTACCGCGACCCGAGGCACCCGAACTTCTCATCACGCGCCCCGAACACTACGCAATCCGGCCGCGCCAGCACCAGCGCGCCGGTGCACATCAGACACGGCTCAATGGTAACGTATACCGTGGCCCCGCTTAACCGCCAGTTCTCAAGCGCGGTCGCGGCGGCCCCGATTGCCACAATCTCAGCGTGGGCGGTCGGGTCTTTCAGCGATTCGGTGCGGTTGTGCCCGCGGCCGACTATCCGGCCCTCGTGCACCACCACGCACCCCACGGGTACCTCGCCCTCAGCCGCAGCAGCCTCAGCCTCAACCAGAGCCGCCCTCATCCACCGTTCATGGTCGACCTGCCCGACTGCTTGTCCTGCGGACGTCTTCTGCAGACTCCGTCCCTTTGTGGACCTCATCTGCGGAATCTGCGTAATCTGCGGATTTCCCGTCTCTGTCTCACAAGAACGCGCCCGGCGCGACTTGAACGCGCAACCTACGGATTCGTAGTCCGGCACTCTATCCAATTGAGCTACGGGCGCGTGGAACTTCGGCCAATTGTATTTGCCTGCGGGGTCAAAGTCAAGAATCCGAGACCCGGAACCACTTGGCCATGCTGACCAGCGGCTGCACTTCATACCCCAGTTTCTTGTAGAACCCGGCCACATCGCTCCGGGCTTCGTCTATCTGCAGCTTGGCCCTGGGGCAGCCGTGCTGCCGGAGCCAGTTCTCGGCCTGCTCCATCATCTGACGACCAATGCCCTTGCGCTGCAGGTCCGGCCTGACCGCCAATGAGTAGATCCAGCCCCGGTGCCCGTCGTACCCGACCATCACCGTGGCCGCGACCTTCCCCTCAAAGATGCCCACAAAGAACGACTCCGGACTGTGGCGGAGCTTCTTCTGGATGTCGGCCCGGGGGTTCCGCTCCGGTGTAGTCATGCCGGCCAGGCTCCACACCTCAAGCACCCCGTCCGTATCCTCAATCACGAACGGCCGGATTTCAATACCCTTCAATATCGCCCTCTTTCATGCTCAGACGGAGGCTTCGGTTCGGTAGCAGTCTCACGTCTAGATTCTCACCGGCCCAGCCGCGAAGTCAACCAATGCTCGAAACCCCGAAGACCGGGACAGCGCCTCCGAGATGCGGAGGAGAAAGGAGGAACCCCGCGAATACATCTACCCCCTGTTCGCAGGTCACCCGCAGCAGTAGAGCCAGCCCAAACACAAGCGGCCCACTGCACGGCCCACTGCCGGGCTTGACATTGGGCGAACTCCGAGGCACGATAACGTGTGGCACAGAGAGCAATCGAGACTACCGGCATAGTGGACAAGGAACACCGACTGGTTCTGGACGAACCCCTTCCCATCGCCGGACCGAGTCGGGTCAAGGTGATAATCCTGCTCCCCGAGGACGACAACCTTGACGAGGAACTCTGGCTCGAGGCCGCCCGCTCCAATCCCGCCTTTGAATTCCTGACGGACCCGGCCGAAGACATCTACACTGCCGCCGACGGCAAGCCATTCGGTGACTAGCGGGAAGGTTATCCTCGTCCCGTTTCCGTTCGACGACCTCACCGGCACCAAAGTGCGGCCGGCTGTCTGCCTTACTGAACCCATCGGCCCGCACCGGCACATCGTGGTCGCCTTCATCACCAGCCGTGTTCAGACGACGACACTGGACACAGACGTCTCCGTCCGACCGCAAGACCCGGACTTCGGACAGACCGGGCTGCGCGCCCCTTCGACGATCTGCGTGCACCGACTGATGACCATTGCCAGCTCGACCGTTCTCCGCGAACTGGGCGCGCTTTCCGACCCCCGGCTTGCTGAGATTCGCCTTCGGCTCCGCCGCCTCTTTCATCTCGACTGAACGGACGACCCGCTGCTGCGCTCCTTTTCCGCGGTCCGCGCCGCCAACTCCACGCAGTTCTCGCACTTCAGCGCGGTAGACCAGGCGACCTGCGGACGCCTCCACCCCCTGTTCGCGGGGCATCCGCAGCAGTAGAACCAGCACAAGCTCAAGCGCAAGCCCGCGAAAAGGCAGGCTGCCCGCGTTTCCGCGGGCAGCCGTGGACTGAACGTGCGCCCGTCGTCCTATTGGGTTATCACGACCTTGTGGACAGCTTGTGGCTTGCGGTTTGCGGCTTGTGACTCTTCACGCACGAAGTACACGCCCGGCGCCAGCGCCCGCACATCATTTGCGCCGGGCTTCAGGTCCAGCACCTTGCGCCCGCTGATGTCGAGGAGCACGGTTTTGGAAACAGTCCCCATGCGGGAACAGTCCCCGTCGAGGAACAGCACGCCGCGTGCAACGGTCGGCATTGGTTTCGAAGCCCGCACCCCGACATTCGGCGTCTCTACGCCTGAAGGGCTCGTGTCCCGAAGCACCGAGATACTCGAACTAGCACTGTTGACGACATACACCCGTCCGGTTCCTGGGACAGAGAGCAGGGCCCGGGGTCCATCCCCAACTCCGACCGTGGTGGCCCTGAAGTTGGACGCGCCGTCTATCACCGTGACGCTGGCGCTCCCGTAGTTCGCGCAGTAGATATGGTTGTACTGCGAGTCGTAGCACAGCGCGCGTGGGTGTTTTCCGACACCGATCGATGTGATGACCGAGTCCGTTGCGCCGTCTATCACCGTCACGGTGTTGGCGTCGCTCCCGCAGTAGGCCCTGTTGTTCTGAGAGTTGTAGCAGAGGGACCTGGGAGACCAACCGGTCTGGACCATGCCACGAACAGAGTCCGTGGCACAGTCAATAACGGTCACGTTGTGGCTCGCGTAGTTCGCGCAGTAGGCCTTATCGTTCTGTGGGTTGTAGCAGATCGCAACAGGCATGCTACCGGCAGGAAGCGTGCGGAGCACGGAGTTCGTGGCACCATCTATCACGGTAATGTTGTCGCTTGCTGAATCGGCACAGTAGACCTTGTCGTCCTGCGGATTGTGGACGAGCGCACAGGGATGGCCACCCGCTGGGACTGTGCAGACGACCGAGTCACCCGTACCGTCTATCACCGTCACGTCATCACTTTCGGAGTTCGCGCTGTAGACTTTGTCGTCTTGAGGGTTGTAGCAGAGGGCCCGAGGCCTATCTCCTACAGTCACAGTGGCCAAAACCGAATCCGACGCACCGTCTATCACCGTCACGTTGTCACTGCCACCGTTCGCACTGTAGACCTTGTTGTCCTGCGAGTTGTAGCAGAGGGCAATGGGGTCTGTCCCGGTCGCGACTGAGGTAAGGATCGAGTTTGTCGCAGCGTCGACCACCGATACATACTCGCTGTATTCACTTGCACAGTAGACCTTGTCGTCCTGCGGACTGTAGCAGACAGCCCAAGGATGGCTGGCCGCCGCAATCGTGGCCAGAACCGAATCCGAAGCGCCGTCTATCACGGTCACACTGCTGCTGGTTCTGTTCGCGCAATAGACCCTGCCGTTCTGCGGATTGCAGCAGAGGGCGCATGGACCGGAGCCGGTTCGGACTGTCGCGAGCACCGAATCGGTCGCTCCGTCTATCACGGTCATGCTGTCACTACCCGCGTATGTGGAATAGACCTTGTTGTATAGCGGGTTGTATAAGAGAGCCCAGTCGCCCGCGGCCACCGTCGCAATGACGCCGTTCGTCGCTCCGTCAATCACGGTCACTGTACAAACGTCCGAGGATCTACTGCAGTAGACTTTATTGTCGCGTGGATTATAGCAAAGGGACCGACACCAGCTTCCAACCGCGAGGCGAGCGATGACGGAATCCGTCGCACCGTCAAACACGGTCATACTGTCGCTTGAGAAGTTCACGACGTAGATCTTGTTACTCTGGGTGTTGTAGCAGAGGGCCCGTTGAGCGAATTTCGCAGGGACCGAGTCGATCACTGAGTCAGTGACCCCGTCAATAACTGTCACGTGGGTGCCATTCCCGTTTGCCACATATACCCTGTTGTTCTGG
Source organism: Caldifarciminota bacterium (assembly GCA_026397595.1). GTDB lineage: Bacteria > Hydrothermota > Tepidihabitantia > Tepidihabitantales > Tepidihabitantaceae > UBA2258. Next base: position 25,396 of record JAPLUO010000364.1, read on the forward strand.
GGGTTGTAGCAGAGGGCGTAGGGTGTTCTCTCGGTTGGTACTGTCTTGAGCACCGTGTCTGCGGCACCGTCTATCACAGTGACATTGTCGCTATGCTCATTCACGCAGTAGACCTTGTTGTTACTGACCTTCTCATAAATAGCTTGACAAGAAGGGAGGAGTATGGTATAATTCCGCATGAGCAGACTGATGATCAGACGAGACTTTGCTGCACTGGAGATGAGGCGACGTGCAGGTGTCGCTTTGCTCAAAAAGGGGGCTACGCAAACTGAGGTTGCTCGGAAGCTGGGTGTGTCGCGCCAAGCGGTTCATGAATGGTGGACCGCCTACCAACAAGGGGGCCTGCGTGCTTTGTGGCATCGCAAGACGCCGGGACG
>JAPLUO010000367.1 GCA_026397595.1 Caldifarciminota bacterium
CGGAGTATCTTTTGGAGTTTCTCGCGGAGTCTTTCTTGGAGTTTCTGTCAGAGTCTCTGTCGGATTCTCTGTCGGAGCCTTTCTCGGAGTCTCTCAAGGAGTTTCTGTCCGAGTATCTCGCGGGATGTCTTTTGGAATTGGTTTTGGATTCGGTTTCGGAGCGACTCCCCCCGTCGGGGGGGAGGGGGGCCGACAGGAATTGCAGGTTGACGACTGTCGATTGTAGATTGCTGAGATAATGACACTTAGCCAAACGGTGGAGGGAATCGAAGGTTGACGATTGTCGATTGTAGATTGCGGAAATTCAGAGAAGTCTACTTTGAAGTAGACTCTGTTTCGTGTGCCAGTGAGAACTGACCACGCCGTGCCATCCGGAATTGACCCCCCTTGCCGGATTTGGCCTTGCATCAGCGGCGGAGGGAGGATGGAAGATGGAGGATGGAGGAATGAAGATGGAGGGCGGAGGACGGAGGATGAAAGAGTGAGGAGTGAAGATAGAGGAATGAAGACTCTTGAAGGAGAACACAAGAACGAAGAGAGAGGAACCGGAATGGCGTCAGGCGCGTTTCGCATCGTGGTTTGAGGATAGCCGGAGCACAGGCGGAGTCAAGTCAAAGGTCAAAAGGCAAAAGGCAAAAAGCAAAACCGCAGACAGGAGAAAGAGCGTCTTGCCTCCTATCTGCCGATGAGGACCGATTTCGCGGGGCAAAATATCCACAGATTACGCAGATTCCACAGATTCTCGGATTCACAGAGCGCGGCCCACGGTTCGCGGTTTATGGTGCACGGTTGACGAGGAATGTCGCGTAAGTTACGCAAGTCCGTGCGGGGGCCGTTTGACCGACAGTTCGACCCATAGTCTGCCCAATTCCTGACCCGGCTGTTCGACCCGTGGTTCGACCCACTATTGGCCGGTTTGCCCGACCGGCAGTTCCACCAGTTGCCGGTCAGGGAGTCTGACGGATAGCATGCCCGGTAATTCTACGGGCTACACGAGCCGCAGTCTGGTCAATTGCCGGAAGAGCCATTGGACGGATTGCTTGACCGGTAGCCGAAGGAACAGTCTCACGAGTAGCTGGGCCGGCAGTCGGGCAAGTAGTTCGACCGGTTGTTGCCCCCGCAACTTGTCGGGCTATCCGTTCCGCTGTTCGACGAGCAGTCTACCGAAGTCACACAAGGACGCGCATGTGCGCGAGTGACGATTGCGAGCGGCGGAGGCGCCGGTTCTCCACAATCTATATGTAGCGGTCAGGCAACGCCCGAACCACAATTCTCCCGTACGGGGTACGGACACGGTTGCGGGAGTTTCGCGGAGTCACTTGCGGGCCGGTTTCCGGCGCGGTTCGCGGGCCGAGTCGACAGGGGGTTGTCCAGACCGGACCTGCAACGCCGACAACGGGCGCGCCCACTGCCTTGACTTTGCTGAGGTTATTAGTATACTTGCAGCCGCTGCGGCTGGAGGCAAGCCCGAGTTTCGACCCGGGCACGCGGGCCGGGCTTTGGGCCGGATTGTCGTCTGGCGGCCGGCCGCTGTTTTCTCGCCAACAACACCCTTTGAGGAGGCATTACGACCAAGATTCTGAAGAAGCAGGTGCTATCTCCTGGAATCAAGCGTTTTGAGCTGGATGCCGCGGAGATTGCGCGCAAGGCTCTGCCCGGGCAGTTCGTTGTCCTTCGGGTCAACGAAGAGGGCGAGCGGATTCCGCTGACCGTGGCGGATGTGATCCCGGACAAAGGCATTCTCGTAATCGTGTTCCAGGAAGTGGGCAAGTCCACGCGGCTCCTCGGCTCGCTCAATGAAGGCGAAACGATTCTCGACTTGATTGGACCCCTCGGCCGGCCTTCGCACATCGAGAAGTTCGGGACCGTGGTCTGCATCGGCGGCGGGGTCGGAACGCCCGAGATATTCCCGGTTGCCCGTGCCCTGAAGCAGGCCGGCAACAAGGTCATCTCCATCGTCGGGTTCCGCAACAAGGACCTGATTCTGATGGCGGATGAGATGAAGTCGGTGTCGGACGAGCTGATTGTCTCGACCGACGACGGCTCAAACGGCACCAAGGGCTTCGTGACCGACATGCTGAAGCAGGTGATTGACCGTGGCGAGAAGGTCGATCACGTGTTCGCGGTCGGCCCGGTAATAATGATGAAGATGGTGTCGAAGGTGAGCGAGCCGTACAAGATTCCGACTATGGTGTCGCTCAACCCAATTATGCTCGACGCGACCGGGATGTGCGGCGTTTGCCGGGTCGAGGTCGGCGGCGAGACGAAGCTGGCATGCGTGGATGGGCCGGAATTCGACGGGCACAAGGTTGACTTTGATTTGCTCATGGCGCGGCTGCGAACCTACCTGCCCGAGGAGAAGCAGTCACTTGAGCTGTTCGAAGCAGCGCAGAAGACCGGCGGGTGTTGCGGCGGCAAAGGGGCGTGTAGATGAGGAACCGGGCGAAGTCAGAAGCTAGAAGCCAGAAGCTAGAAGTCAGAATGGCGGGTCGGATGGAGGAGCGGAGGGGCAATGCCTAAGTCGAGCCCGACCAAGACACCGATGCGCGAGCAAGACCCGAAGGTTCGCGCCCGCAACTTCGAGGAAGTGCCGTACGGCTACACGCCGGAAGAGGCGGTCGAGGAGGCGAAGCGCTGCCTCCAGTGCAAGAAGCCGGGCTGCGCTAAGGGCTGCCCGGTCAACATCAACATCCCGGGTTTCATCGGCCAGATTGCGCTGGGCAACTTCTGGGAGGCGATGAAGGTAATGAAGCAGACCAACACGCTGCCCGCAATCTGCGGCCGGGTCTGTCCGCAGGAGTCGCAGTGCGAGGGTCAATGCGTACTGGGCAAGAAGAACGAGCCGGTGGCGGTCGGCAACCTGGAGCGGTTCATCGCCGACTGGGAAGCCAAGCAGAGCGAGTGCGTGATGTGCGAAATGCAGCCGGCGACCGGCAAGAAGGTGGCGGTGGTCGGGGCAGGCCCGGCCGGGCTGACCGTGGCCAGCGACTGCGCCAAGATGGGTCATTCGGTGACGATGTTTGAGGCCCTGCACAAGCCGGGTGGGGTGCTGGTCTACGGCATCCCCGAGTTCCGGCTGCCCAAGGCGATTGTCGAGCGCGAGGTGAAGTTCGTTACCTCGATGGGCGTGAAGCTGGAGCTGAACTACGTGGTCGGCAAACTCAAGACCGTGGACGAGTTGCTCGCGGAGTTCGACGCCGTGTTCGTAGGCACCGGCGCAGGCCAGCCGTCGTTCATGAGCATCCCGGGCGAGAATTCGCTCGGGGTCTATTCGGCGAACGAGTACCTGACCCGGTCGAACCTGATGAAGGCGTACCTGTTCCCGAAGTACGACACGCCGATTGTGCGCGGTAAGCGGGTCGCGACGGTCGGCGGCGGCAACGTGGCGATGGATTCGGCCCGGACCGCGTTGCGGCTGGGCGCGGAGAAATCCATCCTAATCTACCGCCGGTCCCGGGAAGAGATGCCGGCGCGGTCGGCCGAAGTTCACCACGCCGAGCAGGAAGGCATCGAGTTCAACCTGCTGACCAACCCGGTGCGCTACATTGCCGATGAGCGGGGCTGGGTCACGGCGGTCGAGTGCCTGCGGATGGAGTTGGGCGAGCCGGACTCAAGCGGCCGGAGACGGCCGGTGCCGGTCAAGGGCAGCGAGTTCCAGGTGCCGGTTGACACTGTGGTCGTGGCTATCGGCAACAGCCCGAATCCCCTGATTCCCCAGAGCACGCCCGGGCTCGAGGTGGCGAAGCACGGCAACATCGTGGCTGACGCGAAGACCGGCCGGACGTCGAAGAAGGGCGTGTTCGCCGGCGGCGACATCGTTACCGGCGCGGCGACCGTGATCCTGGCGATGGGTGCGGGCCGGCTGGCGGCCAACTCGATTGACGAGTACCTGAAAACCGGCCAGTGGTGAGCGAGGTTCGTGACTACCAAAGGCAACCGAGGCGCGGGCTCAGAAGAGCTGAAAGCGAGGAGTTGAAGCATGAGCAGAAGTGACATCGTAAGACGTTTGCGCAAGCGGAAGATTGGCGTACTGATGGGCGGCTGGTCGAGCGAGCGCGAAATATCACTCCTTTCCGGGCAGCGGGTCCTGGACTCGCTGAAAGGCCAGGGCTTCCAGGCGGTGGGGATTGACGTGAACCGCAATTTCACCGACCAGATAAAGCGCGCGAAGATCGACCTCGCGTTCGTCATCCTGCACGGGCGTCCCGGCGAGGACGGGACGATCCAGGGCTACCTCGACCTGCTCGGGATTCCTTACACCGGCTCGGGCGTGACCGCGTCCGCCATCTGCATCGACAAGGTGATAACCAAGATGCTCTTCGAGCGGGTTGACATACCGACGCCGCCGTACTTTGTCATCGGGCCGGGCGCGGACGTGCAGGCGGTAGTGGCCGAGGCGGAGAAGCAGTTCGGCTACCCGATGATTGCCAAGCCGCGGGCCGAGGGTTCGAGCGTGGGTATCGAACTGCTCCAGGGCCGGCGCGGCGCGGTGGAGCGGACCGAGCGCGTGCGCCGGGGATTCGGTGATATCCTGCTTGAGCAGTTCATCCCGGGAATGATTGCCACCGTCGGCGTGCTGGTGGATGAAGTACTGCCGATCCTAGAACTCGTGCCGAAGCGGCAGGCGTTCTACGACTACGAGGCAAAGTACACGCGCGGGGAGACCGAGTTCGTGCTGCCGGCACGGCTCGACCCCAAGGTCGCGGACAGGGTGAAAGAGCTGGCGCTGAAGGCGCACAAGCTGATGGGCTGCTCGGGCTTCTCACGTATTGACCTCGTTGTCAAGCAGGGCAAGTTGCCATATTTCCTGGAGATAAACACGCTGCCCGGTCTGACCGACATCTCGGATTTGCCGGCCGAGGCCGAGCACGCGGGCATCGCGTACGACGAGATGATATTCCGGATTCTCTCGGACGCGCTGTTGTAGGCCAAGCGGATGACAGGCTTGACTTCCGAGCGTTTCTCACTAGTATTCACGGAATGATTCGCGACACGCGTAAGCGCAGGCATATGAGCATCCGGCAGCGTATTGCCGGGACACCGGAACGTCCCCGGTTGTGCATCAAGCGGAGCAACCGCTACATCTACGCGATGCTGGTTGACGACAGCAAGAACCGCGTACTGACCGGGATATCGTCTCAGGTCGCCCTAGTCAGGGAGAAGAAGCTCAAGCTGACCGCAGCAGCCAAGGAAGTCGGCAAGCTGATTGCCGGCAAGTCCCGGGAACTCGGTATCAAGAAGGTCGTTTTCGACCGGGCGGGCTATCGTTATCACGGCCGAGTCAAGGCAGTGGCCGACGGCGCGCGCGAAGGAGGGCTGGAGTTTTGATGCAGCAACATGGACGGGGCGCCACGCTCGAACCGGAACTTATCGAGCGCGTCATCAGCATCAAGCGCGTGTCGAAGGTGATGAAGGTCGGCAAGCGTATGAGGCTGTCGGCATCGGTCGTCGTCGGCGACGGCAAGGGCATGGTCGGCCTGGGCCACGGCAAGGCGGCGGAAGTCGCGGTGGCCGTGCGCAAGGCGACAACCCGGGCACGCAAGGACATGGTCAGGGTCTCGATTGCCGGCCATACGATTCCGCATGAGACTAACGGTAAGTACGGCGCCAGCCGCGTAATGGTGAAGCCGGCGGCGCGCGGCACCGGTCTGATTGCCTGCCCGCAGGTGCGGGCGGTGCTGGAGGCCGCGGGCCTGAACGACGGGCTCTCGAAATCACTTGGCTCGCGCAACGCCTACAACACGGCCCGGGCGACCATCGTCGCGCTCCGGCAACTCCGAACCATCGAACAGATAGCGGCGGCCCGGAACAAGCCGGTCAGCCATTTTATGCGGAAGCAGGCAGAGAATGAAACAGTTGAAAGTCACGCTGGCTAAGAGCCTGATTGACCAGAAACAGAACCTGAAGCGGACGGCCCGCGCGCTCGGGCTGCGTCGGATCGGTGCGACACGCACCCACGACGACACGGCGGTCATCAGGGGAATGATATTCCAGGTGAAGCACCTCCTGCGAGTGGAGGAGTTGTGAAACTCGGCGAACTGAAGCCCGAACCGGGCGCGACCAAGCGGCGGAAGCGGATCGGGCGCGGCCAGGGCTCCGGTCACGGCAAGACCTCGTGCCGGGGACACGGTGGCGCGGGACAGCATTCGGCGCCGAGGCACGACGCGCGGTTCGAGGGCGGCCAGATGCCCTTTTACCGGCGGATTCCCAAACGCGGGTTCGTCAATGTCAACCGCAGGGAATACTCTGCGGTCAACCTGACCGACCTCGCCGGGCTTGAAGCCGAGGCCGTGACGATCGAGTTGATGCGCGAACGGGGCCTTGTGGGCCAGCGCGAGTTTGTGAAAGTCCTCGGCGGCGGCGAGCTCGTCCGGGCGCTGTCGGTTACGGCCCATGCCTTCTCAAAGTCGGCACGCGAGAAGATTGAGAAGGTTGGGGGTAAGGCCGAGGTCGCGAGTTGACCGGTTCGGTCGGCAGCATCTTCAAGATTCCGGACCTGCGCCGGAAGATAATATTCACGCTGGCAATGGTCGTGGTGTACCGCCTCGGCAGCCACATCCCGACCCCGGGCATCAACGCCCATGCGCTGGCCTACATGCTCGGTCAGATGCGGGGTACGGTGTTCGGCCTGTACGACATTTTCGTCGGCGGTGCGCTCTCCCGGGCCTCGATTTTCGCGCTCGGGATCATGCCCTACATCTCGGCATCGATCGTGTTCCAGCTTCTCGGCTCGGTGTTCCCATACTTGGAGAGGCTCCAGCGCGAGGAAGAGGGCCGCAAGAAGGTCAACCAGTATACCCGCTACGCGACCGTGGCCCTCGCCATCATCCAGTCGTCGACCATCGCCATCTACCTCGAAAACCAGCCGGCTACCCAGTTCGGTCCAATCGTCATGCAGTCCGGGATGTTCTTCCGGCTAATGACCATTGTGACGCTGACCGCCGGCACGCTGCTTGCCATGTGGATCGGCGAGCAGATTACCGACCGGGGCATCGGCAACGGCATCTCTTTCCTGATTTTCGTCGGTTGCCTGGACAACATGCCGGGGGACCTCGGCCGCACAATCTCGATGGTCCGGGCCGGCGAGATCTCCTGGCTGGCGCTGGTGATGCTGGCGGCAGTCATCTTTTTCGTCTACGCCGGCGTGGTGCTGCTGACCATGGCAGTGCTGAAGATTCCGGTCGTCTATCAGGGCCGGGTCGTGGGTCGGCAGATGTACCGCGAACACCGGACCCACCTGCCGATAAGGGTCTGGACCGCGGGCGTGATTCCCATCATCTTCGCACAATCGCTCGTAGTGTTCCCCTCGACCTTTGCCCAGTTCCTCAGGATTCCGTGGCTGGTGTCGATGCAGCACGTCCTGAACCCTGGCGGCTGGCTGTACGATGCGCTCTACGCGCTTCTGATCATCTTCTTCACGTACTTCTACACGTCGGTCGTGTTCAACGCGCGCGACATCGCCGAAAACTTGAAGAAATACGGCGGCGCGATCCCGGGCAAGCAGGCCGGCAACAAGACCGCGGAGCACATCGACCGCAGTGTCACTCTCATTACCCTGCCCGGTGCGGTTACGCTGGTGATAATCGCGCTCCTGCCCGGATTTCTGATGAACGCGTTCCGCGTGCCCTTCTACTTCGGCGGCACGACCCTGATGATTATCGTCGGCGTCGCTCTGGACACCCTGCAGCAGATCGAGGCGCACCTGGTGATGCGGCACTACGAGGGACTGGTCAAGGGCGGCAAGTTCCAGGGCCGCAGGTTCGGATAATAATCCCCGGAATACTCCTCGTCCGACAACGGTAGATTAGATGATTGAGCCCGAGGCGCGGGCGAGCGACGTAGAGTTGATTCACCGCGTCCAATCGGGCGACACCGAAGCCTTTGACGAACTGATGAAACGATATGCCGCCAGTGTGTACAAAGTCACCTACTCGCTCACGCGCAATCACGCGGATGCCGATGACCTGTCCCAGGAGACGTTCATCCGGGCCTTTCGGGCGATTGCCCGGTTTGACGAGCAGTACAAGTTCTACACGTGGCTGCGGCGGATTGCAGTGAACCTCTGTTTCAACTACCTGAAGCGGGGCAAGAAGTTCCGCTTCGTGCCGCTGCCGATGTCGGACGGCGAAGCCGAGTCGGTGGACATCGCCGATCCCCGGCCCGGGTCCGCGGACTCCGGGCTGCGGCGCGACCTGGACCAGGCGCTGACGAAGCTGCCGCCGGACCAGCGGGCGGTCTTCGTATTGCGGGTGAACGAAGAATTGAGCTACAATGAGATAGGGGAGATGCTCGGAATCCCGGTCGGCACCGTGATGTCCCGTCTGAACCGGGCGCGGGAGAAGCTGCGCGCGCTGCTTAAGGAGTACCTGCCGACGACATGAAGCCTGAATGTGATGCGACAAAGTCCGTGCTTGGCGCGTACGCGGACAAGGAACTTGATGCCGCACAGGCCGTGCGGGTTGAGCAGCACCTTGCGGCCTGCCCGGATTGCCAGCGCGAACTCGTCCAGATTGAACAACTCCACAAACTGGTGAAGAGCGTTCCGCACCCGGAGCTGGCGGAAGACTACTGGAATTGGCAGCAGAGCCGGGTCTGGCGCAGGATCAACCACGAACGCCGGGGGCTGGCAAAGCCCCTGCGTCGGCCGCTGCTGTCCATCTGGTCCTTCAGTGCAGCAGCCGGCCTGGTCGTGGTCGCGGTCGTGGTCATCGCCGGCTGGCGAATGCTCGGCCAGGGCAGCCTCGGCGACATCGGCCGGTACCTGATGATGGAGAAGACCACGGGTACGCGGCCCGAGTCCGTGGCAACACTGTCCAAGACCGCGAGTGCCGAAGCCCGGTCGGACAACCGGGAGCCGGAACCGAGTACGTCCGTGGACGAGATTGCGGTCGGTAACGAGGTCGAGGGGCAGGGCACGGGCCTGGCGGGAGCAAGACGGGGCGGCACGGCCGGAGCGGTCGGCGCCGCGAGCCCGGAGCCGGTTGCCGGCGCGCTGCGTGCCCGCCACGAAGGCATGGCCGCGACCGGGCCCAAGGACAAGGATGAGGTCGCGGAGCCGATGCTGGGCCAGGCCAGTGCGACCGGGCAACCGGTCGCGTCCGGAGCGGCCGCAGATTTGGCTCCGGCACCGCCCGTGTACTCCGGGAAGGGGATGAGGACGCAGTCTGAAAAGCCGGAGGGATCCGACCTGACGCCCACGTTGCTCTCGGAGCCGATCCTGCCCGAAGTCGGAGAATCCGATACCGGAACTGCCGTGCTGCGTCTCACGACCGACAGCCTCGGGTTCGTGACCGTGGCGGTCGTGACGCGTACCAGCGGCCGGGCGTTGAACGACAGCATCGCGGTGCTGAACGCACGGGCGTCGCGGTTCAAGCCGTTCGTGCGTGATGGCCGGCCCTTGGGTTCGGCGTTCCAGCGCCAGTACCATTTCCGGGCCGCCAAGTAGAGCGACCAGCCGCAGGTCGAACCGAGACAGAGTAAACCAGGCGTGTGCCGGAAGCAGCCGGCAGCACTATCAGTGAACCGGCGGCGCGAGCCGCCGTTCTGTTCTCCGGGGGCAGGAAACCGATGTTGAACCACAGATAGACATAGCGCGGCCTCGAAGGCCGCAACCAAATCCAATGGAACCACAGATGAACGCAGATGAACACAGATTGAGTCCCGACCCGAGCCCGAGCATTGCGTCGCCGCGGGTGGCACTTGACGACGGTCTTCAGGACCCCGACGTCCGTGGTCACTTGCCCGGGTCGTCGGAATAGCCGCGGGTCTGATGAGTTATATAGAGTACAAGTGAAACCCACCTATGCAGCGCTGAAAAAGGAGTGACCGATGCGTACCATCAACGTCATCGTTGTCCTGTTTGTGACCGTGGTCGCGGGCAGGGCGCAGACCTCGGCGTCCGACCTGTTGTCCCGAATCAAGGTCGGGTCGCCGTCCAGCTACAAGAACCTGACCCTGTTCCCGCTGGTCGGGTCGGCCTCAAGCTATACCGGCATCCGGCTGCTGGATGAGGCCATCCGTTCCGGCCAGGTCAAAGTGCAGGAGAAGGACGGCGGCCAGGTCAATACCGTGCGCATGCGGAACACGGGCAAGACCTACGTGTTCGGCATGGCCGGCGAAATCGTGAGCGGGGCCAAACAGGACCGGATGCTGCAGGACGACGTGCTCCTGCCGTCGGGATCGAACTGGCTCGACGTGCCGGTCTTCTGCACCGAGCACGGCCGCTGGACCGGCAGCTCCCTGAGCTTCGGGACCAAGGGGTATGTCGCCTCAGGCCAGGTGCGCGAGCGGGCGTCCCAGACCCGGAGCCAGCAGGAAGTCTGGGACGCGGTTGACGCCGCGCACGCCGGGCTCGGCGTGGCAACTCCCAGCCGGGCATTTGCCAAAGTCTATGAAGACAAAGGCGCGCAGGAACAGGCCCAGCCGTACTTAGACAAGTTCGACGGCCTGCCGGCGCTGTTCCCCGGCGCAATCGGGGTTGCGGTTGTGGTCGGCAGCCGGATTGTCTGCGTTGATGCGTTCGTCTCTTCCGAGCTCTTTCGGAAGATGTGGCCCAAGCTGCTCCGGTCATACGTGATTGACGCCATGCAGACCCAGCCACAGGGCAAGCTGACCGCGAAGCAGGTGCAGCAGTTCATCAGGAGCGCGGCCGGCGCCGAGGTCACGTCCCAACCTACAGCCGGGGCAGGCACGCTGCAGCGGTTGTCGGCGCCCAGCGCCTCCGGTTCGGCCCTCGTGTTCAAGAAGGCAATCGTCCATCTCGACCTGTTCCCGGACGCAAACCCGGAGACCGACGACGGTCCGGTGCCGCGCCTCGACGTCCGGCGGCAACAGATCCTCCGCTAGAACCACAACGCACGGATACGAAAAGCGGGGCCGCAAGGCCCCGCTGCTTTCGCCTCCAGTCACACGCCAGAGTCTCTCCCGTATCAGCGCGGGCGGAGTCCGGCAGCGGAACTCCGCCCGCAGTTTGCTTCCGCTCACGGCCGCCAGCCGGTCTCGTCCCAGGGGTTTGTCGGTGCAAGCCTTTGCCATTTCCACTTTGGGCTTATGACTTGCGCCCTCGCCATGCATCCTGCCCCGGATACGTCGCGCATGATAAGAGTTCTTATCAAGCGTGTTATCTCAGTTATTTATGTAAGTCCTGAACTGTGAATTCACTACCATCTACTGCCTGGAAATGACACCCCCGTGGGGGGATGCTCTGCCGATGGCTTTGGTAGTGGCTTTCCCAAGGTCCTTGGCACAGCCTCTGGCAAAGTCTCTGGCAATGCCCTTCCCAAAGCCCTTGGCGATGCCCTTGGCAAAGCCTTTCCCACGAGCTTTGGCAGGGTCTCTGGCAATGGCCTTGCCAGTGCCTTTGGAAGAGCCTTTGGTTGAGCCTCTGGCAATGCCCTTGTCAGAGCCTTTGGCAGGGTCTCTCCCAAGCTCATTGGCGAGGTCTCCGTCAAGGCCTCTTCTAAGGCCTTTGGCAAGTTCTTTGACAATGCCTCTGCCAAGCTCTTTCCTCCGTTCCTTGGCAGTGCCTTTGCCCGGTTCCGGCACCCGCCCGGCCAGGCGGCCGTCGATCATTGTGGATTGCCATTTGGAATTGACCCACTTGTGCCACTGAAATCTGACCCCCCTTCCCTTTGCACCACCAAGAAGCAATCTGCCTTTTGGCCGCAGAATAATGCGCCTGTCTCCTCAATCTACAATCGGCAATCGTCAATCTGCAATCCCGAGGGGCCCCGACAGGGGGGGTGGCTCTGAACGTGACTCTAAAGTCGAATCTAACCGAGACTCTGACCGAGACTCTAACGTAGGCTCTGACCGAGATTCTAGCCGATACTCTGGCGGAAACTCTAACCGAGACTCTAACGTAGACTCGAACCGAGGCTCTAGCCGATACTCTGACCGATACTCCATCGTAGACTCGAACCGAGACTCTAACCGAGAATCGAACGGAGGCTCTGACGGATACTCTAAGAGATACTCTAACCGAGACTCTAAGAGAGACTCTGACCTAGACTCAATCCGATACTCTGACCGAGACTCTAACCGATACTCCTTCCTAGAATCTATCATAGCCTGTTTCAAACCCGCCTTGCGACTTCCGAAATCCGCACTCGAACGGAGCCGCACAACCACGTCACCGGCTAATCGTGTAGCGCAGATGGCATGTCCTTCCCCGGAACCTCTACCGACGGCAACGAATAGCGCTCTGGCGGCCGTTTCGTGAGTTCCATCACGTGTTCACTATCTTGACTTAGGCATCTGCAACCTTAGACTTCCGTTGGTATGGAAGCCACCAAGAGACCACGACCGCGCGCGGTGTACCTGCAGACTCAGGCCACAGCCGCACCAATACAGGCATACCGAACGCCTGATCGTGTGGCGCCGACGGACCTGCCTAGCACAAGATATCAAGGCAGCAAGCGTCGACTGTCTGCGTGGCTTCACGCGCAGTTCAAGAAGCTCGAGTTCGACTCTGCACTGGATGTGTTTAGTGGCTCCGGCAGTGTGGCTTACCTGTTCAAGCTGATGGGCAAGAAGGTCGTCACGAACGACTTTCTGCAGGCCAACCGCCAGACCAGCCTCGCCTTCATAGTCAATGACGACGTGAAGCTCACCATCGATGACGTTGACTGGCTGACTAGGCGTCACGACGCTGTCACGTACCGCGATACCATTGCCCACAATTTCGGGGGTGTCTTCTATCTGTATAACGAAAATTCCTGGCTGGACATGATGGCCGCAAACATCCAAGCCCTGACAGCCAAGTACCACGGTCCGGTACTCGCCCGAAAGCGCGCACTCGCCTACTGGGCGCTCTTTCAGTCCTGCCTAGCCAAACGGCCCTTCAACCTATTCCATCGAGCGAATCTGAACCTCAGAACGGCTGATGTGGCTCGGCAGTTCGGCAACAAGGTCACTTGGGACAAGCCATTCCCGGAGCACTTCCGCAGGTTCGTTGACCAGGCTAACGCCCGCGTCTTCGGCAACGGACTAAGGCACGAGACGTATTGCACGGAGGCGTCGAGGCTACCCAAGTTGGATGTAGACCTCGTCTACCT
>JAPLUO010000062.1 GCA_026397595.1 Caldifarciminota bacterium
GAAAGGACTTCCCTGACAATGGTAGGTAATCAGGACCGCTGGTGCGAGGACATATTCGTTGCCTGTCCGCTCCGTGACCTGGTGCCCGACGACCACATCCTGAAGCGGGTCGACCGGGTACTGGATCTGTCGTGGCTGCACAAGGAAGTGAGCGACTCCTACTGTCCGAACAACGGGCGGCCGAGCATTGACCCGGAGGCGGCACTGCGGTTGATGCTGGCCGGGTATCTGGAGGGGATTGTCCATGACCGGACGCTGATGCGGCGGGTCCAGACCGACGTCGCCATGCGGTGGTTTGCCGGGTACCGGCTACACGAGCGCTTGCCGGACCACAGTAGTCTGACCCGGATTCGCCAGCGGTGGGGTGAGGAGCGATTTCGGCGTATCTTCAAACGGACGGTGGGCGAATGTGTGAAGGCCGGGCTGGTGGACGGCGAGACGGTGCATGTGGATGCGACGCTCATCCGGGCGGACGTAAGCTGGGAGAGTCTGGTCGAAGAGCACGTTGAGCAGGTCATGGTGGAGAACAAGGAAGAAGCGGAGTCTAGTGGCGAGACGGAGAGCAAGCCTCGCCGGCGGCCGGGCCGGCCCCGGGCCCGGCCGGCGCAACGTAAGAAGCGGAGCAAAACCGACCCTGAGGCGACGATGGCAACGTCAAGCCACCGGTGGCATCTGGCGCCGTGCTTCAAACAGCACACGGTAGTGGACGACAAAGGCGGTGTGATATTGGACGTGGCGGTAACGACCGGTGAGGCGAGCGAGGGCAACGAACTGCTGGCCCAGTTGGACCGGGTAGAAGAGCAGACGGGAAAGAAAGTACAGACCGTGACGGCGGATGCGGGTTATGGGCGGGCGAAGAACTATGCGGAGCTGGAGAAGCGGAAAGTAGATGCGGTGGTTGTGCCGCAACGTGAGGCCGGAGCAGCCTCGAAGCTGCCGCTGCGGCGCTTCAAGTATGACAGTAGACACCAGTTGGTGCGTTGCCCGGCTGGAAAGATACTGCACCGGCAGGGCGAGCAACCAACGGAGAGAGGTTGGATCTATCGGGCGCGTGCGTGTGACTGCCGGCAGTGTCCGCTCAAGCAACGCTGCGTACCGAAATCGGGTGCGGTGCGGACGGTCTTGATTGTGGACGGTTATGAGGCGCTGCTGCGAGCACGGCGGGCAAGGAATCGGGGCTGGGATGAAGACCGGAAGGAGTTGTACCGGCGGCACCAGTGGTGGGCGGAAGGTCGGAATGGGGAGGCGAAGATACAACACGGTCTGGCTCGGGCGGCGATACAACACGGTCTGGCTCGGGCGGCGCGGCGTGGACTATGGAACGTAGCGATTCAGTCCTATCTGACGGCTGCGGTGATCAACCTCAAGCGCCTGGCGAAGGCACTTGTGGGAAACCCTCGACTACGGCTGGCTGTTGCTGCATTTACACGTCTGATTGACGGTTTCTGCCGACTACTCGGTCTCGACCCGGCAGCAGTCTATGCTGTCACCGTCTGACGGTACTCTAAACCGGGTTCTTCAACAACCCCACAGTCACCCTATTTCGGGATGCTTCGGGACATCTTGACAGCTTTCGCCCGCCGTTTTAGACCAGCTTACAGCTAACAGCCGACAGCTTGCAGCCTCCGACGGGCCATCAAGGCCCGTGTAGATTGCAGATTGTCGATTGTAGATTGGCCGACCCCGAGGCAGATTGACACGCCGGCCGAAACGCAGAAGGCCGCGCCGTGCGACGCGACCATCCGACTCAACCCTGGTCTTCAACTCCCGACAGCGTGCCGGTGACCAGCCCAGAATGTCTGCGTGGCCGAGTCTGGTCAGCCAAGACTCACGGCCCCGCGCCGGGCCGGCCGGTAGCGGCAATAGCGACCCGGAGGCAGGTCTCTGCCTCCGGGTCAGGTGAGCGGTGAGACTGCAGCCCGAATCGGGCTGCGGCTGGTTGGCTAGGCGCTCGTAGCAGTCACGGGCGCGACAGCGGTCGTGGGCGCCGGCGTCAGCGCAAACGCCTTGGGAACCGCGTCCTTGTCGAGGTAGTCGAGGTAGGTGCTCCAGCCGTCGGTTGCCAGGGCATCGACGTGCAGCGTTTCGGCAAACGCGGC
>JAPLUO010000272.1 GCA_026397595.1 Caldifarciminota bacterium
ATTCAGTCCAGCAGACTTCCGACGGCGGCTACATCATCGCGGGCTGGACCAATTCCTATGGCGCAGATGCTGGGGATGCCTGGCTGGTCAAGACCGACGCGACCGGCAACAAGGTCTGGGACAAGACCTTTGGCGGGACAAGCATCGACCAAGGCCATTCGGTTCAGCAGACGACCGATGGCGGTTACATCGTCGCAGGCATCACGAAGTCTTATGGTGCAGGTGGCGAGGACGTCTGGCTGGTCAAGACCGACGCGTATGGCAACAAGGCTTGGGACAAGACCTTCGGGGGGACAGACAACGACTATGGCTATTCGGTCCAGCAGACTTCCGACGGCGGCTACATCATCACAGGCTACACGCACTCATATGGCGCAGGCAGCGAGGACGTCTGGTTGATCAAAACCGGCGCAAATGGCAACTGATGAGGCGATGTGGGGCACTCCCGCATTCCCGAGCGATGTCAAGGCGCGGCGGGGAGAGCTAACGGCTGACGGCTTACAGCTTACGGCCCGAGAATAAAAGGAACTACCAGAAGATGCTGGCCAATCTCTTCGGAGCCGTTAGCCGTGAGCCGTAGGCCAAGAGCGGATGCGGTCGAGACGATGATGACAGCCGACAGCTTGCAGCTGGCAGCCTACGGGGAATCAGGGACAGTCACCTATTCCTGAGCGATGTCAAGGCGCGGCATGACAAGATGGTCCAGATGGTCGAGACGATGATGACAGCCGACAGATTGCGGCCTACGGCTAACGGCGGGCGGTAGCGAATGGAGGGGGACCTGGCACACCAGCATCACGGCGAGGAGTTGTTTTCGGCCAAGGTGACGCCGTCTTGACCTGCTGAGCCCGGTTTCTGCAATCTCTGCCGATGCGCTTCGGCGAGCTTGAGCTGTTTAGCCTGTCCGACGGGTTCTTCAGACTCGACGGCGGGGCGATGTTCGGCGTCGTGCCCAGCCCGCTGTGGGGAGATTCCCGTGACACTTAACCAAACGAGATTGCGTATCAAGACGGACCAAGATTGGAGCCCTGCCGGACCGACGCGCGGGCGTCTCCTCTACCACAGCGCGCACCATGAGCCGTACACCGTCGACCATAAGTCGTCAGCCGCCTTCGTGTCTTTCGCGTCTTTGTGGCTCAACGTTGGTTTCCGGAATCCCTCCACACGGAATCCCGCGCATCCTTGACAGTCAGGCGAATTCTGGTAGAACTTAGCACGTTCGATTGGGACCGTGGCGCAGATAGGAACGCGCTTGACTGACAGTCAGAAGGTCACGGGTTCGACTCCCGTCGGCTCCATCACAGAATTGACGATTTCCTGTAGGCGATTGACGAGTAGCATCTCTCTGCAAAAGGAGTCTTGAGAATGTCGAGAAAGAGTCTGTCGATTGTGGCGACGGCCCTGGTCGCGGCGGCGTTTGCCGCGCTCGCCGGCTGCGCGCCGTCCCAGACCGTGAAGCCGATGAACGAGGAAGGGCAAGAGGCGAAGCGCGATTCGGCGCAGCAGTACTACAGCATCGGCGCCGGGTATTTTTCGCAGAACAACTTCGAGCCGGCGCTGGAGAACTTCCGCCGCGCGCTGACCTACGACTCAACGTACTACGAGGTCTACGTCGCCATCGGCGCGACCCATCGGAAGATGCTCGACCGGATTTCGGCCGAGGAGTTCTTCCGCAAGGCAATCAAGCTCGACCCGAAGAAGGCGAAGGCGTACGAGGGCCTTGGCGATTTGTTCCTTGCTGACGGGAAGGACACGGCGGCACTGGCGGTCTATCAGGAAGGCCTGGCCAATGACTCGAGCCTCGTTGACCTGTATAACGGCCTCGCCGAGGTGTACGTGAAGTCGAATGAGATGGCGAAGGCCGATCAGGTATACCAGGCGGCGATGAGACGGTTCCCGGATGACGTCAACGTCCAGCGGCTGTGGGCCGATTTCCTGTACAAGCAGAAGCGCTATCAAGACGCCGTGAATTCGATGGTGCCGCTGACCGGACGATTCCCCAAGGTCGCGGAACTGCGCGAGAAGCTGGCCGACAGCTACATCGAGTTAAAGCAGTACGAGAAGGCGGTCGTTCAGCTCGACACGATTCTCCAAGGCGACCCGAGCCGGGACCAGACCGCTCTGCGACTAGGCGCGGTATACCTGCAGTGGGGCAAGTCCAAGCAGGCGATACAGCGGTTTGACGCGCTGATTGCGAAGGACTCGACCAAGACTCTGCCGCGCGTGTACAAGGCCGAGGCGCTGATGCAGCAGGGCAGCTACGGTTCGGCCGAGGATATACTGCAGAAAGTGCTTAGGATGGACCCGAGCAATACCCAGGCGCACGTTGACATCGGCGACATCAAGCAGAGGCAGGCCGACGAGAACCGCGGTACCAACCTCGCCGCGACCTCCACGGCCAAGTTGAAGCTCGCCAAGGCGCTGTATGAGGAAGCCAAGTCGAACTACAACAAGGGTCTCGGCTCGGACATGGATTCCTATATCAGGTCCAAGCTGGATTACGTCAACAAGGCGCAGCAGGCAGTCGAACATGAGTTGTTCGTCCGAGAATAGAACGGAACGATGCTCGACCGACACGTACTGCTGCTGAACCAGAACCACGAGCCACTCTCGGTCTGCAAAGCCCGGCAGGCGTTGGCGCTGGTGCTCTCGCGCAAGGCCGAGATGCTCAAGGCGTCCGCGGGAGAACGCGGGGCACTCCACCGACTTCCGGTCGGAATCGTGTCAAGGAAATTGGGCAGAGTCCGAGCCGACGAGCGCTTTTCTTCCCCGAACGTCACTGACGGCCCGCGCCTGCGGCGCGAGCTTCCGGTTCCCGGACGAGAAGACCCTCCGACTCATTCGACTTGTCACCCTTCGCGACCGTAGGGCTGAGCAGGGAGGCGCGACTCGGTTTGCAGTTGGCAATACCGGAATTCGTTCTTGGCGGACTTGACAACCACGCCATTCTGATTACCGAGTGCCGACTGGCGATCGGCCGGGGCGCGAGGGCTGCGGATTCAGGGCCGGCTTGACGGACTGAGCCCGGGTTCTAGAATCTCTGGCGATGCGGTTCGGCGAGTTTGAGCTACACGGCCTGTCCGACGGGTTCTTCGGACTCGACGGAGGGGCGATGTTCGGCGTCGTGCCCAGGCCCCTCTGGGAACGCACGAACCCGCCGGATGAGCGCAACCGAATTCGGCTGGCCCTGCGGCCACTGCTGGTCGTAGCTGGAGACGACCGGGTGCTGATTGACACCGGCATCGGGGACAAGTGGGACACCAAGAACACCGACATCTACCGCATCGAGCACACCGACACCATCGAGTCTTCGCTTGCCCGCGTGGGTTTCAAGCCCGAAGACATCACCAAGGTCGTGCTCACGCACCTACACTTCGACCATGCGGACGCCACGGCGCAAGAGCGAGGGCTGAGTTCCCGCACTCCGACTGAGGAACCGGACCTCGGGACCTTGCGCGTTCAGCGCCGGGCCGGGTACTGGATGCTGCGCAAGGTGTTTGAGTATTTCCTGCACAGCGAGTTGCACGCGGCAGGCATCTCTCCGTCGTCATGGGTACGACGGAGGATGGCTCAATACGGCCGGAAGGTCTTCAACGCCCTCTTCCGCACGCGCGGCCCAAAAGAGCCAAAGCGGGCTGAGCGAATGGCGCGGCTGCGGGAATGGGCGCTGAAGCAGCATTTGCCCGCACCTATCGCCGAGTACATGGAGTTCACGGTCGGCCTGACGTTCGAGGACATGCGCGCCCACGACGAGCTCGACTGGCTGCCGCCGCCGGCCGAGTCACACGCAATCATGGCGCTGAAGCCGAAGCAGAGGGTCGTCACCGACGCCCAGATGTGCCTCGACGAATGGTGGGACGCACACAACCGCTATTTCCGGGCCGCGCTGGAGACCTATGAACGGGCGCACAAGACAGCGACCGACGTGGTCGCTTCCGCGCGTTGCGACGCGGCGACGGCCGTCCGCTACCGGCAAGCGGCAATGAGAGCTGCGAATATCGCCAGTTACACCGCGCCCGGCACTCCGTGGCGCAGGCAGAGCGTCGCCGATTTCCAGGCCTCGGACTGGCCGCCGGAACTTGACCGGAACCTGCTGGCGCGGGCGCTCTCTGCCGCGCTCGAGGTCTGGGACGCGAGCCGCGCAACGCTCCCGCCAGCGCCCGGGCCAAAGCCACACTGAGCGGTCATCGTAGTCCGTATACCGTGAACCGTAGACCGTCCGGCGGAAAGATCGCCAACTGCAATCCAAACCCTCAGTCTCCGTGCGGCCCGTCGGCCCGAAAGTGGGCCGGAAGGCACCCGGCTTGACCGCGACGTCCGGCGGGCTACTATCACACTTGTGACTCCGAATCGTGAGCCTGTTGGGGCACACGCGTCCGCTGCGCCCGCCGAGCAACTCATTCCGCCGCACGGCGGATACCAGAAACTCAAGTCGTTCCAGATGTCGGAAATCGTCTACGACGCGACCATCGTCTTCTGCGATCGGTTCATCGAAAAGCGCTCCCGCACCCACGACCAGATGGTGCAGGCCGCCCGCTCTGGCCGGCAGAACATCGCCGAAGGGAGCCAGACCTCAGGGACTTCGCGCAAGATGGAACTCAAACTGGTCGGCGTGGCCCGCGCCAGCCTCGAGGAACTTCTCTTGGACTACCAGGATATCCTTAGGCACAAGGGGCTTCCGCTCTGGAGCAAGGACGACCCGAGGGCGCGTGAGGTCCGCGGCTTGGTCTATAGGCCCGATAGGTCCTATAGGACCTATTCTGCTCTCGTCGAGCGCGGCGACCCCGAAACCGCCGCGAACACACTGGTCTGCCTCATCCACCAAACATGCTTCCTCCTGGACCGGCAACTCCGGCAACTCGAAGAGAAGTTCCTTGCTGAAGGCGGTTTCACCGAGCGCCTCTTCCGTCTCCGCAAAGAACGCCAGTGACTCGCCCCCTCGCCAGCTTGACTCTCACGTCTCTCCAGCCTACAATCCCAGCAATGAAGCCGTCCCCGGCCGCGCACTGTTACGGACTGGAAAGTACTGGCGTTCAAGGACAATGACCGACCTGTTGGAAAAGCCGCCCGACGAATGGCTGCGCCAGGCAGACTACGACATGGATACGGCCGGCACGATGTTCCGGGATGGCCGGTACTTCTATGCCGTGTTCATGTGCCACCTCTCAATCGAAAAGACGTTCAAGGGCCTCTATGTCGCCCGATTCGGCGCGCAGCCACCCAGAACGCACAGCCTTCTCTACTTCGTCGGTAAGCTCGGCCTGGAATTGCCCGACAGGATGAAGGAACTTGTCTCCAGATTGAACGGCCTGAGCATCCCGACTCGATATCCGGATGACCTCAGAAGGATGTCGGCTGAGTTTGACAGCCGCAGGACTGAGGGAATACTGAACGAAAGCAGGAAAGTACTCGCATGGCTGAAATCGGAATTGCCGAAGTCATAGACTACCTGAGCGGGCGTCTGCGCGCCCGGGGCTTGCACGTGGAGAAGCTGGTGCTGTTCGGCTCCCACGCGCGCGGCCGGGCGGACGACGAGAGCGACATTGACCTTGCGGTCGTCTCCGGTGATTTCCGAAACCAAGACATCTTCGCCCGCGTCGAGTTGACACGGGAAGCCGAGATGGAAACCGTGCTCAGGTTCATCGTGCCCATGGACCTCGTGCTGATGACGCCCGAAGAGTACGAAAGCAGAACGTCGCCCGTTGCCGCCTACGCCCGCGAAGGCAAGGTCATCTATGAAGCGCAGCAATGACAAGCCCGACCCATCCGCAACCATGTCCACGGTGAAATCCGAATCCTCAACCTCGAAGTACGTGCGTTGAGCGTGATGAGAATCGCCTCGGCTTTGTGTTGTGCTGTTCTGACCTCGGCGCCCGTGGCCGTGCCCGGCTGCAGCAGGACGCCGGTCGTGCAGGTCGCCGAGATAACCTCAATCACCGCACCGGACACCGTCGTCTTGGGTACAACCTTTCCGGTCGCTTACCACGCCATCCTCGGACACACCTCTGGCTTCGAGCTGGACCACATCGACACCGTCGAGACGGTTTCGAGTCTCGAGATACGCATCTGGTCTCGCGACGTGAACTACGGCCGCGAGGCGTTGCAGGTCTTCACCGAGGGTGATTGGGCTTTTGTGGCCAGCCCAACCGAGGTCGGCCTTTTCCGCATAGTCGCCGACCAGCCTGACGGCGACACCACCGAGAAGACGATCACAGTCCTGCCCTGACCGCGCACACGCTATTCCCGAGTGCCGATTCCCGCCCGGCCAGTGGTCAAGCCCGCTTGACTAGCAGCCCCGCCTCGATAGTATATCTTTAGTGCAGTTCGCTCTTTTCCTGGCACTAATCGTTGCCGACCCCACGACTTTGCTGGTGCCGCCGTTTTCCCATACCATGGGGTTCAACCGGATTGGCCGGCTCTATATCAGCATGTACCTGGGCATGAGCTTCAAGCTCGATGACCCGGAAGGGATGTGCGGCGCTAAGATGGTCGAGGAAGACGACCCGAGCACGTCGAACGACGACCATATCCTGACCATGTTCGGGGTCAACTCCGGCTCCAGCCAGATTGTCTACAACGTCAAACTCATTGAGCCGCGCCTCTATGGTTCGCCGGGCAAGGATACCAACCACTTCAATCATCCCCACGGCATCTGCTGCAACAAGTATGGCACGGTGTACGTTGCGGACACCGACAATGACAGGGTGGTGAGGCTGAAATACCATGACACCAGGCTGACATGGGCAGGGGTAATTCCCAATGACGAATTACTAATTTCCAACGGGGAAGCCAAGTTGAAGGCACCGCGGGACGTGGCGATCGACTCACACGGACGGGTGTACGTGGCCGACAGCGGGAACAACCGGGTTGTCGTATTCGATTCGCTAGGCGCGCTGGTCACGACGTGGACCGCTGACCTCGAAGGCCCGACCGGCATCTGCGTGATGGAACCGGGCGCCGATTACAACGACTTTGGCTTGAACGCCGCGGTCGTGATCGACCAGGGCCGGACCCGCATCAGTCAGTTCTCGCTTGACGACGGCCGGCAGTTGCGGACGCTCGACATGCGCCGGATCGGCCTGGATGAGGCCGGCTTCGCCTACTGCGCGTATGACCGGCACGGCAACGTCTATGTGACGGACCAGCTCAACTCCCAGATTCACCTGTTCGACCCGGAACTGAAGTACATCGTGTCTTTCGGCCGGCAGGGCATCGAAGGCACGACCTTCCAGTCGCCCACCGGCATCGCCATCTGGCGCCGGTTCGGCCAGGTCTTCATTTCCGAGGCAAACGGCGGCCAGTACTACTGGCTGGGCCTCGACGCGTATCTCATCGGCTTCTACCCGACCGAGTTCGATTCGCTCAAGCCCGGCACGACGATCGCGCTCTATGTGACCGAGATGGCCGACATCACAGTGGACATCACCGACCCTTCGGGTAAACTGGTCCGTTCCCTCGCCCCGCCCCACCTGCAGCACCCGGGCGAAGTCCTTATTGTCTGGGACGGCCGCGACAACGCGGAGCGGTTGGTGGCCAAGGGCGAGTACCGCGTAACCGTAACCGCGCGCCCGACTTACAGCCGGCCGATGCGCATCTTGAAAAAGGAACTGACCGGCACCGTGCGGCGCGTGTAGCGCTGATGATAGTAGAACGAAGAATGGAATAGGAGAATGACGAATTACGAATTCCGCAGGCTGAGTGTCGGACGACTGGGGGCAATCGTACTGCTCGCGGCCCTTGCCACGACGGCTTTCGCAACCAAGTACGCGGGTGACTTCGAGGAACTGGGCACGTCCGCGCGCGCCATCGGCATGGGCGGAGCGGTCGTCGCCGCTGCCTCGGACCCCAGCGCAATCTACTACAACCCCTCGCGCCCGTCAGGCTTCGCCCGGACTTCGGTCCTGTTCCTTCATTCCGAGGATTTCTCCGGCCTGGTGAAGCACAATTACCTCGGCATATCGTTCCACTCCCCGCTCCAATCCTTCGGGTTCGCCGTGCTTCAGAACGGCGTGCCCAACATCCCGCTCACCGCCGTGCCTGACACGACCAAGGAGTCGGGTCCGGACAACAGGCCTTACGTACTGCGTTACGTCAGCGCGACCGACGTCGTCGGCTACGTGAACTACGCGCGCACCCTTACGACGTATGCAAGCCTCGGCGGCAACGTCAAGCTCATCTACCAGGACCTCGGGGTCGGCTCCGCATTCGGAATGGGCGTTGACCTCGGCGCGACGCTTACGCCGATGACCAACCTCGACATCGGACTGCGCGTCCGCAACGCCAGCACGTCTCCCCTGTTCTGGGACACCGGCAGGCGGGAACTGGTAATGCCGCGCGGGGCCCTGGGCCTGGCCAAGTCCTTCCCTATCTCACGCGACCGCCTGACCCTTGCGCTCGAAGCCGAGGCGAACATGGAGGGGCTGGATTTCACGACGAACTACGGAATCGAGTACGGGTTCCGGAACGTGCTCTTTGGCCGGCTGGGCGTGTACCGTAGCAACTTCACGTTCGGCCTGGGACTGCGTATCAAGCGATTCCACGTAGACTACGGCTACGCCTCGGGCCTCGCCCCGGATTCGCGGGACCTCGGCAGCCCGCAACAGATTTCCGGGGGAATCGAATTCTAGGGTCCGAAGTCAGCCGCAAGCTTCCCCACCTTGCGGCGCTCATAATCCCGGCCTTGGCCTACCTGATTCCCTGGCGGCCGGCAGTACTGATAATGGCCGGCGCCACGGTCATCTTCCTGCTCGTCGACTTCCTGCGCCTGCGCATCACCTCGATCAAGGGCATCTTCATCGTCCTTTTCGGGTCCCTGCTTCGCCGCAAGGAATTCTCGTCGCTGACCGGCGGCTCGTACCTGATGCTCGCGTCCCTGACCTGCCTGCTGATATTCGGCGCCGGCCCCTCGGGCCGGGTCAGCGGCGTGTTCATCGCCGCCATCTCGTTTCTCGCCCTTGGCGATACCGCCGCGGCCATCGTCGGGCTCTCGGTCGGCCGGGTGAAGATCTTCCGCAAGACGCTCGAGGGAACCCTCTCCGGCCTGCTCGTCTGTCTAGGCGTGGCCTGGGTCGTGTCAATCCTGCCGGGCCTTGACCTTCCCATCGGAATCGGTATTCTTGGTGCGGTTTCCGCCTCGGTAGTCGAGGTGTTGCCGATAGAAGTAAACGATAACGTCGTAGTTCCGCTGCTCTCCGGGGCGGTTATGATGATTGCCCTGCAGGTTGTCCGGTAACGGAATCACGGGTCGTGCGTCGAAATACTAGGTAAACGTCTGCTAAGTTCCAAGGAGGCTCTGCGTGAATAAAGCCCTGACTCTCGTACTGCTCTGCCTGGTTGCAGCGGCAGGCGCGAGCGCCGCACCGTTCAGCTCGGCGCTCGATTCCGTGTACCGGTTCTATGTGACGAAAGACATGGACCAGGCATACGCCATGCTGCAACGGCTCGACGCCGAAGCCAAGACTCCGGCGGACCGGTTCGTCGTCCGGCTTGAAATCGGCGACTTCCTCCATCGAACGTTGCTTCCGCAAGAACTACCAGGACCGGGTCGCCCTCGTCGACTCCTACCCGCTGACCCGCATCGAACTCGACGACCGCATCAGCCGCAACCCGGCCGCCTACGAGCAGTACGCGAAGAAGCAGGAACTGCTCGACACCATGATTGACAACCGGCTGCTCTATTCGGCCGCGCTCACGACCGGGGTCACGCACGACTCGGCCTTCATGTCCGGCCTCGCCGAGGCGCGCAACCGGGCGATGTTCCAGGAATGGTACGAACGCACAATCAACGCCAAGAGCGAGCCGACCGAGAAGGAACTGAAGGCCTCGTACAAGAAGGAACTCGCCACCAAGTACACCACGCCGGAAAAGGTCCACGCGTTCCAGATACAGGTCGCGACCAAGGCCGAGGCCGACTCAATCCGCAAGGTCCTGACCTCTGATACGACCGCGGTCTGGGACAGCATCGCGAAACAGATCTCGACGGCCCCGGACAAGGAAAAGGGCGGGGATTTGGGTCTGTTCGCCCGCGGTTCCCAGCCCCTGCCGATTGAGCAGGCCGCATTCAAGCTCAAGGTCGGCGACATCAGCCAGCCGATTTCGACCAAGGACGGCTTTGTCATCCTCAAGGTTACCGAGAAGAAGCCGAAAGTGGTCCGCACCTTCGCCGACGTCCGCAACCAATTGTCCGCGGACACGAAACAGCAGAACACGACCAGGATCTACGACGAAGCGATCGCCGACCTGAAGAAACGGGCGACGATCACGTCCGACACGACCGCTATCGCGCAGGGCAAAGATACCCTCGCCGTGGTGAACGGCATCGTCATTGACAAGGCCGCGCTCGATTCGCGGCTCAACGCGATTCCGCCGTTCTACCGCTCCCAGTTCGACACGCCCGAAGGCAAGAACCGCATCCTCGACAACCTCATCCTCGAAAAGCTGCTGCTGAAAGAGGCCGAGACCGAGAAGCTCTGGCTCGTCAACAAGGTAGTCGACCAGGTACTCACCCGTTCGGCCAGCCTGCTGATTGACACGTACAAGCGGACGATGACCACGGACAAGGTCGTGCTCGACTCCGCCCAGCTCATGGCTGACTACAAGGCGACAATCGCGGACTACAAAGAACCGGCCAAGGTCCACGCCCGCGAGATTACCGCGACGAACCGGGCCCGGGCCGAGGAACTCCGGAACTGGGCGGCTGCCGGCAGGCTGCCGGCCATGATGAATGGCCTTGCCTTGCTGATACCGGGTTTGAGACCGATTTTTCACGCCAAGTTCGTGTCCCAGACCGTCAAGACCGATTCGCTCCTCAGTGAATTCGCGCTGGCCGACGCGCCGGCCCGGCTGCCGGGCAGACCGATGGTCACAGCTCTCACCAAGAACCTGGCTGACCTCTCGGCCTCCGCGGAACTGACGGGGCCGTATGCCAGAGACAGTGGCTACGGCTTCGGGTTCAACGACCTCTCGAAGCAGGGCAGACTGTACGAACCGGAACTGGTCCCGGTGGAGCGGCTCTCTCAGCTTGACTCGCTGCTGGGCAGGCCGGCCCGGCCCGAGTCCGCAGCCGCGGCAGCGGCGGATTCGGCTAAGCTCGGCATCTACGTCAGGCTGGAGAAGCCCCTTCCCGCCGATTTCGTCACCGGCCTGTTCGAGCTGGGCGACGTCGTATCCAAACAGATCAGACTCGGGGACGTCGTGCTGGCCGTCAGGCCGACCAAGAAAGACACCGCGCAGAAAGCGACCTTCGCGGATATCGCCAAGCGCTTCTCCAACTCGTCCAGCCGCTGGTCCGGCGGCGACCTCTACTGGCTGACCCAGGACGACAAAGCGCACGACGAGAAGCTGGTCAAAGCTGCGTTCGACCTGTCCAAAGGCGGCATCTCGCCCGTCATCAAAATCAACGACTCGAACTATGTCTTCGTGACGCTCGAGGAAAAGAAGGACGCTGTTACGCGCCCGTTCAGCGAGGTCGAATCGAAGATTGACAACAAGCTGCGCCGGGCAATGGAAAAGCAGATGTACGACCAGATGCTCAAGGACCTGCGGGCCAGGTCGAAGATAGAAATCCTGATGAAGGAAGCCGACTTCGTGGTCGAGCCCCTGCCCGAAGAGACCCAGCCGACTGAGCCCAAGCAACAGTAGTCCGCAACGATACGAAAGCCCCCGGCTCAACCCGCCGGGGGCTTTCAGCTTGTGACCGGCCACCGTCGGCGCGAGCTTCGTACACAGCACGCTCCAAAGCTCGTCACGGACCTCGCCGGAAAGCTCCTTAGAAAGCTCCTTCAAGAGCTCATTTGAAAGCTCATTTCAAAGTACGTTTCAAAGCTCGGCGAAAGGCTCGCTTCAAAGCTCATCGCAAAGCTCGGTTCAAAGCTCGCGGAAAGGCTCGCGAAACAGCTTGTTTCAAAGCTTGGTTCAAAGCTCGTCGCAAAGCTCGTTTCAAAGCTCAGCCAAAACC
>JAPLUO010000458.1 GCA_026397595.1 Caldifarciminota bacterium
GGCTCGCCTCCTCCCACGGCGGCGGACTCGTGCAGGCGCTCGGCCCCCGCTCCACCGCGCGCCGCTCGATTCAGACCGAAGCCTCGTCCGCCCGGCTCGAAATCGACCGGTTCTTCCGTACGGTCGACCCCCTGCTCGCGCCGGACGCGCTCCGCTCGCGGTTCCGTACCCCCCTCGACTCCAGCACCTCGGCCGCGGCCATCAGCCGCCTTGCCAAAGCCATTGATGAAATCGCGCCCGAACTCGACGACGAGATACTCCACGCCGAAATGACCGGCGTGGCGCGGAGACTGAGCCAGGCCGCGCTCGCGCTCGAAGGCTTCACCGTGGCGGAACCCGACGGTGCGGTCCACTGGGCCGAGCGCAGCTCACAGGGCCGCCTCTCTCTGCTCGCCGCCCCGCTCGACGTCGCGCCGATGCTCCGGGCCGCGGTCTACGACCATTACCTGAGCACGATTCTTACGTCCGCGACCCTGACCGTCGCCGGCAGCTTCAGCTTCCTGTCCGGCCGGCTCGGGCTCGACGACTTCGAAACTCAGTCCCTCGACTCGCCGTTCGACTACGAGAACCAAAGCCTGCTCTTTGTCGCCGACTACCTCCCGCCGCCAACCCAGGCGGGCGACTTCAACCGCGCCGCGACCGACGTCATTGCCGCCATCATCAAAGCCAGCATGGGCCGCGCCCTCGTGCTCTTCACCAGCTACGACTCAATGAACGCCGTCTTCGCACTCATGCCTGCAACCGAGTACACGTACCTTCTGCAGGGCGACACCTCGCCCGCCAAGCTGCTCGAAGACTTCCGTCAGGACACCCACTCGGTCCTCTTCGCCACCCAGTCCTTCTGGCAGGGCATTGACGTCCCCGGCGAAGCCCTCTCCTGCCTCATCATCTGCCGGCTCCCCTTCGAGGTCCCCGATGACCCGCGCCTCACCGCGATTGCCGAGAAACTCCGCGCCGAAGGCATCAGCCCGTTCACCGCGTATCAACTCCCCACGGCGGTGCTGAGATTCCGGCAGGGCTTCGGAAGGCTCATCCGCACCGCGACCGACCGCGGCGTGGTCTGTGTCCTCGACAAGCGAATCCTCGCCGGCAACTACAGTCATTCCTTCCTGAAGTCCCTGCCCAAAGGCGTCCGCGTCACGACCAAGATCGCCGACATCGGCCGCTTCTTCGCACCTGA
The DNA here is from genome assembly GCA_026397595.1 of Caldifarciminota bacterium. Lineage (GTDB taxonomy): Bacteria > Hydrothermota > Tepidihabitantia > Tepidihabitantales > Tepidihabitantaceae > UBA2258. The sequence goes on from JAPLUO010000458.1 coordinate 1,181, forward strand.
CCTACCAACAAGGTCGCGAGAAACCGATGCAAAGGAGCTTTCGAAGCTTCTTTGAAAGCTCGCTAGAAAGCTCGTTTCAGAGTTCGCTGGAAAGTGTCGTAGAACGCCTGCTGGGAATGAGGCCGAACGGCCTGTTACGTCCGCTCAACCTTCCGACTGACTCTACTCGCTCCCGTTGGCCGGCTCAATCTCTTCCCGCGTGAACGCGGACAGGCACTGTGCTCCTCACCTCAACTTGACGGCCTTCGCACGGACTCCGCCCGGTGCGACCAAGACATACACGCCCGGAGGCACAAGCCCGCCCCGGCTGTCCTTGCCGTCCCAGACCCAACGGGCTTCGCCCGCCGGAATCTGAGCTTGCCTGACGAGCCCTCCGTCCTGCGCATACACCCGCGCAGCGTCTCCGCTTCTCGCGGGCGAGTTCCAGACAACTGCCACACTCCGGCTGAACGGATTCGGCGTGATGCTGACGCCCCGTGGCTCGTGGAACATATCGCGCGTGTCGCGCGGTTCTGCGCAAGCCGACTGGCTCGTGTCCATGACCGTGAAGGGCGACAGCCCCGTGAAGAAGCCTTCTTCGTCGTAGTACCGCACCGTGAAGTCGTCGCCCGGGACCACCCGCGCACCGGAGCTATCCCTGCCGTCCCACGCGAGTGTGTCGGTTTCCCGACCCGGGCCCCTCGGAAGGGACTCGACCAAAGTGCAGATGGGAAGACTTCCTTTCTGGATGCGCGCGGTCAGCAAACCCAGCCGCAGAGTGGTAACGATGACTGGAATCGTGTCTTCATGTGTGACGTCGACGGTATCATCAATCATGCCGCTATGGTCCACGTCGACCAGCGGCTCCCGGCCGTAGTGGAGCGTGAGTATCTTCACCCAACCACCATAGAACTCGGACGCGGGCGGCATGTACCAGTCGCATACCTTGCTGCCATCGACGGGGTTGCGTACCCGGCCGTGGCCGGGCACACGTATCAGCGGAGCTGAATCGTTGAGGTGTCCGGCATACCAGCCACCGACGTCACAAGCGTAGGGCGCCAGGAATGACGCGATTGCGTTTACCTCGTCTGGGTCGAAATTGCCAATTCCGAAGGGATCAACAGCCATCAGGGGATTATGCGCAAAGAAGATCACGTTTTCCCTGATTGTATCGTTGACAACCGAGTCGTAGTACGCTTTCACGTAATCACGCCACCACTGAGCCGAACCGTTTATGTCCAGGTCGGAATCGGTTGCTGTCAACCGCAACCAGGTGTCCCCCGCGAAGTTGGCGGCGTCGTACAGATCTACCGTGACCCCTTCGTTGACCCATACAGAGCTGATTCTATTGCCAAAAGTGCCCAAGTCGGATGTGTCGAAGCTGATTGGCAGAGAGTCACCCCTCAAGGAGTCGTCCACGAACACGACGCACTTAGGGGGTTGAGTACCGCCGCGTGCCCTGATTGACGAAGTCCTGTTGTCGAATGGCAAGTACTGCAGGTCCGCTCCGGGCCACGCGCCCTGGCCCGTACTCTTCCTTTGGTTGAAATCCAGGCACACGAAGCGGTAGGGACTCAACTCTGGTCCCGCCCGGAAAGAGAAGTTCTGCCAGATGTCGTATGCGTGGGTGTCACCAGGCCAGACTATCTGGAAGTTCCACGGATGCTCCTCGTAGCGTCGGAAATCCCGAACCTCCGGGTACATACTGTCTGCCATTGCATCGTACACCGAACCGAACGTTCTGTCGAAACACCTCGTGGTGAAGAGACTATCCTCATCTCTTGCTGGCGCATCCCAGGGAACTATGTCATGGTTCCCGGTCAGCGGCACGTATGGCACTGCGAGGCCGTCCAGGATGCTCTTGGCCGAATCAAGTTCGTACGTGGCCGCGCTGCTCAGGTCACCCAGGACAATGACCATTTCCATGTTATAGCTGGGATTGCTCGCCAAGCTGTTGATGGTATCTCGGGCTGCTCGCAGGTTGTCGTACTTGTTGTGTGGATCCGCAATCAGGGCAATCCGAAAGAAGTACGGACCTGACCCGGTCTCATAGTCATCTTCGACGATGACCGCCGGCGCTGCCGCGCACAGCAGTGCGATGCCCACGACCCAAGGGCTCCATCCGAATCTGGCCGGTCGCTGCGTTCGCGTCACAGAACTGCCTTGCTCCGTCATGCCCTCCGTCGGACCATGTATCATGCTGCCCCCCCCTCGAATGACCGGCATCCCGCGCCGGTCGTCTGGAGCCCCCGCCGCGCCGAAAAGAACTGCACAAACTGCCAACAGCGATGGTCTGACTTTCACTCCAGAACTGTCTTACCACAGACGCAATTGTAGGACTCCCTGGGTCATTTGTCAAACTGACCTCCGCAGGCGTCCGCGTCACCACCAAAGTCGCCGACCTCGACCGCTTCTTTGCCGACGACACGCCTGTCCGCGCGGCACGGCCCACGACCCGCGCCGAGGCCTGACCTGCAACCGGACAGGGAACAAAGCCGACAGCAGACACAAACCCCGGCCTTGGGCATGTCCAAGACCATCGCCGACGAATCGCCGAGTTAGCTGAGCAGACACCTACTCGTCCCATCTGTCCCATACGTCCTCTTGGTCCCTTCCAAAGAGCCGCCCGACAATCCAGGCTCGCAACAACGAGAATGCGGCGCCAACCAGCCGCGACCGAGCCACCTCAAAGAACCATCGTGAGCCCGCCGCACAGCCCACTGCCCGGCACGCGACACATAACGCGACCCGGGATTAGCATGATGATCCCAGAGTTCGTCCTAAGGATTGCCCACAAGGTCGTCCCAGAGGTCGTCATCAGGATGATTCCGAAGACGACCTTGGAGACGATTCAGCAGACGACCACAGGGACGACCGACAAGACGACCGTGCAGACGACCCTTACGACGACCCCGGAGACCTATCCTTAGACGATTCAAGGGATTACCCAAAGGACGAACCACGAGACAGCCTTGTAGACGACCCAATAGACGACCTCGGAGTTCGTCTCAGGGATGACCTCCGGAACGACCAGGGGGACCGTCCCCTAGACGGTCCCGGGGACGACCCCCCAGACGACCTTGTGGATGACCTGCGGAATCGTGGTGCGAATCCCCGGCCGCGCACCGGGCTGCGCAACACAATAAGATTAAGACACTTAGGTGATTACGGTTCCTCTGTCTGTCACAAACGTCTGAGTGGGTAATGGCAACCGGACTGAGCTTCTCGAACCTGCTTCCTGACCCCAGGAAGCGTCTGCCTTCTCAGGCTCGGGTCAATTCTCGGCCTGATGGCAGATGCAGGCCTTGCGCAGAGGGCTGAACCGCTTCGCGAGCTTCAGTATCGACGAACCCAAACCGCAGTGCCCGGGCTCTCACACAGACCGGGCTATGTCTCGGATTGACTCAGGACTCGAACCCGCTCGGCCGTCAACCGTAAGCCGCCAGCCGCCGCCCCTCTCGTACTGCTGCCTCACGGAACCGGTCACGCCGCTGCGTGCACGGCAGCCGCGGCGTACCGCACGACCGCGACGCGCGGAGAGCTGCCGATCCCGAGACTACCGATTTCCAGTCGTTCCTTCTCGTGTCGTCCTCCGACGCCCGAGCCTTGACTTCTGCACGGACGCGACTAGATTAGGTATGCGATGAGCCCGAAAGTGAAGACCATTCTCACCGAGCTGCGGAGCCGGTTCGAAGCGCTTTACGCAGACCGACTGGTGAAGTTGGTTCTGTTCGGGTCCCAGGCACGCGGGGATGCTGATGCGGACTCCGACATCGACGTAATGGTCGTGCTCAAGGGCGAAGTCAATCCGTTCGAGGAAATCGAGCGAGGCAGCCACGTGACTGCAGACGTGTCCCTTGAACACGACGTCGCCATCTCCAGCATCTACGTACCCGAAGAACGCTACAACCGGGGAGCCGGCCCGCTGCTGCTCAACGTTCGAGCCGAAGGGGTGAGCGTATGACCGAACATCAGGCGGCGCTACTGGCCAAGGCCAAAGACAGCCTGCGGGGTGCCGAAATCATGGCCCGCGAGTTCCTGTATGACATCGCCGTGTCCCGCGCCTACTACGCCATGTTCTACTGCGCAGAGGCACTGCTCGACGCGGAAGGGCTCAAGTTCTCAAGTCACGCGGCGGTCGTGTCCAGCTTCGGCCAGCACTTTGCCAAGATCGGGCGGGTCCCCCCTGAACTGCACCGCCATCTCATTCAGGCGCAGGACAGCCGCCTTCTCGGCGACTACGATGCCGAATCGCCACGGTCCACCGAAGAAGCTGCGAAGCATATCGTCCGCGCACGCGAGTTCATCCATCTTGCCGAGCGCATGCTCGGTGAATCAACCGGCTCGGCATAGCACTCCCCGCCGCGAATTCACCCCTTGCCCGCATCCTGACCCCCGCAATCGGAAGTCGACAATCGTCAACCGGTCTGCCGTCAGCCGCAAGCCGCCAGCCGTCAGCCCTCCGCCCCGACGTCCTCGCCGCGATTCGATTCGAGAACTTCAGCATCAACGAGCCCAAGCCGTAGTGCCCGCGCTGTCTTTCCAACCAAGGGGCGCAGCACCGCGCGGAGGAATCTCTCACGTGCACCGGCCGGATTGTCAGAAGAGGTTCAACCGAGACTGCCAAGGGACGACTGCCCATGGCTATTGACACGCTTCCGACCAGAAATTGGGGAAGTGTCCCTCTTCCCCCCCAGCCGTCATTCGCCCGACCGCAGACTTGACGCGCGTTCCGGCCCTCGTGAATCTCTTATTGTGGAGCTTGTCCAGAAACTCGCATCCGGCCTTCACGAACCACAACTGGTTGGGTGCAACGGGCACACCGGACACAGCATAAGGTAGTGCGCAGGTGCCCCTGGCTAGTTTTTAGACAAGCTCTGTGTCCCCCGAATTACGAGCAGCCGTTTCTCATTGCGTTACCCGACCGCCAATAAAGTAGGTGGTCCCGCCGCAGTCCGCTGCATCGCCGTCCGGCAGAACCTCGATCGCCGGGAACTTGAAGTCAACCTCCTCATCCCTTACTGCGCTGCCGCCGAGCGAGTACACGACCGCAAGTTGGACAGAGCTCCCCGTGGCCAGCACAGCGTTTCGCCCGGGGTCAATGCCCTTCATGCCGATTCCGTGTCTGGCGAGCATCTCCATTATACCGTGTCGGAAGAACTCAGGCTGCGGCGGAGTATTCGGGACCTGCCCAGATGCGAGGCACAGATGGCAGGGACCTGTTCTAAGCTCCTCTAGGTTGAGCCTGGACTGTCCCCAGTTCCTCAGCGTCATGCTCCGCGCTATCAGGTAGTAGTCAGGCGAGCGGTTCTGGTAGACCAACGAGTCGAGGATAATCTCGGGGGAGACACAGACTTCCAGGTCGCCTGCCTCGCCCCAGGCGCCGATCTGGTATCTCCGTGTTTCCCTGTACTTCGATCCACGCTGCTCGCCGCCGGGGTTCCCGTGAGTTTCGGCATGTGGCAACAGGCCCCCGCTGTCGCGACGTGATCCATCATCCGCGCCGAGCGGCTGCGTCTGTTCCGAGATTCCGGGGCTTGCCAAGGTGAGGTAGACGGATCTGACCGTGTCACTCGTTGCCAGTCTGCCGATGATCCAGGAATTCCTGGCTCGCGTTGCCTCATTGGACGCCGCCATTTCCGGGCAGCCATACTGCACGGACGCCGTAGGCAAGAAGAACCCGTCCGCGTAGAGCTCCAGTGTCTCCCCACCACGATAGATGCAGGCGGGAGCAACATCCCCCGGATCACAGAAGAACCCTGCGATTGCGGTCGTGGAGAACATAGTTTCATTTCCGTTACCGTAAAATGCCGCCCGCAGTTCGCGCCGGCCCTTGAAAAGAGGGCGGCCGTCAAACCTCCCAGCCTGCACGTTCTCCAGAAAGGCCACGATGGCCAAACGCCCATTGCCCGTGAGATAGTACCCATCGTCATCGTGGACCTCGAATTCCAGCACTCCCTTGGTTGTTTCCACCGTCATGTCCTTCTTCACGTTGGGATTGCGGAGGTCATCAGGATCAAGCGGCGGGTGAACGTCGCTGCGCACTGCGCCAGGTTCCGTGGCCGCGCGTGGTCGCTGTCCCTCGCTCTCGCTCGCAGCAGGCGCGGCCTGCTGACGCGCAACGGCGTCAGGCGAAGTAACGGCACAACGGAACCCGAACTGGTCGCTTCGGTCCGACAGGGCGATCCCTGCCCGACCGGCACAGCGCAGGAACGTACCGTCGCCGTCCCACGACCCGCCGCGAAGAACGCGGAACGAGCCGGAAGACAGCCCACGCGGGTTACTGCTCGGGCTCCTACCGTAGTAGTCGCCACCGTACCAGTCATTGCACCACTCCCACACATTGCCTGCCATATCCATACAGCCATAGGGCGAAGCGCCGGATTGAAACGACCCGACCGGGGAAGTTCTGGAATAGCCGTCCTCACTGTAGCCGCCGGGTTCGTAGTTCGCCCGATACCGATCACCCGCGTCCTTCCAGGAGTTGCCCCACGGATACTCCCGCGCATCCGTGCCTCTCGCTGCCTTTTCCCACTCGGCTTCGGTCGGCAACCGTTTGCCGGCCCAGTCACAGTACGCTTTGGCATCCTCCCACGAGACGTTCACGACCGGGTAGGAATGGTAGGACGTGAAGTAGTTTGACATCGTGTCGAACCCGTGGTCAAACCCGGGGTCATCAGGGTAACTCTTGCCCGTCACATCGCAGAACCGCTTGTACTGCCGGTTGGTCACCTCGTACTTGTCCATGTAATACTCATCCAGATACACCAAATGCATCGGCATCTCGTCCGGTTGGCCTTTGAGTGAACCCATTGTGAATGTGCCCGCCGGTATCTTGACCATCACCGAGCTGTCCTTGAGCCAGAGGTACTCCTCGTACCCCTGCGCATTCTTACCCAGCGCCTTCGTGCCGGCCGGAGCGGGCAACCCGTGCTTCAGTCTAGCGGCGACAGCAACACCCGCGGCGATGCCGATGCCCAACAGAATCGCCAGGAACACCACCCAACCAGGCCGCTTGCCGTGGTCCCGACGCCACTGCCAGATGATGAGGGCGACGCCAATGGAGATTCCCAAGAGACCTACGGGAACCATCCAAGCGCCGCCGAACGCATAGCCCGTATCCCGATCCCATCTCAGGAACCCGACGACGCCAAACAGTATCCCCATGGTGACACAACCCCAGGAAAAGGGCGGTCTCCAACGTCGCCAGAGACGTGAGCCAATGAAACCGAAAACTACTGCAAGAATGGACGGGACGACAAGGTAAGGCGCGTTCGCGGCGACCCTTTCCCCGACGGAAGTGCGGCCCATGCCTGGTTCGAGCGGCAGGGGAAGGCACAACAGCCAGAGCATTGAGTATGTGACCATGATGCCGGTCAATGTCAGCAGGACGGTTCCTAGCACTTTCCGCCAAGCTCCTATGTGTTTCGGCTGCCCGGGAGGGACGGGCTCGGGCTCCGGCTTCCGCTCGAGCGGTGGCCACCGCGATTCCCGGGACGTCAGGTCCGGTCCTGGGGTTGGTGGCGCTGGCGCGGTTTCAATCGACGTGCTGGGAGCCTGTCGTAGCTTGCTCCCGCAGTAACCGCAGAATGCGGCCCCGCCCTGCACGGACTTACCGCACTTCGCGCAGTACATAGACCTAACCGAGCTTCTTCATATCTGTGAACCAGTCCCTGACGCTGCGCTGAGCAAGCGCAGACAAGACGGCCGAGGCGAGGCCGAAGTGTACAAACCGCCAGGCAAGAAGAACCCGGCCGGCTCCGGCCATGCCCGTCGTTAAGGCTTCAATCGTTGTCCAAGCGATGTTGACGACGAAGAGGATGAGCACCAGAATGCGGGCCCAGTTGCGTCCCCTGCCCAGAGATTGCCCAAGGAACACGTACAAGGCCAGCATCATGAGCGCCGTCATGACTGCGACTGCGGTAACAAATCCCTGTGCGCCATAGGGTAGCGACGCAATATGGCGAGCCGCGGAAATCGTCGCTGGCAGCAGGACGATCTGAGCCGCGCCCATCCCGAACAGCACCCACTTGGCGAACTGAATGGCCGCAGGGACCGATGACAAAGGCGTGGCCGTTCGGCTCAGACTGAGGCGGGTGGGGGTTGTGGTTGACTCGACTCTCGGCTGCGAGTCACCTCGACTCGCGCCACAGACCGTGCAGAATACGTCGTTCTCCTCGACATCCGCACCGCACTTGGGACACTGGACACGCGTAAACGGCGTTCCGCACTTCCAGCAAAAACGTGCCTCGCTGGACAAGACCTGCTGGCACTTCCTGCATCTCTTCTGCGGCGAAAGCGTTTCATCCATAACTGACTTCCTTCTGAATGCTCGTGGATTCGATCTTCATTCCGTTCCCGTGCTTCACCTTACCACTGCCGTGCTACTAACTGAGCACCAGCGACCTCTCCTCGCAAACGAGGCCGTCTTGCCCGCGTCGGACGTGGCCGGCGATGGTCGCGCACGCATCCGCTATCCTCCAAGTATGGCTGGCGCGACTCCGCTCGGTGAGCTTGGCACACGTCGAGGTCTGTTCCCACAGTAGCTGCCGGAGGCGGCCGGGGGCGACTTACCGAAGCTCGGACAGAACACCCAGGTGCCCCATGAATTCGAAGCGGGTTCCACGAAGTCTAGTTCTCGAAGCATAGCAGCGTCTAGTAGTTATCCTTGACTACGCGACCCGTCCCTTTGCATTTGTCACACTCGGACCTTCCATTCATGTCGCAGTGCGGGCACATCACGATTTCCCTGTACATCGGCTTTCCGCAAGTAGGACAAGCACCGTAGTCCATCGGCCGGAGAATTGGACAACCTCCGGTGCACTTGTAGCCTATCGCCAGGTGGTGGGTTCCGCCGCAGTATACGCAGTTCACCCGACCAGACCCTCCGCAATCCGGGCATGGCACTTCCTCATAACGTGGAGGGACCTGCGAACCGCCAGTCGGACCGGAACTCCCGCTTGATGGAGGTTGGGATGAGGAGTGCTGTCTCTCATTCGGGCTTGTGCGATGCCGGACTCCCGCTGGGGTCGCTCCCATGCTACCCTGCGATGTGCTCTTGAAATCCTCCATGTCCTCACTTTGGCGAGCCAGATACATTGGCCAGAGGGCTGCGTACTGCAGGCGTCCAACGTTGTACTTGTCCATCCAGTAGCGACCGTAAATGCTCAGCAGCCCGCCGGAGCTGGTGGCCGGTGGATATTGCGACCAACCGAACGTCAGGTACAGGGCCGCGAGGAAGCCGACAACCAATAGTGGGTATGGTCCCGCACCTCTGTGTCGAATTGCGCGTGACTCATGACCACGCCCCGGGGGCCGAGCAGTCGCTGTTTCAGCCCAGCTCGTTGTTGGCTGAGAAAGAGAACCAGATTCGTGCTCTGGTTGCGGTTCCACAAGACGCGTGCCGCAGGCCACGCAGAATACGTCGCCCTTCTCTACGTTCTTCCCGCACCCGGGGCATTGCAGATGCGGAAGCCGTGCCCCACACTGGTAACAATACTGGGCATCTGCAGGGACGGCTTGTTTGCACTCCCAGCACTTCTTGGGATTATCGGGGACCATTTAAATCGCGTCCGTCAAGGCCGGGCCTGTCGCACCGGAGAAATCGAAAGCTGTAAATGGGCAGTTGGTGCCGCAAAGCCATGGCTACCTCGGGCGTCAATGTGGCGGGCCACGTCCAGGCTCTCCCGAGCCTTTGCCAGAAATGCCTTCTGCTGTTCATTCATACCGCGACGCCCTCCGCCCGAGCATTGCGGAGAAGCGGGCTCTGTTCCTGGTCGAAACGGCGCTCCGACACGTAGACGCAGAGGATCACGACGTTGTTCTCCAACGACAGCTCGGCAGTGATTGGCAGCACGCGACGCCGTTCCGTCTCAATGTCCACTTCACCTCTGAGTACGATCATCACGTCTATGTCCGAATCCAGCCGGGCGTCGCCGCGGGCCTGCGAGCCGAAGAGCACGAGCCGGACCAACCGTTCGCCGTACAACTCCCTTAGCCTCGCATGGAGTTCGGCAAGTACGTGTCTGACTTTGGGTATCATCTTGTAGTCAATGTAGCCTTCGGGCAGACAAAGTCAAGGTCGGAAGTCGGGACACTCCCATATTTCTGAGTGATGTCAACCGTGTCGGCTGAACGGCCTGTCGTACTGGGCGCAGGCTGGCGCACGGGACGGCAAATCGGAGCAGCTTGCCACACGGCATTGTGCATCCGAATCCGGCCGGAGTCAAGCGCGGGCGCGGGTCACGCGCCCACCGCCTCGAAGGCGACGCGCAGGTGTTCTGTGGTCGGCACCACGAAGTTGAGTTTCTCGAAGCCGATGACCCGACCGGCCCGGTCTTTCATCAGAACAACCTCGTCGCCGGTTTCCTCGCACACGTGCTCATCCTGGCCATCGCCGAACCAGACTGTCAGCGTATTGCCGGCGCGGTCGTAGAAGACTCTCACCTGGGTAGTCATGGACTTGTCAGAAGGAAGGTAGCCGCCGCGGCCCCGATGTCAATGAAGCAGGAACTCGGCAGCCTCGTCATCGGATACTGCGCGGGGCGGGTGCACGCCAGCGGCAGCCGGACGGCGAATCGGAGCATCTTGCCACACGGCATTGTGCATCCGAATCCATGCAAAGTCAAGCGGAACGAGAAGTGGTCATGTGGCCCAGTGGTCAAGTGGTCGAGTGAACGGAACCGGCACTCCGGGGACGCTGACCGCATTTCGGCGGGCACGACCTCGATCACGCTCACCAATCACCGAAGAGAACCCCGGACTTGCGTTTACGGCTCGCTGAGTTCATGGGATGAGTATCAGCAGCGCCTTGAACAGGAGGCCGACAGGCAACGAGTATGCAACGTTGGGCACGTATAGAATCCTCATCGTACTGGCGTTCGTCGCAGCTCACAACCCGAATAGCTTGTTGTCAAGCAATAACAACCTAATGACGTTGTAGGAGTATTGCCCCCATCCCAATGCCGCTCGCTGCGGCGGCAGCCTGACGCCGAATCAGTGCATCTTGCCACACGGCATTGTGCATCTGAATCCATGCAAAGTCAAGCGGAACGAGAAGTGGTCATGTGGCCCAGTGGTCAAGTGGTCGAGTGAGCCAGGCCAAGGACGGACGGCGAGGGCCAGGGGTCATACTGCCCGCCTGATACTCGTCTCCGCCGACCGTCAGCGACGGCCGACAGCTTACAGCCAACGGCTGACAGCTTCCCCCTCACCCCAACCCTCTCCCTCAAGAGGCGAGGGAGTTCGGACCTTGCGGCTCTTGGCGGACTTGGCGGTTCTATTCCGATTGCTGACTTGGGGCCGTCGGCTAGAGGAGGTCAGTCAGTTCTTCTTTGGTGATGCCGGCCTGGCGGAGTATCTCGTGGAAGGCCCGCGCGCCAGAGGCGCCGAGTTACCAGTTCCCAGATGAGAGACCCTCTCACTTCGTTCAGGGCGGCTCGGCGCCGGTTTCCAGGGGCCCATGCCTGACTCCGAACCATCTGTACTACAAGCGTGCAGGATCGTCATTTTCGCGACGTTGTTTCTCTCCGCCGCCTCTGTCCTGAGGTCGCCAGGTTTCTGGCAACCGCCCGCAAATGCCGCCCGCGGCGACGCAGGATTCGGGTTCGATTCGGGACTCAATCTGTACTACAATCATGCAGGATCGTCGTTTTCGCGACGTTGTTTCTCTCCGCCGCCTCTGTCCTGAGGCCGTCGGGGTCCTGAAGACCGTCGTCAAGTGCCACCCGCGGCGACGCAATGCTCGGGCTCGGGTCGGGA
>JAPLUO010000002.1 GCA_026397595.1 Caldifarciminota bacterium
CCCTGAATCCGACATTGGGCCGCAAATGCGTACGAGTACGCCTAGCCGGACAGGATGGCGACTCTCACCCGATGGGTGTAGTCATTCCGAGCGGAGGCGTCCTCGCCGGAGTCGAGGAATCTCGCCTGAGAGACCCCTCGACTCACTTCGTTCGCTCGGGGTGACAGGTAGTTCTATGTCGGTTCTAGGGTACGCTGAGGGTGTTGACTTGTGTGCCGTTTGTGATACCATCATTTAATGCGGTTCTCCGCAGGTGGACAGCCCGTAAGGGCTGGCGTGAAACTGACCCCGCGAGGGGTCGTTTCATTTCTAGAGCCATATCTTGCCGTAACCCCCACACCTTACGAGTTGTCTCGTCCCGGTTGAACTTCGGCTCCGCCGCGCTCACGACGCGTGGCCCGAAGACATCCCTCGGCTCATCCTCTATCACTCCGCGCTCGCGTAGCATCGCCTGCTTCACGGGGTGGGCCAGCGTGTCAGCCAGTTGCAGCCCGGGGATATTGTCCTCCTTGCGCCGGATTTTGACCTCCGTCGTCGTCAACGCTCGCCCGTGGAATGGAGGTGGGAACATCAGAGTACCACCGGAGTACACAGTCTTGTACGCACCCAGAAGCTGACGGTCTTCCTTCTTGCCTCGGGTCTCGGCCACGACGTCGCCGACTGCGTTCTTGTAGTTGAGCCAACCGCAGTATCGGTCGAGCGCCGCCTGGAGACAGTAATGGTACGGGTGCATGGGCGTGATGTAGCGGTCCCGATGTTCCTTCTTGTTGATGACGGCACAGACCATTCTGAATCGAGCCCGGGCTATCACTGCGAGGAGTTTGTCGTCAAACTCGCGCTGCCTGTCCGGGTTAACCAGGATGCCGAACGGACCTCTGCGATTGATGATTTCCGTCCTGTGCAGCAGCACCGGCTCGTCCGGGCGCGGGCCGAAGAGGTCGCGCTTGAACGCTTCCAGGTCGTCTGAGAACGCAACATAGTCGTCCTTCTCGCGGAACCAGACCCCGAGCAGGCCAAGGTAGCGATGAGTCGAGTCGTCCAGGAGCGCGTACGCGTGGTCGCCCGACTCATCAAGATAGAGACGGTATCTCTTGGGCCGGAGTGCTTCGGTCATACCGTCAACGCTTCACTTGCCGTTCAGCGCCTTGCGGATGTCGGCGGCGACGTCGTCGTCGGAGGAAGGACGGAAGATGGAGGAAGGAGGATGGAGGAAATGCCGACTTCGCTCCTCACTCTTCAGTCCTCATTCCTCAGTCCTCATTCCTTGCCTCCCTGCCGTCGGGCGCGTTTGCCATCAGGGTTTGAGGATAGCCGGAGCACAGGCGGAGTCAAGTCAAAGGTCAAGGGGCAAAAGGCAGAGATGCGGGCGGGCGAGACACTGTCTCATCGCCACCGGTTTCGCAATGGGCCACAATCAGGCCTAACGCCAGTACAGTCAGTCGGTTAAGCCCTGTCGGGCAGACAACGTAAGGCTCTGAGGGGTCGCCCCCTGAGCAGCTTTCGAGTTAGCTTTCGAAGAAGGTTTTGGCCGAGCTTTGAACCGAGCTTTGCGAGAAGCTTTTCAACGAGCTTTTGGCCGAGCTTTGAACGATGCTTTGAAATGAGCTTTCAAAGAAGCTCTTGAACAAGCTTTCGAAGGAGCTTCGCGGTGAGCTTTCCGACGAGCTTTGCGGGATGCTCTGCAGCACCCGAGTTGGCAGTTTGCAGGTTGCAGTTTGCAGTGGCAGTGGTCCGGAGAGAAGACCCTTCGCTTCGCTCAGGGTGACACTTCGTGTCATCTGCGGTCAGTCCTCTCCGCCTTCGCACTTTGCCATTTCCCCTTTTCCCTTTCCCCTTCGACCTTGGCGTTCAATCCACGTCCGGTTCGCGGATGGCGGACCGCGGTCAGATGTTGCGTTCGAGGCCGGCGTGCCAGCGGAAGGAGTTGAGCACGAGCGGGTCGAAGTGGTGGCCGAGGAAGCCGAGGACAAGGTCAAGAGGAGGGAGGAGAGAGGAGGGAGGAGAGAGGAATTGAGGACTGAGCGAGGCGATTTCGGAGGCGGGGGTGTATAGAAGGAAGCTCAGGGTGTCGAGGCTGGCGGAATCGAGGCGCGCGCCTGAGGGTTTGTCGCCGGCGCAGCGGGGACAGATGACGCCACCGCGGCCGGGGTCGAAGTAAGCCGGGCGTTTGCTTTCGATGGGGCGGCGACAGATGAGGCAGCGGCGGAGCTCGGGCCGAAACCCAAGGAAGCTCGCGGCTTTGAGGAGGAAGGAGCAGACAAGGGCTCCGGGGAGGGGTCGAGGGGTCGAGGATTCAAGGATTCGAGTGCCGGGCCGGCCACTGGACCCCTTGACTCCTTGAGTCCTCGATTCCTCTGCTTCGGGGTCCTGCAGACTCTCCAGAGTGGTGAGGTAGTTGAGGAGGAGTTGGTAGAGTTGGGGGCTGGGGTCCTGGGGCTGAATCACACGCAGCACGAACTCGGACATCTGTTCGGCGGCAAGGAAGCGTTCGGGCTCGGTCGCAAGGCCGGAGAAGGAGCGAACGAGTTCGGCGTCGGAGAGCGTGAGGAGAGTGCGGGTTTCGTGCGAGTAGTAGATGATACGCGACTGGGCGAAGAGGTCGAGCGCCGCGCCGAATTTGCTCCTGAGCCGGCGCGCGCCTTTGGCGAGACAGCTCACTTTGCCATGTTCGAGCGTGAAGAACGTGACAAGCTTGGACGACTCGTGGTAATCCTGGACGCGGAGGCAGATGGCCTCGGACCTAACGATTCGGCGCATGATGCTCCGAATCGAAATTCCTAATTCCTAATTGCCAATTCCTAACGAATGACCAAATGCGGAAATGCCGTGTTGTCGAGCAGTTCTCCGTCGTTGGGTATTCGTTGGGTATTAGGAATTGGGAATTAGTCATTCTGCCCGCCGCTATCCTTCGGACCGGATTTCTCCGACCAGTTCCTCAAGCAGGTCTTCGAGCGAGACGATGCCGGTGACCGCGTGGTTTGCGTCCTCGACGACCGCGAGGTGCTCGCCACGGCGCTGCATCAGTCGCAGGACTTCCATGGCGCGGTCGGTCTCGTTGACGCGCGGTATCTTGCGGACGCGCCAGGCCGGTGCCGCGAGCAGGTCTTTGGCGACGATGACGCCGGTGATGTGGGCGAGGTCGCCCTGATAGACCGGGATGCGCGAGAAGCCGTATTCGTTGATGACCGCGAGCACGCCGTTCAGGCCCGCGTCGTGGGGCACGGCTTTGACCTGCGAAAGCGGGATGCAGACTTCCGAGACTTTCATGCCCGAGAAGCGGAAGAGCCGGGAGACCATGCTCGTGACAAGCCGGGCCGAGCCGGACTCGGCGTCGCGCTTCCGCAGGGCGGCGAGGAAATCCTGCCGGGTGAGCGTGAACGTCGAGGAGTCGCCGAACGATGAACGCGGAGCGCGGAGCATCGGGCCGGCAAGGAGGCGGGCGATGCCGGAGAGGACGAAGACAACGGGCGCGAACACGACGCGGCTGATGGACAGCGGCAGCACGGTCTGCCGGAGCCAGCGGTCGGGAAACGCCTGGGCAATTGCCTTCGGCACATACTCGCCGAGGATGATGGTGAGGACGATGACGAGGACGACCGCGACCGTGGCGTACGCCGGCCCGTAGCGTGCCTCGAAGAAGTGCGAGAAGAGCACGGTGGCGAAGACGATGCAGAGATTGGTGCCGACCAGCGTAACGACGACCGTGGTCTCGCGGCGGTCGAGAAGCTGAAGCGCCGATTTCGCGCCGGGGATGTTGTGGCTTGCCCAGTTGGTCAGGCGAATCCAGTTGGAGCGGTAGACCGCAGTCTCGGAGCCGGCGAAGAAGCCGGCCGTGAGAATCAGGAAGAAGCCTACCAGAAGTTCCATCAGCCGGTAGTGGTCCAGCGGTCCAGTGATCCAGTGAGCAAGTGCAGGACGCAGGCGGGCCGGCTCCGGCACTCGACCACTCGACCACTAGACCGCTTGACCACCATCCTCACTTTTTCTTCCGTATCAGCACCTTTTCGAGCTTGGGGCCGGCGGTTTCTTTCACCGTGATTTCAAGGGTGCGATGGGTGATGGTGTCGCCCTCGATGGGGAGCCGGCCGAGTTTGTCCTGGACGAAGGAGGAGAGGCGTTCGTGCCCGAGCCCGGTGAACGCGCGGCGGAACAGCCGGTTGAGCGTGGCGAGGTCAATCTCGCCGTCAACCAGGTAGCTGTGTTCGTCGAGTTTGGAGTAGGGCAGTTCCTCGGCGACGTCGTGTTCATCAACGATCTCGCCGAACACGGCTTCGAGCAGGTCTTCAAGCGTAACCAACCCCGATGTCTGGCCGAACTCATCAACCACGACCGCGATGTGCGAGCCTTTGCGGCGGAGTTCGTCGAGCAGCGGTGGCAGGTGCTTGACCTCGGGTACGAAGAAGGCCGGCCGGCAAAGAGAGCAGACCGGCGCGTTCTGGTCGGCGGCGCTGAGCAGGTCTTTGGCATAGACAGTGCCGACGACATGGTCAATCATGTCGTGGTAGACCGGCACGCGAGAGAAGCCGGCATTGCGACAGGCGGCAATCGCTTCGCGAATGGTCATGTTCTCGGGCACGGCGACGATGTCTATCCGCGGGGTCATGACTTCGGACACGGTTCGTTGCTCGAGACCGACGAGGTTGGCCAGGATTTCTTCTTCGGACCCGAATATTACGCCGCGCTGCTTGCCGACCTCAATCATCGTGTGGAGTTCGTCGTCGGACAGAGTGGTCGGTTCGTGCTGCTTTGGGGTAAAGCGGCGGCTGACCTTCACAAGCAGCGACGTGAATGGCAGCAGCACCAGCCGCGCTGCCCGGACCGGCCCGGCGACGAGCGGGGCGAAGTAGCCGGGATTGCGGCTGGCCAGTACTTTGGGCGTCACTTCGCCGAAGATGAGCAGGACCACGGTCATCACGATGCCCCCGGCGCCGAGCAGTAGGGCTTCGTTCGTGCCGCTGCGCCGGGCCAGGACGAGGAGCGCGAGAGTGAAGACGCCGGAAGCCGCGGTGTTGACAATCAGGTTGCCGAGCAGGAGCGTGCCGAGCAGGCGGCCGGGGTCGGAGAGCAGGCTGTCTACGCGACTGGACGCGCGGGGGCGGCTGGTCTTCAGCTCTTCGCGCCTACCCGGGGTGAGTGAGAAGAGGGCGGTTTCCGAGCCGGAGAAGAAGGCGGAACCGACAAGGAGGAGGACGATGGCGAGGATGTACCAGAGCATGGCTAGAGGATGGAATTCCTAATTCCTAATCCCCAATTCCTAATCAATACCCAATTGAGGAAATGCCCGAAGGGGCACCGGTCATTGGGCATTGGGTATTGACTGGTAACTGGTAACTGGTCATTTGCCCCTCGGCAGGTACTTGCCATAGTACGGTTCCATCTGTCGGTGCGTGAGGCCGAGCAGGTGGAGCAGTCCGTGGAGGGCGAGGCGACGAAGTTCGGATGCGTATGTGACGCCGTATTCGCGCGCCTGCTCTCGCGCCCGGTCGCGGGAAATGTAGACTTCGCCCAGCAGGCTGGGCTCGCCTGGAAGTTGCGGCTCGTTGCAGTTGAAGGAGATGACGTTGGTCGGTCGGTCGCGATGCAGGAAGCGGCGGTTGAGCGCGTGTATCTGCCGGTCGTTGACGAAGATGAAGTTGACGACGGAATGGGGACAGTCCCCGGTGATTGACTCGGGCCCTGGGGACTGTCCCCTTCGCGCCGTGATGAGCCGGCAGAGGCGTTGTATGTCGGCACGCAGGCTCTCGTCCCGCGTGCCAAACACATTGGCCTGCAAGGTTCTCAGGCAGACGCCGAGTTAGGAGTTAGCAGGTAGCAGGTAGGAGTCAGCAGGTAGCAGGTAGGAGTTAGCAGGTAGCAGGTAGGAGTCAGCAGGTAGCAGTTAGGAGTTAGCAGGTAGCAGTTAGGAGTTAGCAGGTAGCAGTTAGGAGTTAGCAGACTTCTGGCCATTGTCCCTCGACAGATACGCGATCATGCCATTCAGCAGTCGGCTCACGTCATCCAACTCCGCTTGCAGCTTGCTCGACTCATCGGGTGTGAGGTAGCCCAACTGGCCGGCTATCTCGACCTGTGTATCAAGTTCGCTCAATGAACCGCGCGCCGTGTAGGCGAACTGGAGATACTCTCTGCGTCCCCTACGCGCCGCACCCTCGGCAATGTTGCTGGGTATTGACACGGCGGCCCGCTGCATCTGCGCAGCGAGGCCGAACCGCTCACAGGCTGGAAAGCGTCGAGTCACTCCGTAGACACTCACCACGAGGTGAACAGCTTTGTGCCACAGGACGAGTTTCTTGTGTGCCTTCTCCGCCATCTCAACTCCTAACTCCTAACTGCTAACTCCTAACTCCCGTTTGACGGTCGGTTCTCGTACGCCCGGATGATGCGCGAAACGAGCGGCGGCCGGACCACGTCGGCGTCGGTGAGGTGGACAATACTGATGCCGGTCACGCCGTTCAGCTTCTCTACTGCCTCAATCAGGCCGGAGCTGCTGGCTGCGGCAAGGTCGATCTGGGTGATGTCGCCGGTGACAATAGCCTTGGAGTTCCAGCCGAGCCGGGTGAGGAACATCCGCATCTGGGTCGAAGTGGTATTCTGCGCCTCGTCGAGGATGATGTAGGCGTCGGAGAGGGTCCGGCCGCGCATGAACGCGAGGGGCGCGACTTCGATGACCTCCTCCTCAATCAGGCGTTGGACGCGCTCCATCGGCATCATGTCGAACAAGGCGTCGTAGAGCGGGCGCAGGTACGGGTCGACTTTCTCCTTGAACGTCCCGGGCAGGTAGCCCAGCGATTCGCCGGCCTCGACTGCGGGCCGGGTGAGGACGATCCGGCTGGAGTGGCCGGACACAAGCGATTCGAGCGCGGCAGCGACCGCGAGATAAGTCTTGCCGGTGCCGGCCGGGCCGACCGCGAGGATGATATCGTTGCGCTGAATCGCCTGCAGGTAGGTGCGCTGGTTGCGCGTTTTGGCGAAGATGGCTTTGCGCGGAGTGCGGATGGCCAGCACGTCCGGTTCGCACGCAGCTTCGCCCGGTCCGGGCTGGCGGCTGCGGCGGAGCCGGTCCACCTCGGCGTTAATCATCTCCGGGCTCAGAGGTTCGCCCTGGCGGACCCGGGCAAGCAGCCGGTCAAGCAGTCCCATCAGTTCCGATTCCTCTGCTTTGGGGCCGGAGAGCATGATGCGGCCGTCGCGCACGACAATCGCGGTACGGTAGTGCTTGCAGAGGGTTGTCAGGTTCACGTCGGCCGGGCCCAGCAGGGCGAGCGGGTCGATGTCCTCAACCGAAATCGAATGACTACAGTTACTGTCCTGCTTCATGAATCTCCGTTCGGGGGCTTGATGGTGTTATCCAACTGGCAGGCTATTGTAGATGCACACTCCGGCACAGTCAAGGATTCAGCCTAGGATTCAGCCTAGAAGCCGGGTTGAGCCGCCGGAGAGGACTATCCACAGATTTCGCAGATTACATAGCGCGGCCTCGAAGGCCGCAACCAAATCCAATGGAACCACAGATGAACGCAGATGAACACAGATTGAGTCCCGACCCGAGCCCGAGCATTGCGTCGCCGCGGGTGGCACTTGACGACGGTCTTCAGGA
>JAPLUO010000475.1 GCA_026397595.1 Caldifarciminota bacterium
ACTTGACCTGAACCAACTGGTCAACAAGATCCGCCGAGAGACCAAGAACCTACGTCGGCGCCCGGCACTGATCCAATCGTTCTTCGATCAGACCCCTCTCTCTTTTTGACATCTGGTCAAGCTATTTAGGAGACTATCAGTGGGGTTGTAGCAGAGGGCTTGAGGGTAGTGTCCGACTGGGAGCGAGGCGAGTATCGAATACGTCGCGCCATCAATCACGGTCACCGTCGAATCGTCATCCCCGTTCCGCCGTGCGCTTGTGCTGTAGACCTTGTCGTTCTGGGGGTTGAGACAGAGAGCGGTGACCATGCCGCCTGTCCACACGCGAGCGATGCGCGCGTTTGTCACACCATCAACTACGAGTACGCCGCTGTCGCCGCCGACGAAAACCTTGTTGTGAACCGAATCCCAGACCACTGCACACGGATTTGCGATCTCCCCCAAGGAGTCAGGCAGTGGTATCGTGATCTCCAGCCACTGGCTGGAGGCGAACGAAATGACGAGCAGGACCGAACCGACAATCAAACGAGTCAGGCGCATGTGTCCTCCTGCGTGAATTCTAAGCCGGTCGCGGACGATGTCAATCAGATTCGTTCAGTTCAGCAGTGCCGGTGGAGCGTCGAGCCAGACTCTACGTATGCACGGCGCGCCGTGGTCAGTCGAGTTCGCCCTTGCGCTCCATATCGGCGAAAAGGACGACAACGGCTTGCTTCATCCTGATGAACGGTTCGGGCGGGAGTTCGTGCTCGGGAGCCCACTTGTCGAGTTTGGCCATCGCTTTCTTCCGCCAGACCGGCCTGGTGTTGCGCGTCCGACGCAGCGCGCCGAAGACCTCGCGGCCACGGGTCATAACGACTTCCGGCCGGAGTTGCCTGAGCCTCGCCCCTACTTCCTTCGGAAGTAGGGCGGCATCGGAATCGGCCGCCTTCGCTCCGGAACCCATACCCGGAGTTTAGCCACAGGATACAGCTTCACCAAGCCCGTCCGCGTCCTAACTTCAGCCTTCACAATCCCTTAGTTGGCATTTCCGAAAGTCCCCTCCCCCATTCCCCCCGTAGCCATCCCCATTGCGGTCCCCATCGCCCTCCCCATTATCCTCCCCATCATCTTCCCCGTAATCCTCCCCATCGTCCTGTCCATCATCCTCCCCGCTATCCTCCCCGTCATTCTCCCCATCATCTGGACCATCATCCTCCCCATCATCTCCCTCATCGCCCTCTCCATCATTCTCCCCGTAATTCTCCCCATCACCCTCCTCATTATCCCCTCCATCATCGTCCCCGTTGTCCTCCCCATCGCCGTCCCTACTATCCTCCCAATCATTCTCCCCATTGTAGTCCCCGTTATGGTCCCCGTCGCAGTCCCGGCCGTAGTCCCTGTCCCGTTCGGAGCCTTGACTCCGGCGTCAACGCGACACCTGACCCGGAACCACCGCCCGAATCGCCAATCGGAAATCGACAATCGGCAATGGCGTGCCCTCTCCCCAATTCCTCAGCTCATGCCTCTCCCTAGTACTCTCGGAGCCCATCGACTGGCCCAACGTCCAAGTTACGAACTGACGCACGGCGCCTTCCACGTTCGCAGTTGTTGACACTCGGATTTGGCTATCTACTATGAAGCATGGTGCGAAGTTCGACTCGCCGCGGCCGCGGTGCTGGCCTGATGCGTCACCTTAGGCTAGTGCCATGTGCACGCGAAACGGTGAGCTACGAGTTACCCGCTATCGACGTCCTACAGCGAAGGGTACCGCACCCTGTCCCCTACCAAGGCAGCAAACGCCTGCTCGCCAGGTACATACTACCCTTCTTCCCTAACGACCTCGAACTGCTGGTCGAGCCGTTTGCCGGCTCGGCGGCGGTCTCGATTGCCGCCGCCAGCCAAGGGAAATGCACTCGGTTTCTTCTGAACGACATCAACAAGCCGCTGATGGCTCTTTGGCACGACATCGTACACCGTCCGCGCGCCCTGGCCGATGCCTACGAAACGCTCTGGCACGCACAGACGGGAGACGAGGGTCGGTACTACGTGAGAGTGCGCGAGCAATTCAACCGGGCGGGCGGGACCGATAACCTCCCATATGCGCTAACTTAGGCAGGAATGCTGTCGCTTTCGCACGCAGGAGCGCCTGAATCAGCCCGAAAAGTGCCCAAAACCAGTGCAATTCAGCTCCGAAAGCGTGCCCGGACGCGGACTATTCGCGTTAAGTTAACGCATATGCGATAACCTCCTCTACCTCCTCGCCCGGTGTGTCAAGGCGTCAGTCCGCTACAATTCGAACGGCGAGTTCAACCAGAGTCCCGACAACCGCCGCCGGGGCAGGAACCCCAGCGAGATGCGCCGTGAAATCTTCGCAGTCTCGCACTTGTTCACGGGACGTGTCCGGCTCGCATCCATGGATTACAAACGGATTCTGGCCGAAGTCGACAAGCGTGCTCTCGTCTACATGGACCCACCCTACCAGGGAACATGCGGCAAGCGCGACGCGCGCTACTGCACCGGCGTCATCTTTGATGAGTTTGTTGAGGAACTAATCGACCTGACTGGTCGTGGGGTATCGTTCATCCTCAGCTACGACGGCAGAACTGGCGACAAGACCTACGGAAAACCCCTGCCCGACCGCCTCAACTTGCACAGAATTGAGCTTGACGCCGGTCGGTCATCTCAGTCCACGCTGATGGGGCGCGACGACGTAACGTACGAGTCGCTGTACCTATCGCTGCCACTGGTTCAGAGACTCGCCCGGCAAGACGTCAGACCGAAACCCGGCGCGCAGAGGCAAATGAGTCTTGCCGCAGTCTAGGTCGGGCATGTTGACGCGGGAAACCCGGAAGTATCTGAAGTCCATAACGAACAAACGTGCGCGCGTCGTCATAGACCACATTCTGAAGCACGGCCGCATCACTACCGAAGAACCGGAGAAGCACTACGGCTACAACCATCCCCCGCGGGCCGCGAGGGACGTGCGCGAAGCCGGCATACCGCTCGTGACAATCCGGGTCAAGTCGTCTGACGGCAGGTCCATTGCGGCATACAAGTTCGGTGACTTTTCCGAGGTCCGGCGCGGCAGATTCGAGGGACGCGCTGCCCTGCCAAGGTCACTGAGAGACGCGCTCTACAGAGATGGTGGCGGCAAGTGCTATGTCTGCTCCGGACGTTTCGAGGCGAGATACTTACAGGTGGACCACCGGATTCCGTACGAAGTCGCTGGCGAGCAGAAGCAAGACGTGGAACCGCGTACGAGATTCATGCTCCTCTGCGGTTCGTGCAACCGAGCCAAGTCATGGTCGTGTGAACACTGCGGCAACTGGGGCAACAAAGGCAGACCTGACGTGTGCGGGAAGTGCTACTGGGCAGACCCGCTGGCCTACTTGCACGTATCGCTGAGGCTGGTCCGCCGCGCGGACATCCAATGGGAAGCAGAGGAGGTCGCAGAGTACGAACGCCTGAGACTGCTCTCCAAGGCAGCTTCGGAATCAATACCCGACTACGTTAAGCGAACGCTGCGCCGTGCCATTGCGGCCAAAGAACAGTGACGGAAGCTCGTGTCCATACACAAGAAACCTGCGCGCGCATCCCGCGCATCTAACATCCCCGTTCCGCCCGCCTCATCAGCGCCGCGGACCTCCTCTGCCTCGCCCTCACCGGTCGGTGTGACGAACTCCTGAGCCCCGCCCCGCCGCCTTGACATCCCGGATGGCGGTATCTACAATAGCATGAGAATGACATGAAATCTCGACGCCAGACAAAGCTGGTACATGAAGGCGAATACGTGGCCGAGGTAGACGTTGAACTGATTCAAGCCGACTCCGGCTGGTCTCCCTATCTCTCGCTCGAAGATGCCAATAAGCTCGACGACGTGCGGGAGGCCCTCAGACGCCGGGATGTCGGAACCGCCTCACGCCTCGCGCGCGTGTTTACCCTCACCCCGGTAGCTGGGTGATATCGTCGCTGATTTGACAAGCGGGCGAGGGTGCAATAAGATTGCGTCAAGGATGAACGCCATGTTCTGCATAGCCGACAAAGGAGGCAGGCTGAAGTAGTACGACCGTAGTGTGAAGACGACAATCATCTCCGTAGTCCTGCTCGCATCTCTCTCAACGACTGAAGCCGGAATCGGCATGGGCGTGCTGATGATATGGCCGAGCGCGAGGTCAACGGCGCTGGCCGGCGCAATGACCGGGCTGGCTGACGAAGCCGACGCAACCTACTTCAACCCGGCCGGGCTGGCCTTTCAGACGACGGCCAAGGCAGACATTAGCTACGGAAACTGGCTTCCGGGATTGTACGGAGGCATGTACTACGCCTCCGCAGCCGGCGGTACTCCGCTTCATCTGCCTTTCCTGCGCGGTCACAATGCCTTCATCGCCGGCAGTCTGACGTACCTGAATCTCGGAGAGACAAACATCGTGAATGAGCGGGGGGAATACCTCGGTCGATTCGTCGCCTGGCGCGGAACGATTGCCGCGGCGGTAGCGGCAGAGCTGGCCGAGCATCTGGCGGTCGGCCTCCAAGCCAAGTGCATCCGCAGCTACGTAGTCCCCGAATGGTTCTGGAAGTATATGCCCGAACTCGGCATGGACATGGGCGGTACTGGCAATGCGTGGGCGTGCGATGCCGGAGTGTTGTGGAAACCACTGCCCCGCTTCTCCGTCGGCGTGAGCGTCGACAACATCGGCCCCGGTATCACATACGCAAGCAGCGGCGAACACGACCTGTCGCCTGCGATGCTACGGCTTGGTGCCTGCTGGACGCCGGTCAACAACAGATTCGTGCGTGTCAACGTGTTACCTGAGTTCGACAAGCTGCTGGTGGGCATGTTCTTCGACACGGCCGGCACCAAGACGTTCGAGAGAGAGTTGAGGGAGGAACTGCGCGATGCGTGGAAGTCCTTCGGTGTCGAAGTCACCGGTTTCGAGCTACTCACAGTCAGGCTCGGCTACTTCGAAGACCATGCATGGCAGCGCGGCGGCCTTGTGTTCGAGGACGAGGGTATGACCTACCATTACGGTCTTGGCGACGTGCTGGCGGGAAGGCACCTCGGCAAGCTCAAGTCCGTCGGCCTGTGCTGGGGATTCGGCATCGGGTACAAGGACTACTTCCGCTTCGACGTCTCCAGCGACGCAGCCATCTACGACTTCCCGACCACGAACTGGAAGCTTTCTCTCGTCGCCAACGACATTGCAGGAGGGATTCGAGAACTGAAGCAGGGCCATGAGCCTTGGGAGGAATAGGACATGAGGAGAATGGCAATCGCCGCCCTGCTCGCGCTGGGCGCGTCCATCGTTTCGAGCGCGCAGGCAAGCGAAATCGGCATGGGCGTGCTGATGATATGGCCGACGGCAAGGTCAACCGCGCTGGCCAGTGCGATGACCGGACTCGCCGACGAAGCCGACGCAACCTACTTCAACCCAGCCGGTCTGGCCTTCCAGACGACGGCCAAGGCAGACCTCAACTACGGCAACTGGCTGCCCGGGCTGTACCAAGGAATGTACTACGCCTCCGCGGCCGGTGGCGCACCGCTCCGACTCCCGTTCCTGCACGGCCGCAATGCGTTTGTCGCTGGCAGCCTGACATACATGACAGTCGGCGAGACGGACATCGTCAACGAACGCGGGGACTTCCTCGGTCGGGTGAACGCCTGGCGCGCGAGTGCCGCTCTGCACTCGGGAATCGCACTTTCGCAGAAAGTCGGTCTGGGTCTCACCGTGAAGCTGGCGCACAGCGAGCACGCGCTCGATTACGGCTGGTCGTGGGCCACGCATCGACCGGACCCGCCCGAAACCGGTCTCGAGGCGGGCGGAACCGCCACTTGCGCAGCGTTCGACGCAGGGGTGCACTACAAGCCGCTTCCGCAACTCTCCGTCGGGCTCAGCGTTGCCAACTTGGGGCCGGCCATGTCCTACCTCGCTCATGACTGGCTAGGGCCGTACACCTACGAGGCGGACATGCCCCGCATGGCTCGGCTCGGCTTGTGCTGGATGCCGGTCGAGAGTCACCTCGTGCGGCTACGCATCATGCCGGAATTGGACAAGGTGCTGGTCGGCATGTTCTCAGACACAACCGGCAAGAGCTTCGGCAGGCAGTTGACCGAAGAATGGCAGGACGTTTGGAAAGTTGTCGGCGTCGAGACGACAGCATTCGGCCTGGTTTCACTCAGGCTGGGCTATTTTGAGGACCTGACCAACCAGCGCGGCGGCTTGGTGTATGAAAAGCAATCAGGTTACACTGAGCATTACGGCCTCGGCGACGTGCTGACCAGGAAGAACCTCGGGAAGTTCGAGCGCGTCGGCTTGTGCTGGGGTTTGGGCTTCGGCTCGGACAAGCTACGCTTCGACTTCTCCAGCGACGCGGCGATCTACGACTTCCCGACCAAGAACTGGAAGTTCCAACTGGTGTCGAATGACATCGGGGGACTCTTCGGAAGGAAAAGTTAGGAGTTAGCAGTTAGGAGTGACGAGCCTGGACCGCGGTCGGAGCTTGGGCTTGAGCTTGCGCTTGAGCTGGTAGCTTGGGGCTTGCGGCTTCCTACTTGGACTTGCGCGGAACGAGCCTGAGCCCGAGGGCATTCGGGACTTCGTGCCTTGGTGTCTTGGTGGTGAAATCCGATCCGGTCTTGGCGGTTCTTACGTCTGCATCATCTGCGGTTCTCCCTTCTGTCCCGGTTCGCCCCAAGCAATCTGCGTAATCTGTACTACAAGCGTGTAGGATCGTCGTTTTCGCGACGTTGTTTCTCTTCGCCGCCTCTGTCCTGGGGCCGCCAAGTTCTTGGCAACCGACGGAAAATGCCGTCCGCATTGGCGCAAGAATCGGGTTCGATTCGGGACTCAATCTGTACTACAAGCGTACAGGATCGTCGTTTTCTGAAAGATGTTTTCTCAGGCGGCCTCGCGTTTGAGCAGTGCAGCATCGGTCTGACGGAAGGTCAACGCCGTAGTCATGACGGTC
>JAPLUO010000129.1 GCA_026397595.1 Caldifarciminota bacterium
TTCGTACTCAGAGCTATTCCGATGCCCGATTCTGAGGACATGCCCGTGATCTCGGGATTACCTGATGACTAGCGACAACCAAAGCAGGCCGTTGACCACGAAATCCAGCCCATTATACAACTCAATGTCGGGTCTAGGGGCGAGATTCCGGCTTGACATACCGGAAGCAGAAGGTAAACTCATTCGTTACAGTGGCTTATCAGGGATGCACTATGCGGTGTCCCGAGTCAGTAAAATAGTTCGAAACAACCGAGGAGGACTGTGTGAGAATCGGTACTACGATCCTGAGTCTGATGCTGGTCGTCGGGCTCTCGCTGGCGGCTCAGACCGCTGCCACGAACGCGCCGGCCAACACGGGCACGTTCAGTTCCCTGCTGCATCCGGGCGATGCCATTCTGAGCCCGGGCAGCGGGTTGCCCCCGACCGACCCGCCCGGCGACACGCTGCACGTCGACTTGGAGGCGTTCAACAACGCCATCGGTCTGACTAACGGCGGCACCTTCTACACCGCTGCCCGCCTGACCGCCGCTGCGGCCTGCACGGTCAAGACGGTGATTTTCTACAAATGGGACGTGTCCACTGACAACTACCTGTTCGTGTGGGGTTCGGGCACGACGACCAACCCTGGTCCGCTGATTGAGTCGATGCCTTACACCGGTTCGGCTACGATGGTCTGGGTGAGCATCAACCTGCTGACCCCGGTGGCGCTGGGTGCGGGTGAGGACATTTGGGTCGGTCCGAAGATGACCCATTCGGCCGGCACGTACCCACTGGGTACTGACGACGGTCCGGCCGTAGCTACCCGCGGCGACTGGATCAACTACCAAGGCTCATGGATAGAGTTGAGCAGTATCCCTTTGGACTATAACTGGCACATCCGGGCGATACTTGGCCACGGCGCCCCGCTGGCCCACGACGTCGGTGTAGAGGCGGTGCTGGCGCCGAAGGGCACCGTTGTGCCCGGGGCGATTGCGCCAAAGGCCCGCATCCGCAACTACGGCTCCAATTCCGAAACCGACATCCCGGTGACCTGCTGGATTGACTCGGCCAGTGTGCACGTATTCACCGACACGACCACTTATCCGGGTCCGCTCGCCCCGGCGGCGACTGCGGACGTGACGTTCCCGAATAGCTGGACCGGCGCAGACGGTAACACCTATCAGGTGACGATGTTCACGACGCTGTCCGGTGATGAGATCCCGGCCGACGACACTGCGCGCGGGTCAGTCACGGTCCAGTCTGCGGTCTGGGAGACGATCCCGAAGCCGCCGAGCCAACCTGACCGCCTCGACCATGCCACAGTCTACGACCCGCTCAACGACAGAATCTACATGATCGGCGGCAACCCGGAGGGTCAAGCTGGCACCTTCCTGAATCTCTGTCAGGAGTATAACCCGGTCGCCCGCACCTGGGCCGCCAAGGCCCCGATGCCGACGGCTCGCGGCTGGCTGGCAGGTTCGTACTGCGCTGGCAACATCTACATCATCGGCGGTATCGACAACACCGTCCCCGCTGGCGTGGCCCTCGCCGTGAACGAGTGCTTCAACCCGGCCGCGAACACCTGGTCGACAAAGACCGCTCGTCCGCGCGTCGGGTTGGGAGCCTCGGAGGTCGTGTGGCGTGACTCGCTGATCTACGTCATGGGCGGCAGGGACACTGCGCTGAGTTCGGGCTACACGAACGTCGACATCTACGACCCGGCCGCGGATGCCTGGACTGTCGGCACGGCCCTGCCATCGATAGGGTACATGGGCAGCGCAGCAATCATCGGAGACACGATCTTCATGGTGCAGGCCTACAGTGGCAGCGCCTGCTGGCCCAATCTGTACAAGGGTGCCATCAATGAGACGGACCCGACACAGATTGCATGGACCGCGGGTCCGGCCCCGACCGAGCGGGTCTACAGCGGCGGAACCGCGGCCATGGACGGTAACGTGTACTGGCTGGGCGGGTTCATCAATGCCTCCACCGTGACTAACCACGTCTGGAAGTACAGTACGTTGACTGGCGCCATCACGGCGGTTATGCCGAACTACCCGGTGACCCTGGCACGCTGCAACTTCATGGTCGCGCGTCCGTCCGCGCAAGAGCTCTATGTGCTTGCCGGCGACGTAGCGGGTGACTGGGCCGCTCCCAACCAGCAGTACTGGCATATTTCGTTCGGACCGCCGAGCGTCGAAGAGCAGCACGTGCTGCTCGGCGGCTCGTTTGACAACGTGTCGCCGACCCTCGGGCGCGACCATGTCCGCATCAACTTCACGGTTGCCCGTCGGGGCAATGTGACCCTGGGCGTGTATGACGCCACCGGCGCGCTGGTCCGCACGCTGATCAACAGCACGCTTGAGTCGGGCAGCCAGAGCGCGACCTGGGACCGCACCAGCAACAGCGGCCGCCGGGTTGCCAACGGCAGCTACTTCTACCGTCTGACCGTTGACGGCAGATCGGTGTCGGGCAAGTCGGTCCTGTTCAACTAGACGCTGCCTCCGCAGCTAACGGAACCGCCCTTCGGGGCGGTTCCGTTTTGTGGCGAGGCAGACGAGGGGAGACGAGGGTCAGGCGGGAAGCGGCAAACCGCCAAGGCGAAGGGGAAAGGCCTGCCTGTGCGTGGCCGCACGCAGACAGGGGAAATGGCAAGTGACAGGAGCGGATGGATGAACCGCCAAGCCCGGACCGGATTTCAGCACTGAGACACAAAGACACGAAGTCTCAAACCCCTTCGGCTTCAAGCTCGTTCCCCGGGAGTCCAGGCAGGAATCCCGCACCGCTCTCCGTAGGAGGGACTTCCAAGTCCCGATTCCGATGTAAACCGCCAAGAACGCCAAGGGTCATGTCATTCCGAGCGGAACCGAGGAATCTCTCCTTGCGCCGCAAGCCGAGAGCTGTCAGTCGTTAGCTGTAGGCCGTCGGCCGTCTACCACCAGCCGTAAGCCGTCATCTGTCGGGCAATCGGGAATCGGTCTTACGTTTGTCTGGGGTTTGGTGTCTGGGGTTTCCGCGCCAAGCGCGGAGCTGTTAGCCGTTAGCCGTAAGCTGTCGGCTGTCACCCGTGAGCCGAACAGCGGGGAGACGCCGCCCGCGCGTCAGGAATCTTGTATTGTGAGTCCCCGGAGATAACCGTCGCCGCGGAAGGAGAGGGCTGACGGTCTACGGTTTGCGGTTTACGGTGTGCGATTCACGGGCAGCGGATCCGAGACTGGATTCCGCAGGCGATTCTGCCGGCAGTTCGATGGAGGATTCACCAAGCAGTCTGTCGAACAGTTCAGCAGATTGCCGACCGGATTGCTCTCCGAATTGTCCTCCTGATGACTTTCCGGGCTTTCTGCGGAATCGTCGGTTGAATGGTTCTCTACGCGGTGGTCAAGACCGTCCGCATGGTTCTACCGGAGATTGTCTTGCTCACGGTCATCTTCACCGCCATCCGGACGGCGCTCGCGATTGTGTGCAGGACAATCTCGCAAACGGTCCTCAGGATCGTGCTCGGCAGGGTTTTCCCGACAATCTCAAATATAGTCTAGGGGATGAGGTAGGGTAGGTTCGCAAATGTTGAATAGTGAATTGAGAATAGTGGAGTTACGGGATTTCGGGTCTCGGTTTCCGGAGGACATATAGTAAACTGGGAGAGTCGTTGACTTGCTGCTCAACTGAACTCAGTCAATGGCGAGCGCTCGGGTTTTGTCGCAGGGCTCTATCACGGCTTGCGGTCCCGGGAGGCGTTGGGGCGGAGGCATTTCAGGTTTCGGATTGCAGGGCACTCACCGTGAGGCGCAGGAATTCCGGGCTAAGATGCAGATAGATAGGTGAAGACCCTAACGAGTGGAGCTGTGGTGAAGATGCCGGAGCCGGAGCTTGAGATCGCGGCAGTGAGCGTGCTGGACGGGACGCGCCGAACTGCCAGGATTCGGCCTGTGGAAGACGATACACGGACTGATATCTGAACAGTTCTGACATGCCGGACGTAACATGCCGGTCGAGCGCCGGTTAGGCTCTGTCTGGCCGCGGACAGTTGAAGGGTAGGGGTCGCCCTCCCCGCAGCCTTCGAGTTAGCTTTCGAGCGAGGTTTGAACGATGTTTTGAAATGAGCTTTGGTTCGTGCTTTCAATCGAGTTTTGACGCAGGCTTTCGACGAAGCTTTGAACCAAACGATGAGACAAGCGATGCGTTGACCTTTGAACCGAGCGATGCGCCAAGCGATTGAACGAGCTCCGGACCGAGCTTTCATTCGTGCTTTTGGATGAGCTTTCTACTGAGCTTTGCGCCAAGCTCTGCGGTGAGCTTCCCGGCGAGCTTTGGGAAAAGCCGTTGTGGGCTGCGAGTTGCGAGGGTCGGGAAGCCGGCTACGTGCTGCGGATCTGGTGCTGCCGGAGCGGATGAGGGACGGCCGCGCCTCAACGGCGCGGCCTTCCAGTTTCCCGCCAAGGCAGCGGGCCACTCCAGCGACAGGACTCGAACCTGTGACCCTCCGGTTAACAGCCGGATGCTCTACCGGTTGAGCTACGCTGGAATTATTCGCTTCGCCAAGTCAAACTGCAAAATGCAGAATGCAAAATGCAAAGCGCAGACGGTCGCTGGTATGTTACCTTTCAGGCGCGGTAAGTCAAGCGAAGCAGCGAAGACCAAGAAACGAGATGGGTGTTCACTATCAAGGCACGAGGACACGAAGGCGGACGTGGCCGAAGTCAGAGGTCAGATATCAGAAGCCAGTCGCGGCCGGGGGCCGCGAGGTACCAGTGACCAGTTTGCAGTTTGCAGTAGCGGAAGCCGACCACGGCGGTTGGCTGTCGGCCTCCGTCCTTTGCCATTTCCACTTTCCCCTTTGCATCTTGGCGGTTCTATTCCGGTCTTCGGGACGCTACCGGACGAGGGCGAACTTGGTCGCGCTGCGGCCGAACGTGGTCTGGAGCACGGCAACGTACAGCCCAGCAGCGGCGGGCTTGCCTGCTTCGTTCCGGCCGTCCCAGTACGCGCCGATTTGCTCGAGGAGCGCGACGTCACCTTTGACGCCGTACCGACCCGGTCGGGACAGGATCGCCGCGTTCAGCGTAATCGTGTCAATCAGCGTCCCCGATGCCGAGAAGATGCTGATTCGGGCTTCCGATGCTGGTCGCGTCAGGTTAATCTGGAAGTAGACCTTTGGCTGGGACGCGGGCGCAAAGGGGTTGGGGAAGATAGCGCCAATCTCGTCGCCGGGGACATCAATGATGCCCTTCTCCGGCGGGAAGAGCTTGTACACCGAATCGACGCGCGGCACGCCGAACCCGAGAGTGCAACCTTTGACTGAGCGTGTGGCGGTGGAGAACAGGACGGCCTTGATTGAGTCCGCGGTCCATTGGGGATGGGCCTCTTTGACCAGCGCGCAGGCGCCGGCAATCAGTGCGGTCGCGCAGGACGTGCCGGCGCTGCCGGCAAGGAAGTCTTCGGAGTCCGGGGAGACGACCGCAACCGTGTCGGAGAGCGCGACCAGGTCGGGCTTGACCCGGCCGTCCGAAGTCGGGCCGGTGCCGGTCCCGCGCCACGGGAGCATGTTCTTTTCCACACCGCCGGCAGTAATCACGCCGTCGGCGTCGCCGGGCGCCGTGATGTAGGGTACCGGCCAGGGGTATGCCAATGAGTCGTTGGAGCGGTTGCCCATTGCGGTCACGATGAGCAACCCACGTTTGGCTCCAATCGAGGCGGCAATCGAAATCGGCGCGGTCTTGCCGTCGAATTGGTCGGGACCATACCAGCTCCGATACCCGAGCGAAGTCGAGATAACATCGGCACCCATGCGGTCGGCCCATTCCAGCGCTTCGATGTAGGCGTCCTCTTCCATGTTGTACTCGTAGAGGCGGCCACTGCGGACCTTGAGCAGTTCGGTCTTGGCAATCAGCAGTTCAACGCCCGTGGCGATGCCGACAATCGCGCCCTGCTGGTAACCGGCGATGATTGAGGCCATGGACGTGCCGTGGTTGGACTGCTCTGTGGAGAATTTCACGGTGTCGGATTCCTCCCAGACCGCGTTGTCGTCCCCGCGTTTGAACCAGAGCGCCAGCGCACCGTTGCTGGTGCGGGCGAGCGCCGGAATGGCATTGAAGCCGGTCGTGTCAATCAGGGTCGGACCCGTCCACGTACCGCCGAAGTCGGCGGACGCAGCCCGGTAGAGGAAGCCGCCGGTCTGATAGACAAGGGTCATTCCGGACTGGGCGTCGGGCATGACGTCGAAGCCGCCGATTGAGAACACGCTGTCCGCGACGGTCCCGGCCTGATTCCACGTCGAACCGTCGTCGTCCGAACGTAGCGTGGCGAGTCGGGAGAAGGCGTTCTGTGATACGTCTTCGTACAAGAGCAGGCGTTGCTGGCCGTCTCCAATAAGCCGCGTCTTGGCGGCGCCGGTCGCGACCGGCTCGTTCTGTTTGGCGAACGTCGCCCCGCCGTCGGTCGAACGGAACTGGGTGATGCGGCCGCTCTTCAGCCCGGTCGTGATGATGTCAACCAAGCCGTTCGTGTCGACGGCGATCTGCAACCCGGCCAGGGCCTCACCGGCGGCGAACGACGTGGTCTGGATCGGCTCTGGAGCAGGCAGCGTGACCGATCCCTTCCATAGCACAACCAGAGCATCCAGAGTATCGGACTGCACGTAGGTCAGGTAGAGCGTGTCCTTCAGCACCGCTACGGCCGGATACCGACCGGAGGCGATGAACAGCGGAGTGCCGTGCCAGTTCGTTCCCACAAAGTATCCGAGGTATACGTTAGCCGCTGCCGGCGCGCGATTGGCGACGGCCAGTTCGTTGTAGGCAAGGTAGGTAACGTAGCCGTGGCCGGCCATCGTGATGTTCTCGAACGTCGTGGAGTAGGGCGCAGACATGACGACCGGTGTGGGCGCGCTCCAGGTTGCCCCGGCGTCCGTTGAAACGTCGGCAAAAAGAGCCCGAGCGGGTGGGTTGTAGCCGTATGCGAAGCTGTCGGCGCAGAACGCCATCAGCAACGTGTCCCGGGAGCCGGATTGGGATTGAACCGTGCCTAGGGCCAAAGCCCGCGCGAATCCGAGATATCGGACGCTGTCGACGACTGCCGGTTCCCAGGAAGCATCGGAACGGGCCGTGTAGCAATTATCTCCTGAGATGAAATCGTGCTGCTTGTAGATGTGGGCCCGCGATATGCCGCGGTTGGTCAGCTTGATACCGGTATCGAACATCGCCAGCTTGACGCCTGAGCCGAAGTGGCCGCGGAAGAACAGGTCCGGCACTCCCATCATCTGCGCCTGGTCGTAGGACGGCCCGTAGAAGCGATGGGCGTCCGAGGTGTCGGTTGACCGGTACTGGCTGCGCGCGGGGACCCGGACCAGCGGGAAGAAACCAGCTTCGGTTGTGGCCCGCGTTACGACCGGCTTCAGGTCGTAAACGAAGGGTAGAGAATAGACCCCGGCAGCGAGGTAAGGCGGCATGTCGAAGCTGGCGGCGTTGAGCCACTTGGAGATGGTGCGCAACCGGCCGCCCATGTCCTCAATCGCGCGGACGTAGGACTCGCGCACCGGGATGTCGTTGAAGTCGGGGCGGGCCGGGCTGCGCCCGACCGACCGTTCCGTCGCCGTGCGGCCGATTGTGCTGATGGCCGCTTCGTAGCCGGCTTCGTTGTAGATGCCCTTGTCGGTGAAGAAGACCCAGACCTGGCGG
Source organism: Caldifarciminota bacterium (assembly GCA_026397595.1). Taxonomy (GTDB): domain Bacteria; phylum Hydrothermota; class Tepidihabitantia; order Tepidihabitantales; family Tepidihabitantaceae; genus UBA2258. The sequence continues at coordinate 7,650 of JAPLUO010000129.1, forward strand.
GATTCGATTGTCGGCGCGACTGTCTTGTTTGGTACGCGCACGTAGCCGGCGCCGACCGCCAGCAGCAGGCAGAGAAGTGATTGCACGTCTAGTCCTTTCCCATCCCGGCGAGCGCCCCGGCCAGGCCGAGCGTGAGCACCAGGACGAGGGCAAGTATCACCATCGCCGTGTTGATGATGCCAAGGATGAGGCAGACCCTGCCGACTCTCTTGCCCTTCGGCGAGATGCTGCCGGTCAGGAACAGTATCCCGTAGAACAGGCCCATAACCGGGTAGATGGCTGAGAACAGGTACAGCCACGTGACCTGGCTCAAGTACATTATGTCAACGAGAGACTGCCAGCGCTCGGTCATGCGTGGGTCGTTCCCCGGTTGCGGCGTTGTCTCATCCATCACGAAGTCTCCCTGTTCTTATTAGTCAAAAGGTAAGTACCCCGCGCAAGAATTGAACTTGCAACCTTCGGATTAAGAATCCGCTGCTCTGCCAGGTTGAGCTAGCGGGGCACACTTCTTCGTATCAGGCGACGTCCCCGGTTGCGGACATCCCTGCCGTACAATCGTCAACCGCGCCCGGCGCGACTCGAACGCGCAACCTACGGGTTCGAAGCCCGGCGCTCTGTCCAATTGAGCTACGGGCGCATGCGCTGGTTCGTTCTCCAGCCCGGCCGTGACCGCGTGCAGTGTAGCGGATTCCGGCGCAAATTCAACCGCTGCCTGCTTCCGGTAATCACATCAAGGGTGAGTGATGGGAATTGAACCCACAACATCCTGAGCCACAGTCAGGTACTCTAACCATTTGAGCTACACTCACCATTGTCTCGGAACGCCTGAGTATAGCCGTGGGTTTGCCGATGTCCAGACCGACAAGGACAAAGTACCAAGGACAAAGCACTGAGGACAAAGCAAAGTGGAAAGTAGAAAGTTCCAGGTCCGGACTTTGCCATTTCCACTTTCCCCCTTTCCCTTTGCTTTGTCCTTCGTCCTCTGTACTTTGTGCTTTGGTTGGGCGTCAGTTTCCTTTGACTTTGCCTGCACCGCCGGTATATTGGCGTCGTCCGGCTCAAACGGCAAAGTAAGTAAAGGAGTTCCCATTATGAAGACCAGAGAGATGAAGCGCATCCTCGTGACCGGCGCGGTCGGCCAGATCGGCTCAGAGCTGACGCTGGAACTGCGCAAGAAGTACGGCGCGGACAACGTGGTCGCGACCGGCCGCAAGACCCCGCCGTCGGAAGCCCTGAAGAACTCGGGGCCCTTCTACTTCATTGACGTCAACAAGCGGGAGAGTATCGTCGAAGTCGTGAAGAAGCACGACATCGACACCGTCTACCACATGGCCGCCATTCTCTCGGTGGTCGGCGAGCAGAACCCGCAATTGGCCTGGCACGTGAACATGGACGGCCTGTACACGGTGCTCGAGGTGGCGCGCGAGTTCAACATGGCCCGGGTGATTGTGCCCAGCTCAATCGCCGCGTTCGGGCCGGAGACGCCCCGGGACCGGACGCCCAACGACACGATTCTCAAGCCAAGGACGATGTACGGGGTCACCAAGGTTGCCGGCGAACTGCTCGGAGACTATTACCTCCGGAAGTACGGCCTTGACTGCCGGGGGCTGCGCTATCCGGGCATCATCTCGCATGAGACTCTGCCCGGCGGCGGCACCACCGACTACGCGGTTGCCATCTACTACGAGGCGGTCAAGCAGCAGAGCTACGCCTGCTTCGTGCGTGAGGACACGCGCCTGCCAATGATGTACATGCCGGACTGCATCAAGGCGACGATTGACCTGGCCGAGGCCGAGCCCGGGAAGCTGAAGCACCACTGCGACTTCAATGTCGGGGCGATGAGCTTCTCCGCCGGCGAACTGGCCGCGTCAATCAAGAAGCACATCCCCGAGTTCACCTGCACCTACCAACCGGATTTCCGGCAGCAGATTGCCGACTCCTGGCCGATGTCGCTGGATGACACGGCGGCCCGGGAGGAGTGGGGCTGGAAGCCGGCCTACGACCTCGAGGCGATGACCCGCGACATGCTCGACGTTCTCGGCCGCCGGCACCGCGAAGGCAAGTTGTGAGTCAGCGCTGCTTGACTGACAGTACGAAACGTCTACAATCATAAGAGAGTGTTGTACCAATATATACGCGACCTTAGCAAGGTCCTTGACGGTGACCGGATATTCTACGGAGAGGGTCGAGGCGAGACCGGCGTCTGCCTGCACATTCCATTGACAAACCATGTCGCGGGCGGCGCCCAGGGCGAAGACCACGCGCTGGTGATACAGTTGTGCAACAACATGATTGAGTTCCTGTTGTACAAGCGTGCGGTGAAGGGCCCGGAGGTTTGGGACTATGACAGCGACAAGGCAGGAGAGATGTACGCCGTCTGCGGCGACAACCCAACCACCAGCGGCGTTGTCATTTTCGACAAGAACTACGAGGGTGGCTCAAAGCTTCAAGTTGTGCTCGACAAGACCTTCGGCGCCAATGAGATTTCGGTCCGTTGGAAGAGCGGCATGGTCGGTGACGAGTCCCTGCTGAAAGACTACATCGAGTATCTGAAGCAGGCGCTGGTCACCGGCGAACTCGCCGCCGAGCAGACCTGAGGTCGGTTCGAGAATTGTCCGGGCCGGACTCAGACTGTGTCCGGTTCGGACGCCTTTTGGTGTTGTCCGCGCCGGGAGTTGACCCCGCCCTCTAACATGATAGGATAACCACCCGTGCTGACCTTCAAAGACATTGTTAAAGACCCGGAAGTGGTCGTGCTCGTGGCCGAGGCCGACCGGCAGCTTGCCGTGTTGGGCTACACGGAGCACGGCCCCAGGCACGCGCGGCTCGTCGCCAAGAACGCGCGCGCGGTTCTGGTTGCGCTTCAGGCCGAAGAGCGGGTGACCGAGCTGGCTGCGATCGCGGGCTATCTCCATGACATCGGGAACGTGGTCAACCGGGAACGGCATGAGCGAACCAGCGCGTTGCTGGCGCGCGACATCCTGTTGAGGCGCGGGATGGACTACCCGGAGACCGCGCAGATAATGGCCGCGATCGGGAACCACGACGAGAACAGCGGCAATCCGGTGTCGGACGTTTCTGCCGCGTTAATCCTCGCGGACAAGGCCGACGTGCACAAGAGCCGCGTGCGCAACCCCGAGTTCATCAAGTTCGACATCCATGACCGGGTCAACTATGCCGTCAAGCACTCTGCCCTGACCGTGCGCGGCGAGGCCCGCAGCATAACCTTTGATCTGACGATTGACACGAACATCTCACCGGTGATGGAGTATTTCGAGATCTTCCTGTCGCGGATGGTCATCTCACGCCGAGCCGCGGACTTTCTGAAGTGTCACTTCGAGTTGGTGATTAACGGCACGCGGCTGGTCTAGGCCGCGGTCGCGCCGGGCGTCGGTTGACAGCGACGGGCCGGCCGGGTATTGTGGAGTCGGTAGTCAACGGAGGTGTATGGGTGCTGGTGTGCCTGGCGGACTTCAAATCCGTATGGTCTGCGATAAGTGGACCGGTAGGTTCGATTCCTACACGCCTCCGCCATTTTTCTACAAGTGGAACCGTCTCGGTCCGGCTGAGCGTCAGATGCCGGGCTTGATCTTCTGTTCCCGGGCTAGCTCGGCGTCGGTGCGACGCAGGTAGATCGGCTCGATGGCCGCCACATCATCAGCCATGCCTCCGGCGATGCGCTCTGCCGCTTCGAGGGCGACTACTCCGGGTGATGGAATCTCGATGCTGGTCAACTGAAGTTCTACTCCGGCGACTGCAAACAGGTCGGCGCAGACACTCGCACCGCTCCCGGCGACAACGAGACTGGTCCTGCCCGGGAGCATCGTCCTCACCTCCGATACCAGTTGCTCCGGGCCCATGATTGACGGCGGGATCGCCGGCCGTCCTTCGAGATACAGGGCGGCGTAGACCTGGTGTTTCCGGGCATCCATTACCGACAGCACTCTGTCCATGTCTCCCCGAGCGGTGCGGGCGAGTGACCAGAGTGTGTTCACGCCCTTCACCGGGATTCGGTGCGCGACCGCCAGACCCTTGGCAGTGCTCAGGCCGACTCGCAAGGACGTGAACATGCCCGGGCCGAGGTCCACGCCGATGCCGGAAAGGTCCCGGGCCGTCCTGCCGGAGCCCTTGAGCAGCCGGTCGAGCAAGGGCATCAGGACCTCGTTGTGGCCGCAGCTTGAGTGCTCGACCAGCTCGGCTACGACCCTGCCGGAAACGGCCAGCGCGAGGCCGGTCGACGTGCCGCTGGTTTCGATGCCGAGAAATACAGCGGGATTCAAGATGTTGTCGGCGGCCGCTCGCCGTCGGGTGCAGTCGTGCCCTTGCTCAATCTACGCCCCTGGATTCCCGGCTCGGGCTTTGCGTCCCACGTCCACCGACGCCGGGTTGTTGAAATAGAAGACCTCGGCCAGACCCTCGCTTGCGAGCCGTGGTATCCATGCCCCAATCCGTTTCGAGTACCTGCGGGCGGCGCGGGTTCCGCCTCCGGTCGCGACAATGCGATGTGAGCGGCCGGTGTCCCGCTCGACTTCGTCAATGATCCGGTCAATACCGCCGGCGAAGAGGCCGGCAACCCCGGCCTGCATTGCGGCACGGGTGCTGTGCTGTATCGGACTCTGCGCCTCGCCTGGACCCAGCCGGGGAAGGCCGGCGGTGTTGTCAGCCAGCGCGTCGAGGCTCATCTGAACTCCGGGCAGAATCGCTCCTCCGGCAAAGATGCCTTCCCGCAGGATGACGTTGACGGTGGTCGCGGTGCCGAAGTCGAAGACGACGAGGTCCTCGTCCGGGAAGCGGCGCCGCGCTCCGACGGCGGCGCAGAGGCGGTCGGCGCCGAGGTCTCCACGGCGGTAGTTGAATTTGAGCCCGGTTCGAGTGCGCGGACCGACTAGGTACGGCTTCAACCCGGAGGCGCGCAGACCGACGCAGGTTGCCTTCGTCGCCTCGGGTACGACTGAGGCAACGGCGACGCCGGTAACCCGGCCGGGTCTCGGTATCCCGGCACTGTGGAGCGAACCGGTCCGGACCCGAACGGACCGGAC
>JAPLUO010000451.1 GCA_026397595.1 Caldifarciminota bacterium
CCCTCAACCCTTCCCCCAACTCTTCCCCCAACTCTCCCCTCAACCCTCCCCTCAACTCTTCCCCGGACTCTTCCCCCGACTCTCGTCCCGGTCCTTCCCCCGATGCTTCCCCGAACCCTTCCCCCGACCATTGGGTCAACGCTTCCCCCAACTCCTGGTCCTGTCTTGACGCTCCCGCGCCGTGCTGTATTCTGAACGGTGGACAAATCAGACCCAGCGCAGAACCCTGCCTACGAATCGGCGCGGGAGGATTTCCTAGGCTGGCTTGAGAAGGAGAAGCAGTACTCCGACCACACGCTCCGGTCCTACGCCAACGACCTCAGCCAGTTCTTCGAGTTCTGCTCGGACCGGCTCGCGGGCAAGCCGTTGCCCGCGCTCACCCACGCCGACATCCGCGACTTCCTCGGCGCTCTGCTCCGCTACGGCTACGAGAAACGCTCGGCCGCGCGCAAGCTGTCCTCGGTCAAGTCCTTCCTGCGCTTCCTCGTCCGCAAGGGCACACTTGCGGCCAACCCGGCAACCGCGGTCAAGGGCCCTCGACTGGAGCAGCGCCTGCCCGGATTCCTGAGCCAGTACCAGGTGCGCGAAGCCCTCGAGTTCAAGGGCAACGCTCACGTCGTGGCGCGCGAGGACGCGATACTCGTGCGCGATGCCCCCAAGACCAAGGACCACGCCAAGGTCCTGCTACGCGAGAAGGCAATCCTCGAAACACTGTACGGTTCAGGGCTGCGTGCTATTGAGCTCGTTGGTCTGAATGTGGCAGACATAGACTTCCCCGCAGAGGAAGTCCGTGTGACTCGGCGATACGGCAAGGGCGGGAAGGAACGAATCGTCCCCTTGGGCCGGGCCGAGAAGGAGGCGCTCGACAGGTGGCTCGCCTGCCGCACTCACAAGGACGCGGAACCGGTGTTCACCAACAATAACGGCGGCCGGCTCACAACCCGCAGCATCCAGAACATCGTCCGCAAGGCGCTTTCCCGCGTGGCCGACGCCACCGTGACCAACCCTCACTCCCTGCGCCACGCCTTTGCCACGCATCTACTGGAACGCGGGGCCGACCTGCGCGCGGTCCAGGAACTACTCGGTCACGCCTCGCTCTCAACCACGCAGATATACTCGCACGTCACAGTGGAACGGTTGAAGCAGGTATACAACCGCGCCCACCCGCGGTCCGGTTTCCAGAAGTAGCAGTTCTAGCGGAATTGGCCGAGCAGTTGGTCGAGCAGGTCCGTTAATCTGGGGACGCTAACCCTATTTCCGGACTGGGTGGGGACACGGTCCGAAATCGCCGGAAGGGGACAGTCCCAGCCGCGCGGGAACGCGGCGCAATCCGGGACAGTCCCCGCGATTTCGGTCATGTCCCCAAGCAGTTCGTCGTAGCTCTTGCGCGACGAACGGTAGATGACGCCGGTAGGAATCCGGTCGCCCCATTCCAGCGCCTTGTGATAGGCCTTGTCCCGGTCAACCGGGTCGTGTCTCTCTTCGGCAAGGTCGTAGACACGATGGCTGTACCACTTTGCCGTGTTGACGTGGTTGAAGCTGACACAGTTCTGCAGGACCTCGACAAGGGCGAACCCGCGATGCTGCACCGCGAGCTTGATGATGTCCGCAAGCTGCCTCGGCTTCGCACAGAACCCCCGCGCCACAAACCCGGCATCCATCATCACTGCCAGCGCCAGCGGCCTGAACGCCGGCTCAATCGCGCCACAGGGCGTGGTCTTTGTCTTCAGCCCTGCCTCGCTGGTCGGCGATGTCTGGCCCTTGGTCAGGCCGTAAATCTGGTTGTCGTGCACGATGTACGTCATGTCGAGGTTCCGGCGCAGGGCGTGAAGGAAGTGGTTACCGCCCTCCGCATACCCGTCGCCGTCTCCGCCTTCCGCGAATACGACAAGGTTGGGATTAGCGAGCTTGACCCCGGCTGCGACCGGCAGGGTCCGGCCGTGCAGGCCGTTGAACAAGTTACAGCGGAT
>JAPLUO010000106.1 GCA_026397595.1 Caldifarciminota bacterium
GTCGGCGTGACCCTGATACTCGCGCCGACCGGCATCTACGACTCCGGCGCCTCGGTCCAGCCGCAGGCCAACGTCAAGAACTTCGGTACGGCCACCGCCTCGTTCCCGGTGACGTTCACCATCGGTACGTTCTACGCCGACACCCGGAACGTCACCAACCTCGCGCCCGGCGACTCCGCGCTCGTAAGCTTCACCACCTGGGATATGATCGAGCCGGGCATCCACGTCACCCGCTGTTCGACCGGGCTTGCCGGCGACATCGTCCCCGGCAACGACGTCCTGACCGGCACGGTTACGGTCCGGGTTCCCGGTGACGTCGGCGCGAGCCGGATACTCGTGCCGACCGGCGCTTACGATTCCGGCGCCTCGGCCACGCCGCAGGCGGTCGTCTGGAACTACGGCGTCACTCCCCGCTCATTCCCGGTCACCTTCCGCATCGGCTCGGGCTACGCGGATACCCAGACCGTGGCCGACCTCGCGCCCGGCGAATCGGCCATCGTCAGCTTTGTCGACTGGACCGCGGCCGGGCGCGGAACGTTCGCGACCGGCTGCACGACCGCGCTCGCCGGCGACACCATAACGGCCAACGACGGTGTTTCCGACTCGGTCACGGTTCGGGTGCAGGACGTCGGCGTGCTTAGCATCTCCTGTCCGACCGGGCTCTGTGACCCGGGCCAGGCAATCACCCCGGCAGCGACGGTCCGCAACTACGGCAGCACCCCGGCCGACTGCGTCGTCTGGATGCTCATCACCGACCCGACCGGCGCCCAGTGCTATGAAGCCGGCGTCAACGTCACGAACCTGGCGCCAGACTCCAACGCGCTCGTCGACGCCTTCCCGCCATGCACGCTCAAGCTCCTCGGCGACTGGACCGCGAAGTGCAGCACCGACATGGCCGGCGACGCAAACCCGGCCAACAACGTTCTCACCTCGGGGTTCTCCACCCGGTCGGAATGGGTCGAAATGAATCCCCTCCCGGTCATGCCGTCGCGCAAGCCGGTCAAGGACGGCTCCTGGTTCGCGTATGATGATGCCACCGGCCTCATCTATGCCGGCAAAGGCAACAAGACCAGCGACTTCTACTCCTACGACCCGGGCACGGACAACTGGGCGCCGCTCAGTGGCATCCCGTCCGGCAACGAGGCCAGGCAGCCGCGCAAAGGCGCGTGCGGCTGCAGTGACGGCTCACGCTATATCTACATGGCCAAAGGCAACAGCACGGTCGGGTTCTGGCGCTACGACGTCACGGGCGACGCCTGGACTCAGCTTGCCAACGTGCCGGACGGATCGAACAAGGTCAAAGCCGGCGGCTCGGCCGTGTACGTTCAGACCGGCGACACCGGCTACGTCTACCTGCTCAAAGGCAAACGTACCGACTTCAACCGGTACAACACCGTGACCGACGCATGGGAGTACCTGCCCGCGGCCCCGTCCGGCACCCGGCCGAAATGGGATGGGGGTTCGTTCCTCGTCTACGACGGCGACCACACCATCTACGCCCACAAAGGCAGAAACAATGAACTCTGGGCCTTTGACCTTGATACCCAGCACTGGGTGCCGGGTGGCCTCAACGGCATGCCGTTCGTCGGGCATACCAGCCGCAGCAAGAAATCCAAGGATGGCGCGTCCGGCGCCTGGATCGACGGCTACATCTACGCGCTCAAAGGCGGCAACACGGCCGAGTTCTGGCGCTACGATGCGGCGGCCAACAACTGGCTCGAACTCGACACCATACCAGCCTACGGCTCCACCGGAAGAAAGCGCCGCGTCTCCGCCGGCGGCTTCATCGGCAACGCCGCGGGCGTCCTCTACGCGTTCAAAGGTAACAAGACCTACGAGTTCTGGCGCTACGCGCCCGGTTACGTGGCCGCACCCGCGCCCGCACGCGAAGGCGTCATGGCCGAGAGAACGGCGATTGGCGAATGGCGACTGGCGATTAGCCCGAACCCGGTCGTATCCGGCGTCGCGACCGTCCGCCTCTCCACCCCTCTCTCCGGCCCCGCCTCTCTCCGCATCTACGACGCCACCGGCCGCTGCGTTCAATCCACGACCTGCATTCTCAAATCCGGAATGCCGCTCGACCTTCGGTCAATGGCGGCAGGCGTATACCTCGTCAAAGTCGAAGCCGGCGACCACACCGCAACCCAGAGACTCGTAGTGGAACGGTAGCGGCTGACAGAACACATCTCAACACAGAGGCGGCCTCCGGGCCGCCTCTGCATTTCGGCTCACCCCCGCTGCCCGCCGGCCGCCCGCGAACCGTGCACCGTAGTCCGTGTTCCGCCGGCCGCACTTCTGACTTCTTACATCTAGCATCTAGGTTCTTACTTCGTCCTGCCCGCCTTTGCCATTTCCCCTTTCCCCTTATCAACTTGAGCGCCGGTGCACTAGAGCACTAGAGCACTTTCTACCACTTCTGACTTCTCGCATCTAGCCTCTAGCTTCTGACTTCGCCCCGCCCGCTCTTCATCCTTCCGCCTTCCTCCTTTCCCCGCCGCAACTTCTGACTTCTTACATCTCACATCTATCATCTAGCTTCGTCCTGCCCGCCTTTACCATTTCCCCTTCTCCACTTGAGCACTAGAGCACTGGCCCACTAGAGCACTTCCGCGCTCGGGCGTACTGGACGGCTTGCTTCTTGGGCGAACTCAGTCTAGAATTGCAGGGCATGAGAATACATGCTGCCGGCCAGGGCAACCGAGCGCAGTATAACTTCGAGTGGGACACGAAGAAGGCACGTGTCAACCGAGCGAAGCACGACGTCAGTTTCGAAGAGGCAGCAACAGTATTCTGCGACCCGCAGACGTTGACCATCCACGATGACGAGCACAGCGAACACGAACAGCGATGGACAACTGTCGGATCGTCCGCCACCGGGCGTGTATTGGTCGTCTGTTACACCTTCCGCGAGGAGCCAAAGGACTCCGCTGTTATTCGCATCTACTCGGCCCGGAGGGCGACCAGACGCGAAAGGCAGCAACATGAGGAGTAGCATGATGAAGAAAGAATACGATTT
>JAPLUO010000373.1 GCA_026397595.1 Caldifarciminota bacterium
GGCTGGGACGGATGAGTCGGCGCGTGAGATGGATTACGCCTATCCTGGAACCGTGGTGAATCTAGAGTTCAACACGGCAGACCCACGGTCATTCTGCCTGCAATCGGAATTGAGTCCGGATAAAGTACTTTGAGCGGAATCGGAGGCTATTTTGAGTGATACCATCCCCGTTAGCGTCTTCGAGGTAGTAGGCAGCAGGCTGTGCGTGGCGTCGGATGACGGCGGGCGCGTGTTCGAGCAGATAGCCGCCGCGTTCCGCCAGGGTCGCAGGGTGCGACTTTCGTTCCTCAACGTGGAGACTCTCACGTCAGCTTTCCTGAACGCCGCCATTGGACAGCTCTACAGCCCCGAGTTCGGCGAAGACCACGTGCGCGCCAATCTGGAGATTACGGATATGGCTCCCGAAGATGTGGACCTGCTCAAGCGAGTCGTCGAGACGGCGAAGTTCTATTTCAAAGACCCGAAGCGTTTCGTCGAGATAGTGCGTGATGCGACCGGAGAATCGTCCGATGACTAGCCTGGCCTCGGATGCGCGCACGCACCAGTTCTCGGCGTCGGACAGGCTCCTGCTCGACGCGAACATCTGGCTGGCCGTGCAAGGGCCAAAGAGCCGCGACGAGTGGGATGTGAAGACGTACTCCGGCGTCTTCAAGCGACTAATGCAGGCTGGCTGCAGGCCGTTCATTGATGCCACCGTGCTGGGCGAGTACGTTGGGGTGTATCTGCGCATCAGGTATGAAAAGCTCCGCGACCAGCTTCCGAACCTCCCCCAATGGGGTAAGCCGTTTCGGCGGAGCCCGCACTTTGCCGCGATTGCCGGTGACGCGGCCGCGGACGCCAAACGGGTGCTCTCGTTCTGCCAGAAGACTGAGACCGCGTTTACGGCTGTGAATGTGTTCGCCCTGGTGGATTCGGTCGCCCAAGGGAAACTCGACTTCGGTGACTTGCTTATCGCCGAAACCTGCCGCACGCAGAACCTCACCTTGGTGACCAACGACGCGGACTTCAAAGGTTTGGACATCCCCATTCTGACGGCCAACGGCAAGCTGCTGTCGTAGCGGCCTATGGCCATCAGCCCGAACTTCCCGACTGACCCGCACGTAATCCTCGACCCGGCAGAACGCTGGTATCCGGGCGATGAGATATTCACCGACACCGGCTATGCAACGCTGCTCCCGCCGCTGGTGCACGGCATCCGCAAGAGCGTGAAGAAGTGGCGGGATTCGGACTATGCCGGGGCCAGCGCCACGACCAAGGCGCTCCTGCACTGGTGGTTTGAGACCGAACACCTGCAGCCGCAGGCTGACGGCACAACCAAGCAGTTCCGCTACTACTTCGGCCAGCGCGAGGCGGTCGAGTCCGCAATCTGGCTGTACGAAGTCGAGCAGGCGCGGGACCCGTATGGTCTGATTAAGCACGATGAGTCCGGCCGCGTGTCCAAGGGGATGTTCGACGAGGATTGGACTCGCTACGTGATGAAGCTTGCCACGGGGACGGGCAAGACCAAGGTAATGAGCCTGCTTCTGGCGTGGTCGTACTTCCACAAGCGGTACGAGGCGGACTCAGACCTGAGCACGAACTTCCTCGTCATCGCGCCGAATATCATTGTGCTCGACCGGCTGCTGGTGGACTTCGACGGCCTGCGCATATTCCACGAAGACCCAGTGCGGCCGGACAACGGCTACGAAGGCCAGAACTGGCAGGATGATTTCCAACCGACGCTCCACATCCAAGACCAAGTGCACGTTCAGTCAGACACGGGGAACATCTACCTGACGAACATCCATCGGGTCTATGAAGGGCGCGGAGAGCCGTCGTTCGAGGATGAGGATACGACCGACTACTTCCTCGGGCGTCGCCCCACGGGCAAGACGACGGATTCAAAGGTGGACCTCGGCGACGTCGTCCGCGACGTGCCGGACCTCGTCATCTTCAACGATGAGGCGCACCACATCCATGACCCGGAGATGGCCTGGTTCAAGAACATCGAGGACATCGCGAACCGGCTCCGGCTGCGCGGCAGCCGGCTCTCGGCCCAGTTTGACCTTACCGCGACACCCAAGCACAACAACGGGGCCATCTTCGTTCAGACCATCAGCGACTACCCGCTGGTTGAGGCAATCCGCCAGGGTATCGTCAAGTTGCCGGTGCTGCCGGACGGCGCATCGCGCGCCAAACTGAGCGAGAAGGCCAGTGACAAGTTCACGGAGCGGTATCAGGACTATCTGCACCTTGGCTATCTTGAGTGGCAGAAGGAATCTGAGCGACTCGCGCCGCACTAGAAGGCGGTGCTCTTCGTGATGACCGACGACACGCGGAACTGCGACGAGGTTGGAGCGTGGCTGGAAGAACGCTACCCGGAGTTCCGGGACGCGGTGCTGGTAATACACACCAAGAACAACGGCGACATATCCGAATCGTCTACGGGCAAGAGCAAGGATGAACTAGAGAAACTGCGCAAGCTGGCGCGCGAGATAGACGAGCCGGAGAACAAGTACAAGGCCGTTGTGTCGGTCATGGTGTTGCGCGAAGGGTGGGACGTGAAGAACGTCGTTGCCATGGTCGGCTTGCGGCCGTTCAAGGCAAAGAGCCAGATACTGCCGGAGCAGGCCCTTGGCCGGGGCTTGAGGCCCATGTTCCGCGGTGAAGGCGTGACCGAGAAAGTGAGCGTGGTCGGCACCGATGCGTTCATGGACTTCGTCGAGGCAATCCGCAGCCAGGGCGTGGAGCTTGAACTCACCCCGATGGGCTGGGGCACCAAGGGCAAGTCGCCGCTCGTGGTCGAGGTGGATTCGGACAACCCGAAAAAGAACATTCCGGAGCTGGACATAGAGCTGCCACTACTGCAACCTCGCGTCTACCGTGAGTACAAGGTGTTGGATGAGCTTGACTGCGACCGGCTGCCGAAGCCGGGCCTGCCGTTGAGGCAGTTCTCGCCCGACGAGCAGCGGCAGATAGTGTTCCGCGACATTGACACCGGCGACGTCAGCCATACGACCGTGCTGGACACAACGATAGCGCCGTCGCACCAGTCGGCGGTTGGCTACTTCGCCCGCACGGTGATGCGCGACCTGCGGCTGGTCGGTGGTTTCGACATCCTGTTCGGCAAGGTCAAACAGTTCATCGAACGCAACCTGTTCGCTCAACTGGTGGACATGGACGACTTAAACGTCCTGCGCAATCTGTCCGAGCCCGAAGTCACCAGCCGCATCCTGGAAACGTTCAAGACCGCCATCAACAATCTGACCGTGCGTGACCGCGGCACGACCCGCATAGAGGATTCCATCAAGCTCAGCAAGTCACGACCGATGGTCGTGAGCGACCAGAGCTTCGTGCAGCCCAAGCGGTCGGTATTCAACCGCGTAGTGGCGGATAACCACTTTGAACTGGAGTTCGCGGCCTTCCTGGACGGCTGTGACGACATCGTCTCGTTCGCCAAGAACGCCGAGAACGTGCGGTTCAAGATTGAGTACCAGACCGCCAGCAAAGGCATCGCCAACTACCTGCCCGACTTCGTAGTCAAGGAAACGTCAAACTCTATCTGGATAATCGAGACCAAGGGACGCGAGGACGTTGAGGACCCGCACAAGTGGGAACGCCTCTGCCAATGGTGCGAGGATGCAACGACGCAGTCAGACGGCATCACGTACAAGCCGCTCTACGTGCGGCAGGAAGATTGGGAACGATATGTCCCAAAGACCTTCAAGGCGCTTGTCGAGACGTTCGGCGGCGCAGCACCTCTCGGGTAGCGCTCCCCGCCCCGCCTACTTGACATCGAAATCTGGGGGCGTATCATACGCCTAATGGTGAACCCCGAACCCCGCCCGGGCCGAGACGGATTTGTAGTTAGGTAATGTGCCCCCGAAATCCCGTCGATCCTAACCGGCGGGCTGAAAGACCACCAGCTAACACTACAATGCTCGTGCTCGGTGCCGGTGCGTCGATTGGCGGTCTCAGATACCCGATTCACTCGCACATGCACCACGAACTGATGGAGATGCCCGGGATGCGGCAGTTCTTCTATCAGCTCATGTCCAGAAGACGCAAGGGGCGTCGTGACTTCCTGAACTTCCTTGGCCTTACACACGAGAAACTAGAACAGGTTATCAGAACAGCCTGGGGGTTCGGCAACCGGTCGACTCCGGACGTATGGAAACACATCAATGTCGAAGAGGTGTTCACTTGGCTGGATGTTGGCGAACACATGTGGGCGAAACGCACCATTGCTCACAGGAACTTCGAGGGATCGAAGAGAGCGCTAGTCGACCTCATATGGCACCTACTTGCGCTCAGAACTGAGGGACAGCACTGTGAACGCCTGCTTCTCTTGTTCCACTCGCTCAGACCGAAGGATAGCGTTGTCTCTTTCAATTGGGACCCCGTCGCTGACCACACGCTCGAATTTGTCGGTAAAGACCAGTACACGAACTACATGCAACTAATGACCGACCCAAAGGTGCCTGCCTCTCAGTACTTAAAGCGCGGAGTGCTACTGAAACTGCACGGGTCGATTAACTGGGTCATCTGCAAGAGCCGTTCGTGCCGCGCGGGCCGGAGGCCGTACGTGGTCAGGAAGCCCGACGGGCTCCTCATGGACCACCAAATGGGGCTCTACAAATGCCCAGTCTGTGGCGGTAGCAAGATTCGGCCATATATCGTCCCGCCTGCATCCAACAAGGCCATTAGCGACGACCGGTTCCTTCGGTCACTCTGGATGCTCGCCCTCAACAAGCTGTACGATGTCGGGCACCTTGTATTCGTGGGATACTCGCTCCCGGTGACCGACAGCCACGCAGAGTGGCTGTTCAGGCACGTGCATCTTCATCCCATCCGCAGGCCGACCATCACAGTAGCAGACCCTGAGATCATGGACCCCAACAGCGCTTTGTCCATACGATTCCGCAGCGTCTTCAGGGGGTTGAAGTTGCGCAGATACGCATCATTGGAGGATCTAGCCTCTGACTCGCATGCTATCTCGCCCCGCCGGAGCGGTCGGCGATTCAGGACAGCGAAGTCCGTAGAAGCACGCTACACCCACTTCCGATGAGCCCAGCTCTGCCTTCTTGACCCGCATCGCAGGCGGGGTCTTCCCTACCATCAGCGCAAACCGTGAGCCGTGGCCCGTGAACCGTACAGCGTGAACCGTGCACCGCAAGCCGTAGACCGTAGTCCGTCAGCCGCGCCCGGCGAGCGCGAGTTTCCAGTTACCAGAAGAGAAGACCCTTCGACTCGCCCGACTCACTCAGGGCGACTCGGCGTCGGTTTGCAGTTGGCAGTAGCTGAGAGATTCCTCCACTCCGCTTCGCTCCGGTCGGAATGACATCACTCTTGGCATCCTTGGCGGTTCGCCTCTCCGGGTTCGCACTTCTGCATTCTGGTCTCTGACTTCTGCCCTCTGACTTCTCCTTGTCCTCCGTCCCCGGTTTCCTTGATTGCCTGCATCCGCCGGCTATAATCCCGTCAATGGAAAAGAAGCGCATTCTGACCGGCGACCGGCCGACCGGGCCCCTTCATCTGGGCCATTACGTCGGCTCGGTGGCAAACCGGGTGAAGCTACAGGATGAGTACGATGCGTTCGTCATCATGGCCGACATCCAGATGCTGACGACCCATTTCGAGCACCCGGAGAAGCTGCACCAGGACGTGCTGAACGTGGCGATGGACAATCTGGCCTGCGGACTGGACCCGGCCAAGGCGACCCTGTTCATCCAATCTATGGTCCCGCAGATCGCCGAGCTGACCGTCATCTACTCGAACCTCGTGACGGTCCAGCAACTTTCCCATAACCCGACCATCAAGACCGAGGCGGCCCAGTACAACTTCGGCGAGTCCATGCCGCTAGGATTCCTCTCCTACCCGGTCAGCCAGGCCGCGGACATCACGTTCTGTCGCGCCCACCTGGTCCCGGTCGGCGAGGACCAGCTCCCCCACATCGAGCAAACCCGGAAGATCGTCCGGAAGTTCAACGCGACCTATGCGCCGGTCCTGGTCGAGCCGGACGCCAAGGTGAGCGAGGTGCCGCGCCTCGTCGGGCTGGATGGCAACACCAAGATGTCGAAGAGCCTGGGCAATGCCATTTTCCTGTCCGACCCGCCTGAGGAGGTAAAGCGCAAGGTCTCGACCGCGCTTACCGACCCGGCGCGGATTCACCCGACCGACAAGGGCCACCCTGATGTCTGCGTGGTCTATGCGTATCACAAGGTCTTCAATCCCGAGGGTGCAGCCGACATCGAACAACGCTGCAAGGCCGGCACCATCGGCTGCGTGCCCTGCAAGAAACTCCTGGTTGACGTCCTCAACCGGTTCCTCGCCCCGATTCGCGAACGCCGGGCCGTCTACGAGAAGGACCCGGATTCGGTCTGGGACATTCTGAACAAAGGCACTGCCCGCGCTTATGAAGAAGGCGCGGCGACAATGGCCCTGGTGCGCGAGGCGATGAAGATCGCCTATTTCCCGCAGTAGTGCGAAAAGCAGCTCGAGAATACAAAGGGCGAGGGCGATGCGACAATTGAGTCCCGGACTCAGATACGGACTGCTGGTTGCGGCAGGCCGGGGCATGAGGTTCGGCGCGTACAAGCAATTCGTCCCGCTACTTGGCCGGCCCGTGTTCATCCACAGCGCGCAGGTGTTCGATAACTCCCGACTCATAGTCGGTTTTGTTGTGGTCGCGCCGCCACGCCGAATTCACGACGTCCGCCGGATGCTCGCTGCCCACCGCATCCGAAAGGTAATCAGTGTCGTAACGGGTGGCACCGAACGGACCGAATCCGTCTGCCGTGGTCTGGACGCTCTGCCTGAGAACGGCTGGGTCGCTGTGCATGACGCGGCCCGCCCCTTGATCAACTCAAAGATGCTCGCCCACGGATTCCTTGCCTGCCGCTCTTCCGGCGCCGCCACATTCGGTTTCCCGGTTTCCGACACCATCAAGCTCGTGCGCGGACGGCAGATAGTCCGGACCATCGACCGCGAGCGGCTGGTCGCGGTCCAGACTCCGCAGTTCTTCAACCTGGACCTCCTGCGCCGCGCCCACGCGTCGGCGCGACGCGCCCGCCTGAGCGCGACCGACGACTGCGCATTGGTCGAGCGATTGGGTATCAAACCGGTCTGGATTCCCGGACCGCGCACGAACCTCAAGGTCACGACCCCTGAGGACATGCGCGTGATTCAGGCCCTGATGTGAAGAAGCAGCGCATCGCCCTGTTCGGTTCCACCGGCTCAATCGGCCGGTCCGCGCTGGACGTAGTCCGCCACCTGCCCGACCGGTTCGAGGTATCGGTGCTCGCCGCTAACCGCTCAGTCCGGCGCATCTGCGAGCAGGCCCGTGAGTTCAAACCGGCGCGGGTGATTCTCACCGACCTCGCTGCATGCAAGGAAGCACGGGAGGCCCTCGGGCCCGCGTTCGAAGTGGACTGGGGCCCGGCGGCCCTGATTGACGCGGCCGAGGCCCGCTCAACCGACACTGTGGTGATGGCGATGTCGGGAACCGGCGGCCTGCTGGCAGTGCTCGCCGCGCTAGAAGCCGGCAAGAAGGTCGCGCTGGCCACCAAGGAAATCCTCGTCGGGTATGGCGAGCAGGTGATGCGGACCGCGCGCCGGTATGGCGGCACGGTCCTGCCGATTGACTCCGAACTGTCCGCGGTCCACCAGTGCCTCAGCCGGAAAATCCAAAGTAGAAAGTCGAAAGTCCAAAGTCCCGAGCCGGACACGTCACGTGTCCGCCGGGACATCCTGACCGCTTCTGGCGGGCCGTTCTGGCGCACCGGGCTGCCGGCCCGGGCCGGGCTCGCCGACGTGCTCAGGCACCCGACCTGGTCAATGGGTCGCAAGATTACCGTGGACTCGGCGACGTTGATGAACAAAGGGCTGGAGGTCATCGAGACCTGCCGGCTGTTCGGACTCCGACCAGACCAGGTCGAGCCGGTCATCCATCCGCAGTCCGTCGTCCATTCGCTCGTCGAGTTCGTTGACGGCTCGGTCCTGGCCCAGCTCTCGCTTCCGGACATGCGACTGCCACTCCAATACTGCCTGACGTGGCCGGACCGGATCCCTTCGCTCACACGAACACTTGACCTCTCGCGCACCGGCCGGCTCGACTTCTTCCCCATCAAGCACAAAGATTTCCCGTGCCTGAAGCTTGCGTACCGCGCCCTGAAAGCGGGCCCGAGCGCGACCTGTGCCCTGAATGCGGCTAACCAGGTGGCGGTCGAGACATTTCTCGACGGCCGGATTCTCTTCGGAGGCATACCGGCGATCGTCACCGCAGTTCTGGATGCACTGGCAACAATGAAGCAGTCGGTACGCGCAAGCGTCCCGGGCCTGCTCCGCGTCGAATCGTGGGCCACCGGGCGCGCACTCGCGCTGACCGCAGGGCCCGAAGCCCGGGCCCCCCGTCGAAAGGACTAGCATGATATCATCGATTATCTGGGTTGTTATCTTCATCAGCATCCTCATCATCATCCACGAATTCGGCCATCTGGTTGTTGCCAAGCTTGCGCACATACCGGTCGAGGTGTTCTCCATGGGGTTCGGCCCGATTATCCTGAAGAAGAAACTCGGCGAGACCGAGTACCGGCTCTCGCTCGTCCCCCTTGGCGGCTTTATTAAAATGACTGGGGAAGAGGAGCACGCCGGGCCCGCGCCGACCGATGCGCCGGTAGCTGCGACCGGATACAATGATAAGCCGCTGGGCGTCCGGGTCGCGGTCATCGCTGCCGGGCCGGTCTCCAACCTCATCCTGGCGTTTCTGATGCTGGTCGTCATGTACCTCGCGTTCGGTATCAAATATGTCCAGCCGGTCATCGCGCCCCTGCCGAACACAGCAGCCGAGCGAATCGGGCTTCAGTCCGGGGACCTGCTTGTCGCTGCCGCCGGCGAAACCATCCCCAACTACGGGCGGTTCGAAGATATCATGGACAAGCATATCGGAGCTGTGATTCCGATTGCGGTGCGCCGCGGGAGCGAACGGCTGCTCTTCGACTACACCGTGCCGAAGGATACTGTGGACTTGGAACCGCTGGTAGCCGCGGTGGTTGACCGGGTACGCAAAGAGAGTCCGGCAGCGAAGTCGGGCCTCAGGCCCGGCGATACGATCGTCTCGGTCAACGGTATGGCGCTGACGCACTGGGACGACTTCGTCGACCAGGTATCGCAGAAAGGGGGCCAGCGAATCGGCATCGAGTGGCGCCGGAACGGCCGCCTGTTCCAGGACTCGATCACGCCCTCGGTCGAGCGCGACCAGATGACCGAGCAGCGATTCGGCCAGGTGGGGGTCTGGGTCAGACTGCCGAAGAAGACCCTGCCGGTCCAGGTCGCGGTCTGGGAGGCGGTCAAGCGCACCGGCTTCGTGGTCGAGCAGACCGTCATCGTCCTTTACAAGGTGGTGACGCGCCAGATTTCGACCAAGGCCATCGGCGGCCCGATAATGGTTGCCAAGATTGCCTACGAGGGCGCCAACTGGGGCGCCGAGTACTTCATCGCACTCTGGGCACTGCTCTCCGTCAACCTTTTCGTTGTCAACATGCTGCCCATCCCGGTGCTCGACGGCGGCCGGATTCTCCTTGACTGCATCGGCGGCATCCGCGGCCGCAAGTTGACCGAGAAAGAACAGAACTGGGCAGCAGGCATTGGCTGGGCGATGATCGGCGCGCTCGTCCTCTTCACCATTTTCAACGATGTGTTGAGACTGATCCGGAAGTGAACGTCCTGGCCGTCGCGCTCGCCGACGAGTCGCAGCGCTTCATCAAGGGCTACCCGCCGAAGGGCGCCCGGATTTTCCTGCAGCCCAACGTCGAGGTCATGCGCCTGGCCGCGCTGCTCGGGCCCGGAGACGACCTCCGCTACATCGACGAGCGGGTAGATGCGACCGAGCTGCCTGCCGGTCACGTCTGCCTGGTATACGTTGGAATCGGCCAGGAAAGCCGTGCCCGGGAACTCCTGCAGGACTGGACCGCTTGCGGCTGCGTGCCGGTGTTATTCGGACCGCAGGTGACATCCTGGCAGGACGCCGCGCCGTCGTGGTGCGGGCTCCGCGTGGTCGGTGACATCATCGATGTCTGGCCCCGTCTGCGTGCCGACGCCGAATCCGGAAGCCTGCAACCTGTCTATCGTGCATCCGGCAACCCCGGCTACGTCGCTCCGCGGCCAATCAAGGTCAACCCCGAGATGGATCCTGACCGGCAGACCATCCAGTTCGTGCGTGGCTGCTTCTGCCCCGAAACGGTCAAGCCGCTCTGCCCCGAGCATCTGTACTACGGCAGCAACACCCTCGTGCGCACGCCCGAGGAAGTTGTCGGCGAGGTCATCACCCTGCCGCGCAAGCGCATCCACCTGCTGGATGACGACGTCGCCGCCCTGCCGGACTACTACCACGAACTGTTCGGCCGACTCCGCAATTATCACCGGCAGTGGGTTATTAATGCATCGGACCGGCTCTTCGACCATCCGCGGCTCATCCGCCTGCTGGCCAAGGCCGGAGTCAAGATCGTGTACCTGAACGAGTCATTTCTGTCCGGACGTCTCGAACGGGCCGTAATCGACCACCAGACTGTCCGCTGGCTGTACCGCCGGGTCAAGTCGCTGCAGGCCAGCAAGATGCTCGTCGGCGCGCGCCTCGCCATGCCCGTCGAACCGGGCATCCCGGTCAACTACGACAAGATTGCCTCAGTGCTCCGGCAGATCGACCTCGACTTCATCGAGCCGCGTTTCCTGGCAACGGACGGCAGCATGGTGCGCGTGACCTACCGGCCGATGGTTACGAACGCCGAGCCGGCATGGTTGAAGAACCGATTCTACTCGATGGAGACGATTGCCGACCGCATGATTCGGAGGCCGCGCCGGGTCGGGTTCTTCACGACGGCCGTCTACCTGCTGCCCTATAGCGCGGCCTACCGCCAGAGCTTCCTCGAAGGCCTGCCCTGGCCCTAGTTGATTTCCGATTGCAGATTGTAGATTGATGATTTGCAGACCCGGGTTCTGAAGGTCTGCGGGAACTTGCGGTCTTGGGCCTCGCCGGACTCAGGGAACGGGCTGGACCTTGACTACCTCAGGCACGGCTGCCTTCAACTTCTGCTCGACACCGATTGCCAGCGTCATGGCCGAGAACGGGCAGCCGGCGCAGGCACCAGTCAGCCTGAGCTGCACGACGCCGTCGTCGCCGACACTCACCAACTCGACGTCGCCCCCGTCAGCCTGCAGGGTCGGCCTTATGTCTCTGTCCAGAGTCTCGCGTATCTTGGCTCTAATCTCATCCGTCATGCTGCTAGCTCCTAGCGCCCGACGCCGCTCACTTGGCCGCCTTGCTGCGTCGCTTCTTGGGAACTTCCGCCGCCGGTGCCGGAACCGGATCGACGTTCTCCGATTCCTGCGCCTGCACCCGCAAAGCGACGAAATCCTCATCCTTGTATGGCTTCACCGACACGTTCTTGCCCGCACAGGTGAGCTTCACCGGCTTGCCGGCCGGCGCGTCCGAGTAGCGTGCGCATATCCGGGCCGCGATTTCAGTATCCTTCTTGGTCTTCTTCTGAGACCGGAGAATCGCCACCGGCCCCATCACCTCAAGCGGCTTGCACAAAACGTCGTCCTCCCGCGCTAGTTCCTCTAGCCGCTTGTTCTCGGCCTCGTTCCGGCCGACGACCACCTTCGCCCCGCTCTCCAAACGGAAGTGGCGGCCATACTTAAGCAATTCAGTCTCGGGCAGCGCCAACTGGTCATGCTTGACGGCATCGCGCGCCCGGGCCGCGAAGTTCTTGTCCAGCAGCATGCAGCCAGCTCCCGGAATCGGGTAGTCGAATATCCCAAACTCATGCGCCAGTCGAATCTGCCGGCGACGGCTCCGACCCTTGAGGTCCAGCAGCCGTTCCCGGCGCACCAGCCCGGTCAGTTCTGGTATTGTCGGCTCAAGCAACTTGGCTGACAGCGGCCGGAGCAACCTGCCTTCAAGGCCCACCGCTTTCTCGATCTGCTTAAGCGCACGTTTATTCTGGCAGACCGCTCGCTGGCCAACTACCTCGCCGGTGAAGACGAAATCGGCCTTGATCTCCCTGGCCAGTTCCTTGGCCTTGGCGAGCATGAAAACGAGACAGTCAATGCACGGCGCCAGTTGCTTCACGTGTCCGAACTGCGGAGACCTAACCAATTGTAGGTATGCGTCGTCGGCATCGAGAATCATCAGGCTGGCGCCGACGAGGCTTGCCATCTTCGACAGCTTCTCCTCGGTCGGCTCGCGGCCCGGCACGCCGAACGGCAGCCGGTAGTGCAGCGCCACAACCGTGACGCCCTGCTCGGTTATCAGTTTTGTCGCCAAAATGCTGTCCAGCCCCCCCGAGAACAGCCCGACAGCCTTGGACTTGCGACTCGGTATCATAGTCTAGCGTCGCCTCCTTTCTGCAAATAGATTTTCGGTGCTCACACTCTCACGCTCGGTCTTAAGACTGCCCTCACTCACGGCCGCATATTTTACCTTGCGCTGCCTCAGTGTCAAGGCGAGTGCCGCACCCCGAATCCGACATTGAACCACAGAGCGCACAGAGCTACTAACTGAGGGTACGGACCCGGACTCCTGGCTTCACCCACTCTGCGTTCTCTGTGGCCTCTGTGGTCATGTCTACATCGGTTCTAGGGCCGCACTCAGGAAGCCGCTCCAGACACCAGCAAGAATGAGTTCGGGACAATCGGGCTCCAGTGTCTGAGCACGAAATATCCAACTCGGGCCGCTGCGGCTAACCCCTGATACCTTGCCCCCCGGAATCCCACCGTGCTCCGTCTCACTCGGCTTCGTGCGTATCGTAGCGTTCTGCCTCGGGACAGAGGAACAAAGCTACTTCCTTGACACGGCATGTCTTTGGCATATTATCGAGCGTGGCTGGCTGGCTGGGCCACCATGGTTTCTCGCACCAGGTCAATTGCGTTATTAACCGACTGCCCGAGCAAACCGGGCAGCAACACCAGGAGGAAGTTGATGATAAAGTTCAAACCCGGGAACCTCAGGGTTCCCAAGTTCCAGCGGCCCGTGTACGTGGTTGCGGGCGGCACTACCGACTACCGCAAGCACTACCCGGAGTACAAGCTGGAAGAGCTCGCGATGATGGCCTTCAAGATGCTGCTCGAGGAAAACGACCTCAAGATGGCTCCGTTGGATGTCAAAGGCCTTATCAACATGGCCTGTTACGGCGAGTTCGCGGACCACTTCCAGGACCAGTTGCTCTGCGAGGCCAAGGTCCATGACTATCTCGGTCTCGACCCGCTGCCGAACATCGGCGTCAAGACCGGCGGCGCGACCGGCGGCTATACGACCCTCGCGGGTGCGAGCGTGATCGCCTCCGGCTACGCCGACTGCTGCCTCGTGATGGGCTGGGAACGGATGGACGAGGTCGACACCCGCACCGGCAACTTCTACATCTCCACCGCGGCCTGCAAGGACTTCGAGACGCGGTTGGCGCGGATGTACGCGGCCTACTACGCGCCGATGGCCCGGCGCTTCTCACATATCTTCAACGTGAAAGAGGAAATCCGGGCCGCCATCGCAGTAAAGAACCGCGGATACGCCTGTTCGTCACCGTTCGCCCAGAACCCGGGCCATCACACCGTCGAGGAAGTACTGAACGGACGCATGACTGGATGGAAAACGAGTACCACGAGCCTTACCCCGGATTCCAGTCGTTCCTCGCCTCGCGCTTCGCATCCTACATGGCATACCGCATGGCCGGCATCTACGACCCGATGGAAGACATCGACCTGGTCGAACTCCACGACGCGTTCACCATTTCCGACCTCCAGACCTATGGCGACATCGGCCTGCGCCCCTACGGCAAGGAAGAGGAATACATCACGTCAGGCGACGCCTACTACGGCGGCCGCTGCCCGTCGAACCTGTCCGGCGGCCTGCTCGGCACCATGCACGCGGTCGGCGCGACCGGCATCTTCCAGGGCATGGAGTGCTTCTGGCAACTCCAGGGCAAATACGACAAGTTTCACGGCGAACCGAAGATGTGGAAACGCTTCGGCAAAGAGAAGCCGGCCGACTGGAAGTCACTCCAGATAAAGAAGCGCCGCCGCGCGCTCTGGATTTCCCACGCCGGCGTCGGATCCCACGTCACCTGCGGAATCCTTGAGAATCCCGAAGAAGTGAAAGGGTAGGAAGCAACCATGAAGAAAACGAAGAAGACAGTGAAGAAAACCTCCATGGTCCGCAAGCCCGCGCCGACGAAGCCGAAGGGGACTGTCCCCGCACGGGGACTGTCCCCAAAGCCATCGACAGACATCAAACTCACCGGTGTGCCGATGGTCGTCGAGAAGACCGACCCGGCAATGGTAATCCAGTGGCCGCGCACGATTGTCCACCACCACACCTACGGCCTCCTCTCCCCGTTCTTCGAGGGCCTGAAGAAGGGCGTACTCCGTGGCGTCCGCTGCCCCAACTCTGCCTGCGACGAGAAAGGCATCTGGCTCCCGCCGCGTGCCGACTGCCCGGACTGCCACACCCGGACGAAGTGGGTTGACCTGAAGAACCCGGTCATCGGCGAGATCTTCACGTTCACGCACGTCGAGTACCCGGGCCACGGCATCGAAATCTCCTACCCCTACTACCAGATTGACGTCAGAATCCCCGGCTGCTGCACCGTGATGAAGGGCTATCTCGTGCGTGGCGAGGCGAAAATCGGCATGAAGGTCCGTGCCTGCTTCCGTACGAAGCAGCCCACCAACACCATCCTCGACCTTAGCTGGGAGCCGGCCGAGTAAACCGGGCTCAGTCGAATCAAGGGGCGGCATTCGTGCCGCCCCTGTGCTTGACCCTGTATCTGCCGACCGGTATCATTACCCACGCTTAAGGAAAGGAGCAAGCCCATGCCCACGAAGAAGGCCAACACGAAGCCCCCGACTCAGGCAACGCTCAAGGCCGCGCTCAAACGGGCCGATGAACTTGGCATCGAGCACGTTGTCATTGCCTCAACGACCGGCAAGACCGCGCTGGAACTCGCAAGCCTGCTGCCGCCGCGGTTTGAGGCGGTGTACGTTACGCATCACGCCGGGTTCAGTGAGTTCGGCCGGAACGAACTGCCCGACTCTACTGAGAACAGGCTGGCCGAACACGGAATCCCGGTACTCAGAACGACGCACCTGTTCGGCGGAGTCGAACGCGCCATCCGACTCAAGTTCGGCGGTCTCGGCCCGGCCGAGACTATCGCATTCACCTATCGCACGCTGGGCGAAGGCATCAAAGTCGCGGTTGAAATCGCGGTCATGGCTCTCGACGCCGGGTTCATTCCGTACGGCAAAGACGTCGTCGCCATTGCCGGGACCGGCTCGGGCGCCGACGCGGCAATCGTCATTCGTCCCGCCCACTCGCGACAGTTCTTCGACGCGCGCGTGAAAGAAATCATCTGCAAGCCGACCGACTGGTAAGGAATAAACCCAATGGCTGACTGCGTCGTCTGTCAGATTGTCGCCGGTAAGGCGCCGGCGCGAAAGGTCTATGAGGACGAGCACACGCTCGCTTTCCTCGACCTCCACCCCATATCCCGCGGCCACTGCCTCGTAATCCCCAAGAAGCACGTCCAATGGTTCACCGATATGGAACCGCAGGACGGCACCGCTGGCCCGTTTCTCAAGTCCTGCTACGTGGTCGCGCGCAAGCTCAAGCACGCCTTCGACTGCGAATACGTGACTATGCTCATCCGCGGCACGCGAGTCCCGCACCTGCACATGCTGCTGATACCAAGCGTGAAGGGCGAGGAGAACCTGCTCGACAAGACGCTGGCGTTTCACCACTGGTGCCAGGTACGAATGAAGCCGCCGTTCAGCGAACCCGAACTCGACACCATTGCCGAGAAGGTCAAGGACGCCAAGGTCTAACCCAGCAAAGGAGGCCACCTCATGAAACTACTGGCTGCAGTAGCCCTCGCCACGCTTGCGACCATCGTCTGGGCACAACCTGCCGTGAACGAACTCGACCCCAGGGCCGGAGACTTCCTCGTCTTTCCGGTTGATTCAGTCAGCCGCGACGCGAATGACGCCTACCAGGCTGCGAAGTACGCCGAGGCCGCCCGACTCTACCTGACGGCTTTGCAGCACGACGTCACCAACTCGGGCGACATCTACAACCTGGCCTGCTGCTACGGGCTGCTCAAACAGGATACGCTTGCCGCTCTCTACCTGGGGCGGGCCTTCCGTGCCGGGTTCGACGACGTGGAACACGTCAAGCAAGACCCGGACTTCGATTCAGTCCGCACGCGACCGGTGTTCGCCGCGGTGGTTGATAGCCTCTCCGCCCTGGCTGACAGCACTAGAGCTCGGGCCGGCACGCAGGTGGAATTCGAAGCCACCTGCCTCATCCCCGGTTATATCCGGCTGCCCGCCAACTACGACTCGACCCGGGCATACCCGCTCGTCATCGGGCTCCACGGCTACGGTGCGACCCCGAAGTCGTTCTCCAAGCTCTACGAGCGCGCCGGAAGCCCCGAGATCATCTTCGTCTGCCTGCAGGGACCCTACCAGTTCGGTGCCGGCCGGGATCTCGGCTTCTCCTGGACCACGTGGGACAAGAACGACAGCACCACCGCCCCGCGCGCCGCAAAGCTCTCCGGTGACTTCATTGCCGAAACGGCCCGGAGGCTCACCGCACGGTTCAAGACCGGCGGCACGTGGCTGCTCGGGTTCTCACAGGGCTGCGCCGCGGCCTACTACACCGGCATCCGCTACCCGTCGCTATTCCAGGGCGTCATCTGCTTCGGCAACGGATTCGACACGCTGCGCTTCACCGCTGCCGACTACGCCGCTGCCAAGGGTCTCAGGGTCTTCTCCTCGCACGGGCGGGAAGACCGTGTGGTCGAGTACGCATATGGCGCCGCCAGCCGCGACTTCCTCAAGCGCCGGGGATTCAAGGTCACTGTCGCGGACTCCAAGGGCGGCCACACGGTGCCGGAAGAACCGCTGCGGCAGGCGGTGAAATGGATGGGCGCGAAGTGACCGGGCAGGCGTCCCCCGGCCGCTGGGGCGACCGCGACTTCATCCGGGTCTGGGACGCCCGGCCGCCCACGCCTCTGCGTGACGAGCAACTCGACATCCTTGCGACCGTTGTCAAAGACGGCTACCGCAAAGGCGCACGCATCCTCGACCTCGGGTGCGGGACCGGCAATGTCGAGAAGCTGATCCTCGATCGGTTGCCCGTAGCCAGGTTCACCTGTGTTGACCGCTCGCCCGTCATGCTGGAATTCGCCCGCGACAAGCTGAAAGACCACGATGGCCAGTGCAATCTTGTTCAGTCCGAGCTTGGCCGCCTCTCCCCGCTCAGGCTACCAGGCCGGCCGTTTCAGTTCGTCATCAGCGTCAACGTCATCCACGAACTGACCCACGCGGCAAAGCACCGGTTGTTTCGCTCCTGCCGTGACGCGATTGCCCGCGCCGGCATGCTCCTCATCATCGACCGTCTGGCCATAGACAACCGCCGACTGCGCGGCCCGTACCAGAGCGTGCTCCAACGTCTCCAGCGCGTCCACGGAGTCGACACCGGCGAGTACTCCGCGCACTTCGCCGACCCCGGACACAAGGATGACGAACACGCGGCAACTCTCGACCAGTACTTCCGCTGGCTGCTTCAGGCCGGCTTCCACCCTACCCTGCTGCATCTGCACTTCCATAAAGCCCTCATCGCTGCCGTACCCGAAAAGCCTGCGCACTGAGCGGCTCGCAGTCACGCCGGTCTGCAAGCGCGGTCGTTCACCGGAGGCCGTCAGGTCGGCCAGATTCGACCCTCTGCGCCAGCGATGGAACTAACCCTGCCTCCGGGGGGCGTAACGAACAAATCATAACGCGCGGCGCGGGCTTGACTTCTCCGCGCCGCGCCCTATTCTTAACCCTGCAATGCCTAATCTCCCCTCGTTCCTGGTTGCGTCGAATGGCTGTGCCGGAGTGAAAGCGACGCGGTGACGACCGACCGAGTACTTCCCGACCTGATAGTCGGCGACTTGGTAGTCAATCCGCCCATTATCCAGGGCGGGATGGGCGTCCGGGTTTCATCGTCGCGGCTGGCCTCGGCCGTCGCGGACGAGGGCGCGCTCGGTATCATCGCCTCGGTGGGGCTGGGCGAGGAACTGCCCGACACGACGCCCGGCTACGTCAATCGCGCGGAACTCGGCCTCCGCCAGGCCATCCAGAAGGCGAAGGAGCTCACCCGTAACCCTTTCGGCGTGAACATCATGTGCGCCCTGACCAACTACGACAACCTCGCCCAGGTTTCGTGTGAAGAAGACGTGGCCGCAATCATTTCCGGCGCCGGTCTGCCGCTGAGGCTGCCCGCGCTTGTGACAGACCGGCACATCAAGCTGATACCCATCGTGTCTTCGGCCCGTGCCGCCGCCCTAATGTGCAGGACGTGGCAGAAACGGTTCAGTCGCCTGCCGGACGCGCTCGTGGTCGAAGGGCCGCTGGCCGGGGGCCATCTAGGTTTCTCGTTCGAGCAGGTTGAGGATGTGGAAGCGTTTCGGCTGGAACGGCTGGTCACCGAGGTGATTGAAGTAGCCCGCCAGTACGGCGGCATCCCGGTCGTGGCCGCGGGCGGCGTCTTCGACGGCAACGACATCGCCAGATTCCTCCGCATGGGCGCATCCGGTGTCCAGATGGCCACGAGGTTCGTCTGCACGCACGAGTGTGACGCCTCCGACGCCTACAAGCAGGCCTTCATCAAGTGCCGGAAGGAAGACATCGTCATCATCCATAGCCCGGTCGGAATGCCGGCCCGCGTGATCAAGAACGATTTCGTGGAACGCTACCTCAAGGGCGAGA
>JAPLUO010000081.1 GCA_026397595.1 Caldifarciminota bacterium
GAAGACCGTCGTCAAGTGCCACCCGCGGCGACGCAATGCTCGGGCTCGGGTCGGGACTCAATCTGTGTTCATCTGCGTTCATCTGTGGTTCCATTGGATTTGGTTGCGGCCTTCGAGGCCGCGCTATGTAATCTGTGGATAATCCTTCGTTCCTCGTTCTTGGTTCTTCGTTCCTCGGTCTCCCGTCCCCGGTCTGCGGTCCACGGTGTACGGTTCACGGTCTACGGCTTGCGCTTGAGCTTGAGCCTGTCCCGCGCCTGAGCTTGTAGCTTGCGGCTTGAGGCTTGTGGCTCGCACGGCTCAGGTCTCCTGATACCGGGCAGCCTGTGCTGAGTAGAGCCGGGCGTAGAGGCCGCCGCGGGCGAATAGTTCCCGGTGGGTCCCGGATTCCGCAACCCGTCCGTGGTCGAGAACGTAGATGTAGTCAGCCATCTTCACGGTGGAGAAGCGATGGCTGACCAGCACCGCGCTTCTCCCCTGGATTACGCGCCGAAAGTGCTCGAACACTTCGGCTTCGGCCAGGGGGTCGAGCGAACTGGTGGGCTCGTCCAGCACGACGAGTTCCGAATCGCGCAGGAACGCACGAGCCAGCGCCACCTTCTGCCACTCGCCGATGCTCAGCTCCCGGCCGCGTTTGAACTGGTAGCCCAGCGGGGTATCATAGCCTTGGGGTAGCCTCCGGATTGCCGAGTCCGCGCCTGAGAGTTCGGCCGCCCGGGTGATCCGACCCCGGTCAGGCTCACTCTCTACGTCGCCCAGCCAGATGTTCTCCCAGGCAGTCATGCCATACTGCACATAGTCCTGGAGAATGACGCTGACTGTCCGCCGCCACTCTACCGGGTCCAGGCAGCGGATGTCAGTGCCGTCAATGGTAATCCGGCCAAGGTCAGGATCGTACAAACGGCAGAGGAGCTTGACGAGCGTGGTCTTGCCCGAGCCGTTCGCGCCGACCAGGGCGATTACCTGGCCCGGAGCGATGCTCAAGTTGACCGCCTCGAGTACTTTGCGGGAATCGCTCGGGTAGGTGAAATGCACGTCCTGGAATTCAATTCCCCGGCTGATTTTGGTCGGGGCCGGCGCCGGGTTCGCAGGTGCCCGGACCTTGGGCTTCAAATCCATGAACTTGTAGAAGTTGGCGAGAAAGAGATTGTCTTCGTAAAGCCCGGCCACCCCGGCAAGGACGCTTGAGAATGCGCCGACCGCCAGTTGGAAGATAGAGTAGTACATCACGAGACTACCGAGGGTAACGGTTCCTTTGTAGGCCTGGTATGCGATGAAGGCAAGGGAACCGAAGATGGCGGCCGAGGTCAGGGACTGTGCCAACAGACCGGCTATGGTGCGCCGCCGGGACAGCGCCAGTCTTACCCCTCGCAGTTGCTGACGCAGGGTCTGGAAGCGGGTCCGGAACAGGGAGCCGAGGTTGAACAGGCGTAGCTCCTTTGCGAACCACGTGCCGGTCAGCATGAAGTGATAGTATGACGCCTGCCGGTCTTTCTCGGTTTGTTCCAGTTCGAGGCGGTACTGACGGCGGGCATAAACCGACTGCACCAGAGCGCCGGGCAGGGCTACGCAGAAAAGGACTAACGCGACCAGCGGACTGAAAGCGAGGAGCAGACCGGCGACACCAACCAGCGAGACTGCGTTCCGACCGATGCCAACCAGCCGGTTGACAACGCCAATGGGCCGGGAGGCGGCCTCGACCTGAGCCCGCTGCATCGTGTCGTAGTAGCTTGGATTCTCATAGTACTCAAGGTCAACCGCGACCGACTGGCTGTGCACGATGTCGGTCACCTTGTCGGAGAAGATCATAGACTGGTACTGCCCGGCCAGTCCGGCCAATGAACCGAGCAGGGCCGCGAGCAACGCCGCCGCAGCGGCGAGAACAACCCAGAAGAGGACAGGACGAAAGGCGGCAAGACCGGCATGCACCGCAATGACGGCCTGCAAGGCATCGATGGTGCGTTTCATGAAGTAGGGTGCAAGCAAGGGCAGCAATCCCTGCACGACAACCAGGACAATGTTCATAATCGCCCAGCCCGGAGAAATGGCCCAGACCAGGCGAATCGCTCGGCCCAGGTGGAGACCCTGCTTCAGGGTCTCGGTAATCCCGGGTTTCGGGCTGTCGGCTGCGCGTTCGTCGTCGCGTGCCATTCTCACGGCTGACCGATCTTGCTCTTCGGTGAAATCCCTAGTGCCAAACCACCGTGCACGTCAAGGCCGAAGTGGAAACCCGGAATACGACATAGAACCGCCAAGAGAAGCGGAAAGGACATCCACAGATTTCGCAGATTACACAGATGGCTCGGACAGGGGACGGAAATATGAACCGCCAAGATCGCCAAGCGTACAGAGAGTGCTTCCGTCCAGACCCTTCTTTGTGTCTTGGTGCCTTGGTGGTGAGTTCCCATCCGGATTCTGAAGAGAAAGACTGCGTGCTAAGGGACGCGCCCCGGTTCATTGCGAGAAACGACGGAACCGGCGTCCCTGATGGTCTGTTCGTCCATGAAGAGCCGAAACGGCCGCCGAATGCGCCACCGTGCCTGCCGGGCATCGTATTGGCCAACCATTTGTCTGCCCATCAGCAACTTCAGGAACACTCGGTATCGGGCGTCGAACCGGACCAACTGGGGTCGGAGACTTCGGGGGAGAAGGTGGTCCAAAGGCCCGAGACCGGCGACAAAGTCGTACAGCGTGCGAGGAAGAAGGCCGGCATACCTTCGGATGCCCTGGCCCAGGCGCGCGCAGCCAAGGGCGAAGAATCCCTGCCGACCGCCCGGGACAACACGGCGCCGAGTTCCGCGCTGCGCGGCCACGACCCGACCGATGATGTCGCCGGCCTGCAGAACCCATGGGTCGTCCGTCGGGTTGTTGTCCCCTCGGGTGCGGATGCCGTCAATCGGATGACCGGCGACCGGCGACCGGCGACCGATGGACACGACGCGGTGCGCGACCGTCGTACCCGTCGTGGGCGACTTGTAACATACGACGTCGCCCGGCCGCACTCGTCCTGTGCCGTACGGCCTGACCACAAGCAGGTCGGGTTCCTGAAGCGTGGGATTCATGCTGGGGCCGAAGTAGACAGTACGCAGCGAGCCATCTGCCACGTGTGGTTCGGCCTGCGGGGGAGAACAGGGATTGGAGGATGTAGGAATGGAGGAATGGATAGTCCGGACCCTCACGCTCGGCGTGCCACCCACTGGCAGTACTTTCTCAATCTCCTTCCAGAACTGGCCGTCCAGGCTGAGGTGGAGCGAGTATGTCGGCACCGCCCCTGCCAGAGCCATCGCGGCACTCACCTCATCCCGGCAGAGAGTCTGGGATGCGGCCTGCTCGGCCAGTCGCGCCACGGTGCAAGCAAAGCTCACTGCGGATTCCAGGGTCATGGCGGTTGCCTGCATGACGTTGACCGGCTCCAATTGGTCAGAGGGTGATTGGGCAAGGAAGAAGACTGCCCGGAGGGGAACCGCCTGCTCCACGGCCCAAGAGCCGCCCGGGCCGCTCTCGCGGAAGCGACTCCAAGTCGGCCACGGATGAGCCCAGTACTGCCCCATTCCGTCCCGTGCGACGAGTGTCGAGTCGTCACAGAGCGAACGCCAAGGCGGAGGGAGGCGGCGGCTGGCCGTGCTCTTGCCTACCTTGCCCGGCCCAGCCATGATGAAACCGCTGCCGCAGTACTCGGCAAGCGCACCATGAAGCAACAGGGCTCTTCCCCTGAAAGCTGCCTGCGCGACAAACGAGGCGATGGTCTCCATCTGGATCACCTCCAAGCCTCGGTCCAGACGGGGCGGCAGAAAGCATAGCAGCACGCCCCTCTCGGTCGCAACGTCAATTGCACCGACACGGGCGCGACGGACCACGACGTGAATCTCACGTCCCCGGTCGCCCGGGTCCAGCCGCATGACCTGCCGCAGCTCCGCAACGGCCTCTGCGGACTGCTCGTCCGTGGGCCGAATCACCCAGCGCTGGCCGTCCGCAAGCGCTAGTCGAACCCCGGTCCAAGGTCTATCCACTTTGCTGGCTACAGCCACAAATGCTCGAATGACCCGAAGGGCAGGGCTCCGCGGGCCATGCCCGTGAGCAGTGCTTCATTCACCCGGAGGCCGTCGAGCTAAGCCCGACGGCCTCCGGGTGGCATAGGCCATGCCCGTGGGTATCTACATCCTCAATCCTAGAAGGTGGGGGCGGAACCGGTAGCGCACCATTCGGCGGGGGAATGACCAGTTGTGTTGCAGGCATTCGCAGTCTCGCCGTATGAGTTGCACGCGCCTGTTGCACCGTAGCCGTGAGTATCGCAGGCTGTTGCGTTGCCGCCGTTTAGACAGTGCTCACTGGCCGAAGACCCGTTTGGATTGCAACCCTGGCCCTGACCTAGTTTGCTATCGCTCAGGCGCATTGCGCTCGGAGCTTCGTATTTCGGACCATCAGACTTCGTCATGACTTACCTCCGTTTAAGCATCTTGCCGCTTACTCATACTAACTGAGTATTTAATAATACTCCCCCTGCCCCCCGTGTCAAGAGATTTTTGCGTTCCACAGGAACCGACAGGGGAGATTATCACAAGGATGTAAGGATGAAGGCGGAACCGACCACGAAGACACCAAGATACGGACGAAGTCAGAGCTCAGAAGGCAGATTGCAGAAGTCAGAGTCTTCCGAAGCTCTGCCTTCTGACCTCGCTGCAATGCTCGCTCCGTCACTCTGTCCCTTTCTCCCTTTCTCCCTTTGTCTCTCTACCGGAGCACTTCCTCTGCGCCCGGGCGGATGGAAAGAGCCCGCGGCGAGCGGCTTCGGCGCAGAGCCAGTTCGGAGACACCAGCCGGCCGTTGTGCGAGTAGTTGTCCGCCACGCAACTCGTCCGGCAGGTCCTGGCGAATATGCACTCCGCGCAGACACCGGGATACGAATCTACGTCTTTCAGGTCCCGGCGCAAGGCGAGGATTGTAGGGTTTGTGAGCCAGATATCACGGATGCGCGTCTCCCCCAGTCGCCCATAGACGAACTCCTTATGGGTCTGGCCAATACCACACAGGGCGATCTCGCCGGTGCCGAGGATGCCGAGGATTCCGAGGACGCCGCAGTCACCGGTTCGACCGCGGGATCGCCAGATGTCGCCGAATGCGGCCAGCCCGGGCGGCAGTTCGAACACTACCCCAATCGTCGCCTTCGGACGGAGGTCACTCGAAACCCACCGCGCCAGGGCGAGGTAGTCGTCGAAACCCAGCGCCTCGCCACGCTCGTGCATCCCCGCGCCCCGACCGGCAATGTTTACCGGGTTCAGCTTCACTGAGGTGGCGCCGTGTTTGGCTGCCAATTTCACTACTTCCTCGATCTGGTTGCGGTTGCCGTGATGCACGCTCATGATGACCTGGCAGTTCTTGTACCCGGCATTCACCAGGTGGTCAAGCCCTTGCAGTGCGGCATCGAAGGCGCCAGGCACACGCCTAAAGGCGTCGTGGGTCTCAGCGTCCCGGCCGTCCAAGCTGATGGAGCTGAAGGTGAGCTTTGTCTTCTCCTTCAGGTGGCGGGCGGTCTCCGCAGTGAGGAGCGTACCATTCGTCTCCATGGTCAGGCTCAAGCCTTCCGCAGTCAGCATGTCCACGATTTCCAGGAACCGGGGATGCAGCATCGGCTCGCCGCCGGTCAGCTTGGCCGCGTTCAGGCCGAGCGTCTTGGCTTCGCGCACCGCCTCGCGTAACGCATCCAGGTCTACCACGTCACCGGGCCCTGGCCTTCCGTCAGCGGTGAAGCTCGGCGTAATCCAGCAGTGACGGCAGCGTAGATTGCAGCTACTGGACAGGTACAGGTAGAACGAGCACAGGGGTGGCACGCCCTCGGGCAGGTCCGGGAAACGAGAGGCGAGGGAGGATGGGTTAGCGGTTACGTCACACAATGCCATGTCAGGATTCCTCCAATGGTTTCATTTCACCTCAATCTGCGTAATCTGCGTAATCTGTGGATGAGATTCCTCAGGCTCCTCTCC
>JAPLUO010000194.1 GCA_026397595.1 Caldifarciminota bacterium
GATCTGATGCTGCTCGCCGATGGAGTAGGAGGCGTGGAGGGTCGGGAAAAGGTCGAGGCCGCCGACGGTAAACGTGTGCGAGCTGTCCACGAGCTCGATGGCACGGTGCGCATATTCCCCGCGCAACCCGACTTCAAAACCGAAGGGCTTGAAGTTGCCTGAGTAGGTGCTGTACAAGGCGTGGACGTCATCCGACGAGGCTATCACGTGGCTGTAGCCCGAATCGTACAGGTACGTCCGCGAAACGGTGTCATAGGTCCAGGTGCCGGTCGAGTCGTGGGACCGGTCGATTTCAGCCTGGTAACCGGCCTCAAACTTGTCTTCTTCGCGCAGGGGCAGGGTGTAGTCGAGGCTGGCGGTGATGTCCTGGCTTGGCCCGGACTCCTTTGTGCGCTGGCCGCCGGTCAGGACGCCACCGGACCGCTGGGAGTTGATGGAATTATCACTGCCGCCGCGGCCCCGGTAGGTGACGTGGGCGGCGAGGTCGTGTCCCTGGCGGCCGAAATTATGGACCTCGTCGGCGCTGCCAGAGTAGTACAGGCCGCTGCGCGACGACGTGTCGCCGGTAGTGTAGACGTTGAGCGTTCCGGGCGGGCGAACCAGCTCGGAGTCGGTCGACAGGTCCGCACTGGACCAACTGCGCTGCCCGAAACGACCGCCGACACTCACGCGGTCTGCCTTTCCGACTTGGATGTCCGCGCCGGCGCGAACGCCGTAGGGCACGCCACTTCGCGTGCCGGTTCCATTGGAAACCAGGAAGGTTGTGTCGCCGGACGCAGAATCAGCGGTCCAGCCCTCGGCGTTTCTCGTGCCGGGAAACTGGCGACGGTTATAGTCGGCGCCGGCATAGAGGCTGGTGCCGTCCAGCCGGTAGCCAAGCAGAAAGTCGCCGCCGTAGCTGCCGTCGGTTCCACCCTTGAGGTTGGCGATACCGCTCACGCCCGACTGGCGCTGCTTCTTGAGTACGACGTTGAGTATGCCGGCCGGACCCGAGGCGTCGTATTTGGCGGATGGGTTGGTGATGATCTCGATGTTGTCGATGGTGCTGGCCGGTATCTGCTGCAGGGCCTCGCTGCCTTCGAGCGGCGTGGGCCGGCCGTCGATAAGGACCTTGAAGCTGCCGCTGCCGCGCAGGGTGACGTTTCCGTCGTCGTCCACCTTGACCGACGGCACGTTCTCAAGGGCATCGACCGCGGTGCCGGTCGGCGGCGTCGGCTGGTGGGCGACGTCCACTATCTTCTTGTCGATTCGATATTCGAGTCGCGGTCGTTCGGCAATGGCCTCGACGCCCTGCACCGCGACGGCCGTTTGCCGGAGGTTCGTCCGGCCCAGGTCGCGAGTTGCGCCGGGGCCGACG
The DNA here is from genome assembly GCA_026397595.1 of Caldifarciminota bacterium. Taxonomy (GTDB): domain Bacteria; phylum Hydrothermota; class Tepidihabitantia; order Tepidihabitantales; family Tepidihabitantaceae; genus UBA2258. Next base: position 1,358 of record JAPLUO010000194.1, read on the forward strand.
GCAACGTCGCCAAGGGTCTTGGTTTGATAGCCGATGAACGATACTTCCACGAAGTAACGTCCAGGACGGACCTGGGTCAGCGTGAACCGGCCCGACTTGTCGGTCACGGTGCCGTTGACCTGCGAGCTGTCGCGCTGGGAGTGGAGCACAATGTTGGCGTACTCAATCGGTACGTTCAGGTCAGCGTCATATACTTGACCCGTAATCGCGCCGGCCGGCGCACCAGCGCCCATTCCCGGCCCGGGCTGTGCGAAGAGCCCGCCGGCCGCAGCCAGCACTAAAACGAGGACGGCTGCGCTTGGCAGCCTTGATTGGCAGTATTTCATCCTCATATCTTAACATAGACACGAGAGTGAGGGAAATCCTGCGAGTGCTCGGGACGCCGGGGGCATTAGCCCTTCTTCTGAACTTGACTGAGCCGGGCCGGTGGGTACGATAGCGTACCATGAAGCAGTACTTAATGGCAGGGGTCATCGTATTGAGCCTGGCCGGCGTCGCCGCGGCGCAGCCGGGCGTGGGGTCAAGAGAAGGCGCAGTCATCGGGCGGGTATTCGATTCCGACCTGGCGGCGCCGGTTGAGTATGCGAACGTCGTGCTCTACAGCCTGCCCGAAAGCACGCAGGTCAACGGCACGGTCACGGATAAGAACGGCGCGTTCCGGCTCGACGGCGTCAAGCCGGGCCGCTACTACGTTGAAGTTTCGTTCATTGGCTATCGGGACCGGACCATGAAGGAAATCGAGGTCGCCGCCGGAACTCCACTCGACCTGGGCCGGATTGGGCTGGAACTGAAACCAATCTCGGTCCCCGGCGTCGAGGCAGTGGGTGAGAAGCCGACAATCAGCTACCAAATCGACAAGAAGGTCGTCAACGTGAGCAAGCGGCCCAACGCGACCTCGGGTACGGCGGTGGACGCGCTGCGGAACGTTCCTTCGGTCAAGGTGGACATCGAGGATAACGTCACCGTGCGCGGCAGTTCGAACTTCAAGGTGCTCATTGACGGCAAGCCCACGCAGGAGGATCCCAGCGACGCACTGAAGCAGATACCGTCGGCCACGATTGAGAACATCGAGATTATCACGAACCCCTCGGCCAAGTATGAGCCGGACGGCGCCGCCGGAATCATCAACGTGGTCCTGAAGAAGCAGAAGGGCCGCGGCATCAGCGCGCTGGCCAACGCGAACGCGGGCCTGAAGCACCGGTACGGCGGCGACGCCCTGCTCGGGCACAGGCAGGGCATCACCAACGGCTACGTCGGCGCGAACCTGAATCACTACCGGTTCGAGCACGACGCCGAGTCCGAACGCCTGACCTACGGCGACGCCGATACGCTCTCGGTTTCCTCCCACAGCCTGGGCTACGGCGGGCCGACGATAGGCGGCGTACGGGCCGGGCTCGAACTGCAGCCGGGGCCGCACGACAAGTCGAGCGTCTCCGGCCGCTTCCGGATGTTCAGCACCGGCGGCCTGACCTCGACGCAGACGGCCGAGCACCACTCGCACGGGGACTCCTCGCGGCAGTACACCGTGGACGACGGCTGGCGCTGGGCCGGCCGCACCTACTTCGCGCTCGTGGACCACGAACACGACTTCGACACGACCGAGCACAAGCTTCTGGCCCGTGTTTCCATTGGGGGCCGCTCGGGCAACTCGTCCGGGTGGGACGTGGAACTGGACTCAAGCGAAGATACCACGTACGGCCGCAGCACCGCCAATGCCGGCCCCTGGTCGTTTCTGAACATGGAACTCGAGTACAGCCTGCCCCGGCTTGCCGGCGGCAAGCCCGATGCAGGCTACGAGGGTCAGCTGGAACGAACCGACGGGCAGACCGTCGATTCCCTGTACAACCCCGCCACGCACAAGTACACGCTCGACTCGCTGACTTACCACGCGTACAACGGGACCGAGGCCGTCCACGCGGCATACGCGACATGGTCGTGGAACTGGCAGAAGCTCGGGGTCCAGCCCGGGCTCCGTGTGGAATACGATGACCGCGTCATCACGGCCATAGACCTGGACTCCACCTACACGATGAACCGCTGGGATTACTTCCCCGGCCTGCACCTTTCGTACTCGCTGCCTGCGGACCAGCAGGTCACGGCCAGCTACTCGCGCCGGATTGACCGCCCCGGCCCGTGGGAACTGGCGCCGTTCCTGTCGAGGTGGAGCCGCCTTACATTCGGCCAGGGTAACCCTGCCTTGAAGCCGCAATACACCGACTCGTACGAGGCCGGGTACGAGTTGCCACTCGGCGCGAACTCGGTCAACGCCGGGGCGTACTACCGGGTCACGCACGACCTCTACCAGCAGATAACGACAAAGTACGATACGAGCACGAGCGTGCTGCTGGTGACGCCCCGCAACGTCGGAAACGACCGCTCGCTCGGAGTAGAACTCTCAGCCACCGTGAGCCCGTTCAAATGGCTCACCTTGAACCCGAGCGCTGACCTTTCCGACTACCGGGTCGAGGGAACGCTGCTGGGCCAGGACTTCTCCCACCGCAGCTTCACCTGGAGCACTTCGCTCGACCTTGATGTTCACATGCCCTTCGGCACCCAGATGCAGGTCAGCGGCAACTACTCCGCACCGACGGTCACGTCACAGGGCCGGGACGTCGGCGGGTTCGACACCGACGTCGCGGTCAAGCAGAGCCTGCTGAACCGGGCCCTGTCTATCACCCTGCGGGTCGGCAACCTGCTCGGCATCGCCAGCTGGAAGTCGGTCTCCGAGGGGGACGGGTTTTACAGCAGCATCAGCTACCGGATGGAGCCCCGCGTCATCACCCTGGCAGTGAGTTACAACCTGAACAGTTTCCGGCTCAATCCCAAGATGCGCGAAGGCGAGGGGACAGAGATGCAGGGCGGCCCGGGCCGCTAGGCCGAGTCTCAGGACCGGACCGGACGGCCTCCGGCCCTCGCGAGCTTGACTGAGTCGGGGTTGTGGGTACGATGATGCACAATGAAGACGCATGTTGTGGCAGGGATTCTCGTGTTGTGCCTGGTCGGCGTCGTCCCAGCGCAGCCGGCCGCTGGTCCGAGAGAGGGCGCAATCGTCGGGCATGTGTTTGATTCAGACCTGACGGCGCCGATTGAGTATGCGAACGTCGTGCTATACAGTTTGCCCGAAAGCACGCAGGTCAACGGTACGGTCACGGACAAGAACGGCGCGTTCCGGCTCGACGGCGTCAAGCCGGGCCGGTACTACGTTGAAGTTTCGTTCATTGGCTATCGGGACCGGGTCATGAAAGAGGTTGAGGTCGCGGCCGGGGCGGCGTTCGACATTGGCAGGATTAACCTCGAACAGAAGCCCGTGCCGGTGCAGGGCGTAGAAGCGACCGCCGAGAAGCCGACAATCAGCTACCAGGTCGACAAGAAGGTAGTCGACGTCAGCAAACTCCCGAACGCCTCCTCGGGCACCGCAGTCGATGCGCTGCGCGACGTGCCTTCAGTCAAGGTCGATATCGAAGATAACGTCACCCTTCGCGGCAGCGCGAACTTCAAGGTGCTGATTGACGGCAAGCCTTCGCTGCTCGATCCGAACGAGGTCCTCAAACAGATTCCGGCTCAGACCATCGACAAGATCGAAATCATCACCAATCCTTCGGCCAAGTACGAACCCGACGGCGCTGCCGGCATCGTCAATATCCTGCTGAAGAAGCAGAAGGGGCGCGGCACCAGCGCGCTCGTCAACGCGAACGCGGACTTGAAGGGCCGCTACGGCGCCGACGCGCTCCTCAGCCTTCGACAGGGAATCGCCAACGTATATGCCGGCGGGAACGTCCGACGGTACACGTCCGACTGGAGTTCA